>CALLDR010000179.1 GCA_937997955.1 uncultured Emergencia sp. | reverse complement strand
TACTGTTGTAGATTATGTGGTGTCAATTATCGTCATTTCGTCTAATGACTTTAGCTAATTTCTACTGTTGTAGATCCGTATGTGCGCCTTACATCACCTTCACGTCTAATGACTTTAACTAATTTCTACTGTTGTAGATACTGCTTCCAGTTCTTCTACAGCATCGGTCTAATGACTTTAACTAATTTCTACTGTTGTAGATACATCAGCACCATCAAGGATTTGAACGTCTAATGACTTTAGCTAATTTCTACTGTTGTAGATACGCAACTTGATGTGACAAATTTTGAGTCTAATGACTTTATCTATCTCTGCTGTTATAGATACCATCATATAAAATCACATGATTATAAGCCTGGCAAATTTAGATATGTTCTATTTGATACGGGCTTCTGTCCAGTAATACCGGTCATTTTATAACCATAAAGCGACCATTAAAAAATTCAAACAGATTAATCTTGTGCAGGTCCGGAAGGCGTGATATACTCTAATTTAAGGGAATTTCTACTTATGTAGATGTAATTTCGACCAACCTTTTTATTTTGCTCCATAGTTTTGTGAATAACAACGGTCAGGATTTGAGACTGAATCCAAAGGGCGAAGATCATAACCAAGGGACCTTTCTCGAAGCTCCCGACATGAATCTGACAGACTTTTGAGAGAGCTGTTCATTTTTTCTGAGACAGGGTTTTGAACGTGATTCAAAGCTCTGTTTTATATGCGTCTGATCTGTTTTACGCCATTTTCCCGCATAAATTCCTCTCCTCACCCTACCATTTCCCTCTTTTTTGTGCTATCATATTTCTATGAGCGTAAAGCCGCGGCCGCAGCGCGCGGCGATTACACGTAATCCGACTAATCAAACTACCCACGCTCCCCGCACTTTCCGGCCAGGAGCGACATTCTAATACAATACGAGGTACTTCAATGAAACTATTCGTCTACAGCATGAGAGACTTCGACGAGAAGCCTTTCTTCGATCAATACTGCAAGAAATACGGCATCGAATACGACTATACCAGCGAAACGCCGTGCCTGGAGAACGCGGAGCTGGCGGCCGGTTACGACGCCATCGACATCATCACCACCGTCATCAGCCGGGAGATGATCGACAGGTATCACCAGCTGGGCGTCAAGTGCATCTCCACCCGGACCATCGGCTACGACCACATCGACTGGAAATACGCCAAGTCCCTGGGCATGGGCGTGACCAACGTGACCTACTCCCCGGCCAGCGTAGCCGACTATACCGTCATGATGATGCTCATGGGTCTGCGCAAGATCAAGCACATCATGATGCGCGGCGACGTCCAGGACTTCACCCTCCGCGGCAAGCTGGGCCGCGAGCTGCCGGGCTGCACCGTAGGCGTCATCGGCACCGGACGTATCGGCGAGGCTGTGATCCGCGACCTGTCCGGCTTCGGCTGCAGGATTCTGGCCTATGACCTCTATCAAAAGGATTCCGTCAGGACTTTGGCCGAGTACGTCGAGCTTGACCGGCTGTTTGCGGAGTCCGATATCATCACCCTTCACGCGCCGGCCACCGACGAAACCTATCACATGATCGACCGGGACGCCCTGGCCGTGATGAAAGACGGCGTCGGCATCGTGAACTGCGCCAGAGGCGCTTTGATCGACAGCGATGCTTTGATCGACGCCATCGAGTCCGGAAAGGTCGGCTTCGCCTGTCTGGACGTGGTGGAGCATGAAAGCGGCCTGTACTATTTTGACCGCATGGGAGAGCCTTTGGGAAATCCGCGCCTTGCCATTCTGCGGTCCTACGCCAACGTCATTGTCACCTCCCACATGGCCTTCTATACCGATGAAGCGGTGGCCAACATGGCCGAAAACTCCATCTTGGGAGCGAAGAAATACTTTGAAGGCGGCGATAATCCCTTTGCCGTCTGATCCCCAGCCGCCGCAGAAACCCAGCCATAGCCGCCGCAGAGACCCAGCTCCAGCCGCTGCAGAAACCCAGCCCAGCCCGCGAAACCGGACAAACAGGAGCATCACAGCGGCCCCAGCGCCAGGCAAACAGGCGCGTCACAGCAGCCTGCGGCCAGCGGCCCCATGAACTGACGCACCAACCCCTCCTTCGCGGCATATACTGCCATGAGGAGGGTTTTCTCATGAGTAAACAATGTCAATCAAAACTAAGTCTCGTCGCCAAGGACTATCTGGCTGTGTTTTACTGCATTTTCGAGCAGATGATGCGGGGCATGACCAGCGCCAGGCTGACGGACAGCATTTCCCATAACTTCATCGTGCAGATGATTCCCCATCATCAGGCGGCCATCGACATGAGCCGCAACCTGCTGCGGTATACTACCTGCGTGCCGCTGCAGAACATCGCCGAGGACATCATCACCAGCCAGACCAAGAGCATACAGAACATGCTGGCCGCGGAGGAAAGCTGCAGCTGTCTGGAGAACAGCTCCCAGGACATCATGCTCTATCAAAGGCGCGTCAGCCGGATCATGGATACCATGTTCAGCGATATGGGAAGCGCGCCCATGACCAACGACGTCAACCTGAACTTTATACAGGAGATGATTCCCCATCACAAGGGCGCCATCGCCATGTCAAAGAACGCCCTGCAGTACGACATCTGCCCGGAGCTGAAACCGATTCTCCAGGCCATCATAACCAGCCAGGAAAAAGGCGTCAGACAGATGGAAAAGCTGCGCCGGGCCATGACAGCGGACTGCTGAGGCCGGGAAGCCGGGCTGCCCTGGCAAAGCAGAGGAGCTTTGATCATTTTACGAAAAATTTCATAAAAGCGGCCGGCGGTTTTCCGTTCCTGACAGCCGCTGTCATGACGGACGCTGTCATATCACACTCGCCTCTCTCATATATTACACCAATGAGAGAGGTGTTTTATGATGAGAAAGAATCGAAGAAAGGCGCTGTGCATGGCCTGCGCCCTGGTCATCTGCGCAGGCGGCGGCATCATGGGCGTCAGGCACTTTGCCAATCCCCAGGAACCGGTGGTCCTGGAGACCGTTTCCGATACCCTGGAAACCGTAGGCGCGCCGTCAGAAGATGAAAAGAACGCCAACCTGGAGCTGGACGTCAAGGCGGCGGTTCTCATAGATGCGGATACGGGCAAGGTGATTTTTGAGCAAGATGCCCACAAAGAGCTCCCGCTGGCTTCCGTCACCAAGGTCATGACCATGCTGCTGGTCATGGAGGCCGTTGACGACGGCAAAGTCAAGCTGACCGACCAGGTTACCATTTCAGAGCGGGCCGCATCTATGGGAGGCAGCCAGATGTACATGGAAGTGGGTGAAACACATACCCTGGAAGAGCTGCTGCAGGGCATCGCCATCGTGTCCGCCAACGACGGATGCGTGGCTGCCGCCGAGTACATAGCCGGCAGCGAGGAAGTCTTTGTGGAGAAGATGAACAAGAGAGCCCAGGAGCTGGGCATGAGAGATACCCATTTTGTCAATACCAACGGATTACCAGTAGCAGATCACTACAGCAGCGCATATGATATAAGTGTAATGTCAAGGCTGCTCCTGAAGCACGAGGAAACCCAGAAGTGGTTCAACACCTGGCAGACCACCATCAAAGTGGGCCTTCCGGGCAAGGAGAAGGACTTTGGCCTTACCAATACCAACAAGCTGATCAAACAGTATCCAGGCGCCAACGGCATCAAAACCGGCTACACCCAGGAGGCCGGATACTGCCTGTCTGCGTCGGCAGAGCGTGACGGAACCACTTTGATCGCCGTCGTGCTGGGCGCGAAGACCTCTCAGATCCGCAACGCGGAGGTAACAAAGCTGCTCAACTACGGCTTTGCCAACTACGCTTCCGTGACCCTGGCGGAAAAAGGCCAGAGAGTGAAAAAGATCACCCTGGACAAAGGGGAGCCCTATGTCCTGCAGGCCGTCACCGGGGAAAAAGCCACGGCCTTTGTAAAGAAAGGCCAGGAGAAAGAGACGTCCTACAAAGTGAATATTCCGAAGAACCTGAAACTGCCGGTGGACAAAGGCGACAAAATCGGAACCATGGATATCTATTGCGGAGATGAAAAGCTGGGCTCCTGCGATCTGGTAGCTGACCGGGATGTAGATAAAGCGTCCTTTTTCACCTATTACTTACGCAAGATTAAGAATTTGTTCTGAAATTAGGGGGAAACACGATGGAAAAAGAATATATCATGTCATTTTCGTCCTTTTACAAGGCGGCATATGCCAGAGACGTGCTGGAAGAGTATGGGCTGCATTCCACCTTGCGCAGGCTGCCGCCTCAGGTTGCCCATTCCTGCAGCACCGGCGTCTATCTGAGAATCGACTCCATAGAGCGGGTGCGCAGCGTATTGGACGAAAGACAGATCGTGGCAAGAGGCATTTACCAGATACAGAGAGACGAAAGAGGAAGCAAGCTATATCAAAGAGTATGATCCCCAAGAGGGACGTACCCACCCAGGCTGCCGGATCCGGCAGCCTTTTAAATTACGGCGGGAAACACGAGATATGGCATGCTGTTTCCCTATCCGGACAGAGAAAACCGGGCGGAATACGGTCAAAAGCCCCTTGACGCGGACCGCGTCGGGGTGTTTAAATAGATAGGGGAAAGACGCGAAAAAAGCGTAAAGTAAAGATAAAGACAGAACAAAGAAACGAGGAGGAAAAAGCATGGAATTACTTGAAATCCTGCGGCGCCGGCGCAGTGTCAGAGAATACACGGGAGAGCCGGTGGCGGAAGAGCATATAGAAAAGATCCTGCAGGCCGGCCTGTTGGCGCCGTCCAGCAAAGGAAGGCGGCCATGGGAGCTGATCCTGGTGCGGGACAAGAAGACCCTGCAGGCCCTGACAGAATGCCGCGGCTGCGGCGCGAAGATGCTGGCCGGCGCTGACTGCGCCGTGGTGGTGGTCGCCGATGAAACCAGCACAGACGTGTGGGTGGAGGACTGCTCCATCGTCATGGCCCACATGCACCTGATGGCTTCCAGCCTGGGCGTAGGAAGCTGCTGGATACAGGGCAGGCTGCGCAAGCGGAAGGACGGCCGCCTGGCCGATGATTATGTCCGGGAGCTGCTGCAGATTCCGGAGCAGTATCGGCTGTCAGCGATTTTGTCCCTGGGCATGCCGAAGGAAGAGCCACAGCCGCGGGCGCTGGAGGAGCTGCCGGTGGACAAGATCCACAGAGAGATGTTTTGACCAGCGCAACATTCTGATCAGTGCGACATTCTGACCAACGCAACATTCTGACCAGCGCGACATTCTGACCGGCGCGGCCTTTTGATCAGAGAAGAGAAGGACGCAAGCGGAGAAGAACCGGAGAAGGGCTGGAAAAGGGCTCAGAAAAAGAAAGAAAGAGAAAAGAAGGAGAGACGAAAGCGAACACAATGAAAGCTATTTTATGCGCGGACCCAAAGAACGGCCTGCTGTTCAACCGCCGAAGGCAGAGCCAGGACAGAGAATTAAGAAAGCATATTCTGTCAATCATCGGAGATGAAAAGCTGTATGTAAGCGCCTATTCCGCGGGACAATTTACAGAATCCTCGTGGAAGGACCGGCTGTTGATCTGCGAGGATCCGGCGGAGGCCGCCGCGGCGGGAGCCGCATTTTACTTCGCGGAGGGCCAGCCCCTCAGGGCGGCGGCAGAGGAGGGACAGCTGGACGCTGTGATCCTGTTCCGATGGGACAAGGTTTATCCGGCGGATACGTATCTGGACCTGCCCCTGACGGAAGAGCGGGCCGGCGAGGCGTTGAACAGCGCGGAGATGTCGAACAGTGCTGAGACGTCGGACGGTTCTGCAGCGTCGAACAGCTCTGACATGTCGGACGGTTTTGTGGCGTCGAACGGCTCTGACATGTCGGACGGTTTTGTGGCGTCGAACAGCTCTGACGCGCCGGCCCGCGCCGGAGAAGCGGCAGGCTCCTGGCGGCTGGCGGCAAAGGAGGACCTGGCCGGGTATTCTCATGAAAAGATTACGAAAGAAACCTACATCAAAGGATGAGAAGATAGATGAAAGGGGAACAGAAGATGAAAGACAAACCATATAGATACCATCTGAAGAGGAAGAGCAGACTGGCCGCGGTTTTGCTGGCCCTTCTGCTCTGCGCCGGGTCCGCCCTCGCCATGACCGGGTGCAGCGCTGAGGACGCTCTGGACGCCCTGAACCAGGCGGAGAAGCTGTTCAGCATCGAGGGCGAGACCGTCACCGTGGAGGAGCTGCCCGAATACGACGGGCATCCGTATATCGCTGTCAACGACAACATGCCTGATTTCGACGAGGACGACCTGACGGAGGATTCCTTTGAGATGTACAGCGATCTGGACAGCCTGGGGCGGTGCGGCGTCTGCTACGCCAACGTGGGGCAGGATCTGATGCCGACCGAAAAGCGGGGCAGCATCGGGTCTGTCAAGCCTACCGGGTGGGTGACCAGCAAATACGATTTCGTGGACGGCAAGTACCTGTACAACCGGTGCCACCTGCTGGGCTACCAGCTGACCGCGGAGAACGCCAACGAGCGGAACCTGATCACCGGCACCAGATATATGAACACCGAGGGGATGCTGCCCTTTGAGAACTTGGTGGCCGACTACGTCCGCGAATCCGGCGGCCACGTCCTCTATCGGGTGACGCCTGTTTTCTACGGCGACGAGCTGGTAGCCCGCGGCGTCCAGATGGAAGGCTTTTCCGTGGAGGACAAAGGCGCCAGCGTCTGCTTTAATGTCTTTGTCTACAACGTCCAGCCAGGCGTGACCATCGACTATGCCGACGGCAGCAACCAGGCGTCCGCGTCAAAAGATGTCAGCCAGAGCGCTGAAGGCGAGATCCGGGGAAATTCCCGTTCCAAGGTATATCACTGCCCGGGTCAGAGGGCCTATGACGACATGGCCGATTCCAAGAATCTGGTCGTATTCTCATCTGAAGAAGAAGCGCAGGAAGCGGGATACAGGAGGGCACAGCAGTGACGAAGAACAACAGACTATTGCTTTTTGCCGTCGTTTTGATCGCGTGCAATCTGAGAGCCTGCCTGACCGGCATCGGGCCTCTTTCCGCCATGATACAGGCGGAGCTGGGCCTCTCGGCGGGAGAGGCGGGATTTATTACGACCATTCCGTTGCTGGCCTTCGCGGCGGCGTCGCCCTTTGTCGGCAGAGCGTCGGCCAAGTGGGGCGAAGGACCCGTCATGGCCGCCGGCTTTGGCGTTTTGATCCTGGGACTTGCGGTGCGGGCCTATGCCGGTACCGCGGGATTGTTCCTGGGAACTCTGCTGTCCGGCGTGGGGATTTCTGTAGGCAACGTACTGCTTCCTGCCATGATTAAAGGCTGTTTCCCGCGGCAGGTGTCGACGCTGACCGGCGTATACACGTCAGCCATGAGCGCCTTTGCCAGCGTCGCGGCCGCTGTCAGCGTGCCGTTAGCAGTGGCCGCGGGCTGGAAAAATTCGCTGGCCGTATGGATCTTGCTGGCCGCGGCGGCCCTTTTGGTGTTCCTTCCTTTTGTCAGGATGCGCGTGCCGGGGACGGCAGAAGAAACCCAGGGTGACAGCGGCAAGGTTCTGCGCAGTCCGGTGACCTGGTGGCTGTCTCTGTACATGGGACTGCAGTCCATGTT
The DNA here is from genome assembly GCA_937997955.1 of uncultured Emergencia sp. Lineage (GTDB taxonomy): Bacteria > Bacillota > Clostridia > Peptostreptococcales > Anaerovoracaceae > Senimuribacter. The sequence continues at coordinate 4,397 of CALLDR010000179.1, read as the reverse complement.
TTTCTATTGCTTCGTGGCGTGGCTGCCGGCGGTGCTTCAGACCCATGGCTTTACCACGGAGGAAGCCGGCTATTGGGCCAGCATCTACCAGCTCATCGGCATCTTCGTGGCGTTTCTGACGCCTATGGTGTGTGGAAAAAGGGATCAAAGGCGGTTCTCCATGGCGCTGGCTGTTCTGTATGTTGCCGGCATGGGGCTGATGATCTTCGCGGAGAGCAGGCTTCCGCTCTGCGTCGGCGTCGTATTCTGCGCCATCTGCGCCAGCGCGACCTTCAGCCTGGCCATGCTGATGATCAGCGCCAGGGCGTCTACTCCGGCAATCGCTGCGGCGCTGTCGGGCGTCACCCAATCGGCCGGATATCTGATCGCCGCGGTGGGGCCGTTTCTCATGGGATTCATCTTTGACATGACAGGAAACTGGACCATCACCCTGCTTGCGCTGACGGCGGTTTTGATACCGATGACCGCAGCCGCCTGGTACGCGGGAAAAGACAGGTATATATAGACGCGGGAATGGAAATTCTAATGGGAGCGAAACCAGGACACGCTATGGGAGGAATTTATGGGAACAGAAGAAAAGATCGGGCGGCTGCAGGCCCATCAAAAGAAACTGCGGGCATATAAACACGCGATGAATCTGCTCAACTATGACGGCTCTACTTTGATGCCGTCCGGCGGGGCGGATTATCTGAGCGATACGCTGGAAATCCTCAGCGGAGAGGAATACAGCCTGCGGACAGCGCCGGAAACCGGGGAACTGCTGCGGGAGCTGTCTCAGGTGAAGGACCAGTTGGATTTTCAGACCAGAAGGGAAGTGGAAGAACTGTTGCGGGAACAGGAGCGGCTGCTGCGGGTTCCCAAGGAGGAGGTCATGGCCATGGAATCGGCGGCCAGCCGGGCGACGGCCTGCTGGCAGACAGCGAGAAAGAACGACGACTTTCAGGCCTTCGCTCCTCATCTGGAAAAGCTGATCGAGATGAAAAAGCGGTATGCCGGGTATATCGCGCCGGAGAAGCCGGCCTATGACGTTTTGATGGACGACTACGAGAGGGGCATGAACCAGGAGGACATGGACGCCTTTTTCGGAGAGCTGAAAGCCGCGCTGGCCCCTTTGATCGGAAAGCTCAAGGACGCGGAGCAGCCGGACGTATCGTTTATGGAAGGGCCTTTTGATGTACAGCGGCAGAAGGCACTGTCTCAGGCTGTCATGGAGATCATGGGCCTGGACCGGAGCCGCTGTGTGCTGGGCGAGAGCGCCCATCCGTTTACCACGGAGTTTTCCAAGTTTGACGTGCGTATCACCACCCGGTACGCGGAGGACGACATGGCCAGCAACCTGTACAGCGTCATTCACGAGGGCGGCCACGCCATGTACGAGCTGTCCATCAGCGACGGGCTGGCTCATTCTGTTCTGGGAGAGGGCGCCAGCACGGCGATTCACGAGTCTCAGTCCCGGCTGTGGGAAAATTACATTGGCCGGAGCCGGGCTTTCTGCGGACTTCTGCTGCCGCGGCTGAAGGAGCTGTTCCCCGCCCAGTTTGCCGGGGTTACGGAGGAAGGGCTTTACCGTGCCGTCAACATGGCCCGGCCGTCCCTGATCCGGACCGAGGCCGACGAGCTGACCTACCCGATGCACATTTTGATCCGCTATGAGCTGGAAAAGGCCATTTTCAGCGGCGATCTGCCTGTATCGGACCTTCCTGGGGAGTGGAACAGGCTGTACCGGGAGTATTTGGGCGTTCAGGTTCCTGACGACGCCAGAGGCATCTTGCAGGACATTCACTGGGCGGGAGGAGACTTCGGCTATTTTCCAAGCTATGCTTTGGGAACCGCTTACGCGGCCCAGATCTTTGAGGCGCTGAAGGCGGACGTTGTGGTGGAGAGATGCTGTGAGACGGGAGATTTCGCGCCTGTCCGACAGTGGCTCACGGAGAAGGTGTACGCCCACGGCATGTTGTACGCGCCCAAGGAACTGATTCGGCGGATCTGCGGCAGGGACTTTGATCCCGCGTGCTATACCCGCTATCTGCGGGAGAAGTTCGGCAGCCTGTACGATATGGATGCCGGCCGCGGGAAGCGTGAAGGCCGGTAAAGGCGATTATAGCTTTGACCGCGGTACGGAACACCGCATGGACAAAAAGGTCTGTGCGGCGTTTTCTTTTTTTGTTCGCTTCATTGTAAAATGATAAGAGTACGTTATTTGTCATGTTTCTTAGCATTTTATAAGGAGGAGTAAAAATGAAGAACAGGGTATTTGGATATGTCAGAGTATCTACGAAGGAGCAAAATGAGGACAGGCAGATGCTGGCGCTGGAGTCGTTTCCCGTCGAGCCGGAGAACATCTACATGGACAAGCTGAGCGGAAAGGATTTCAACCGGCCCCGCTACAGAACGCTGATGCGGAAGCTGCGGCCTGGCGACTGTCTGGTGGTAAAATCCATAGACCGGCTGGGACGTAACTACGAGGAGATCCTCAATCAGTGGCGGATCATCACCAAGGAAAAGCAGACGGATATCGTGGTGCTGGATATGCCTCTTTTGGATACGGGGCAGAACGGCAGGGATCTGACCAACACCTTTGTGGCCGATCTGGTTTTGCAGATCCTGTCCTACGTGGCGGAGACGGAGCGGGAAAATATCAAACAGCGGCAGATGGAGGGGATCGCGGCGGCAAAGCTGCGGGGCGTCCAGTTCGGCCGGCCGCGAAAAGAGGTTCCGCCGGCCTTTTTCCAGGTGAAGGACGCATGGAGCAAGCGGCTGATCACCTCACGCCAGGCGGCAAAAGAGCTGGGGATCGCCCAGGATACCTTCCTGCGCTGGACAAGAGGGGAGTGAAGGCGTCCGCCAATGCCGCGCCTTTGATGAAAGGAGGAATGTTTTAGGGTAAATAAAATGTCGCAAAAATACAAAATAAAATACCGCAAAAATATAAAACAAAATACCGCAAAAATGCAAAATGAAATAGCGCAAAAATATAAAACAAAATGCCGCAAAAATGCAAAACGCCGTTGATGTTTCTCTAAAAACAGGGTATACTGTTTTTAGGAGGATGAGAAACATGAGCGACTATTTAGAGCGAATTGTGGATAGTGAATTGGATCTGCGCTTAGAAGCTTTTGGCGCGACGTTGATTGTGGGGCCTAAATGGTGCGGCAAGACTACAACTGCGGAGCAAAAGGCAAAAAGCATTTTGCGGATGCAGGATCCGGATCTGAGAGAAGGCTATTTTGCTGCTGCCCAAACAAAACCGTCTTTGCTGCTGAAAGGAGAAAATCCAAGATTGATCGATGAATGGCAGGATGCTCCGGTTTTATGGGACGCCGTAAGAGTCGCAGTGGATCAGAGACAGGAAGAGGGACTTTTTATTTTGACCGGCTCCACTTCTGTCGATAACGAAGATATTCTGCATACTGGCACGGGAAGAATATCGCGGCTGAAGATGTATCCGATGAGTCTGTTTGAGTCCGGTGAGTCCAGCGGAGAAATCTCTTTAAAACGTCTATTTGACGATGCGGACATGGATATTGACGGCTGTCAGTCCAGATTATCCGTCGAAGAACTGATTTTTGCGGCATGCCGGGGAGGGTGGCCTGGCACTCTGCGAAGAAAAAGCGATGCGGCCAAGCTGGCGATCGCTTCGGACTACCTGGAAAACATATGCGAAGCGGATATTTCCACTGTAGACGGTATAAAGAAAAATCCCACATGGACCAGACTGATTCTCAAGGCTTATGCCAGAAACATTTCTACTTTAGCGAAGAAGAGCAGTCTTTTGAAAGACGTCGCGGCCAATGAAGAAAATATATCCGCTCCGACGCTGGATTCCTATCTGAATGCGTTGGAACGACTGTTTGTATTGGAGGATCTGAATGCATGGTGTCCCGCGATCCGATCTGCGTCGGCAATACGTTCGGGGCGAAAACGTGAATTCGTAGATCCATCTATTGCGGTTGCCGCGTTAGGATTGACGCCGGAACAACTGGAAATGGACCTAAAGACGTTCGGTTTCCTCTTCGAAGCGCTGTGTATCAGGGATTTGAAAATCTATTCTCAGAGGCTGGGAGGAAGGCTTTCCTTCTATCATGACCGGTATGATCTGGAAGCTGACGCAGTGCTGCATCTCAGAGACGGAAGATACGCTTTGATCGAATTCAAACTGGGGAGCAGGGACATTGAAGAGGGCGCAAGCCATCTTCTTGAAATACACCGCCTGATTAAAAAATATAACGAGAAGGAACGGCAGGTCCCACTTCGCGAGCCTGATCTTTTGATAGTTATCACAGGCGGGAATATGGCCTTTACGAGAAACGACGGTGTTAAGATTCTTCCCGTTGGATGTCTAAGAGATTGACGCCGCGGGATGGATTTGGCAAAGTAGAGGATCAAAAGCAATCGCG
>CALLDR010000178.1 GCA_937997955.1 uncultured Emergencia sp. | reverse complement strand
AAGGTACTGTAAAAACTGAACACATTATTACAAAAAAGGTTGACCAGAACAATTTGCCCCAAAAATCAAAAAAGGTTGCTGATTCGACTGCTCTATGCTGCACGTGTTCAGACCCCGTTTAGATTCTTGTCTATGTTTTTCATGCGTAGGCCCTGTATCTATACCGCTTCCGCCTTGACATCCCTTTGTTTCCGTGTTACAATAAAAATGCAACTGATTTGCAAATTCAAACTGGTTGCATTTTTCTTTTGCAGTCAGATCATCATACAGGCAAAGCCATGGAGGCGGAAAAGGAGGAGACATGCTGGACGTTATCTTAGACGCTTTGAAGGACAGTATAAAGCTGATACCATTTTTGTTCGTGACCTATCTGGTCATGGGAATCCTGCAGCATGCGGCCAGTGACAGGCCGCAGAAGCTGATCAGGGAAGCTGGCCGTTTCGGTCCTCTCTGGGGCGGCATCATCGGCGCGTTCCCCCAGTGCGGCTTTTCCGCGGCCGCGTCCTATTTCTACATGGGCAGGGTTTTGACTCTGGGAACTTTGATCGCGGTCTACATGTCTACGTCTGATGAGATGCTGCCCATTCTCATTTCCGAAAAGGTTCCGGTAAGAACCATCGCGGCCATTCTGGGAGCCAAGATCGTCATCGGCATGGTCAGCGGCTTTGCCATCGAGATTCTGTTTGGCTGGCTGGCCCGCAGGAAGAAGGCGCCGAAGAGCTTTAACCATACAGATGAAGAATGCTGTCACTGCGCGGGCGGCGTCCTTCTGGACGCGGTGGTCCACACCCTGAAGGTCTTCTTTTTCATTCTGGTGATCTCCCTGGTGATCGGCTTTGCCATTCATTTTGTGGGAGAGGACAGTCTTCGGGCCGTGTTTTCCAACGTGCCTGTTTTGGGGGAGGCCGCGGCCGGGCTGGTCGGGCTCATTCCAAACTGCGCCGCGTCGGTGATCATCACCCAGCTGTACCTGGACGGCATCATCACGGCGGGTCCTATGATGAGCGGCCTGCTGGTCAGCGCCGGCGTGGGGCTGCTGGTGCTGTTTAAGGAAAATCACCATTTGAAGGAAAATCTGATGATCGCGGCGCTGCTCTACGGCAGCAGCGTCATCTGGGGCGTCGCCATCGACGTTCTGGGCGTCACCTTTTGACGGGAGGGCATGGATATGGCTGAGCAGGGATACAGAACCCATAACAGAATGAAAATCATGGAGTTTCTCAAGGACAACCGCACCAGGACGGTGACGGTAAGGGATATCGACGCCCATATGCAGGCGCTGGACTGTCCGGTCAACGTGACGACCATCTATCGGTATCTGGACAAGCTGGAAAAGGACGGGCAGCTGATGAAGTATGCCGGGGAAAAGGGAGAAAAGGCGTCATATCAGTACATCGAGCCGGAGCAGGGCTGCGACGGCCATCTGCATCTGCAGTGCGTCAGCTGCGGAACGGTGGTCCATCTGGACTGCCATTTCATGGAGGAGATCGCGGCGCACATCAGCGGCGAGCACGGCTTTGATCTGCAGTGCAGGGGTTCGGTCATCTACGGCCTGTGCCAGAACTGCCGTCCTCAGCAGAGGTCTCACCGGCAGGCGGGGAAATAAGGGGAAAACAAAATAAGCCTAAAGTTCCATTGACGATGCGTGCCGCGTCATGATATGGTCTATGCAAACATATACTGACTGAAAAGAAAGGTGGGATCTGCGCATGGACGATTATGACGGGCCGTGTCGTGTTATGTAATATCAGGAGGCATTGTCTGGCGAAAACCAGAGGAACTGCAGCTCGGCGGCAGCGCGGGCTTGCGGGGCAAACCGGCGATCCGGCAAAGCGGCAAGGCTGCGGAACCGGCGTTCGGCGCGGCCGGCGCGATTCAGCGAACCGGCGGCAGCAGCGTGCAGTTCTCGTGGAGTTTTCAGCCGGGCTGTGCCTTTTTGCGTATTTTTGGCAATACTATGATGATGTTTAAATGGAGGAATTGAAATGTTAGGTGCTGTGTTATTACAAGTTGTGTTGATTTTTTTAAATGCTACGTTTGCCAGTGCGGAGATCGCCGTCATATCCATGAACGCCACCCGTCTGGCCAAGATGGCGGAGGACGGCGACAAGAGGGCCCTGCGTCTGACGGCGCTGACCTGCCAGCCAGCCCGTTTTCTGGCCACGATTCAGGTGGCTATCACCCTGGCGGGACTTCTCGGCAGCGCCTTTGCCGCTGAGAGCTTTGCCGGCCCGCTGGTTGAGCGGCTGGCGCAGGTCCTGCCTCAGATCGCCCCGTCCGTGCTGAAATCCGCGTCGGTGGTCCTGATCACCCTGGTGCTGGCCTATTTTAACCTGGTCTTCGGCGAGTTAGTGCCGAAGCGGATCGCCATGAAAAAGGCGGACGCTCTGGGCCTTGCCCTGTCGGGGCTGCTTCACGGCGTATCAAAGGTCTTCGCGCCGCTGGTCTTTCTGCTGACTTTGTCCACCAACGGTATCCTCAGGCTCTTCGGCATCGATCCGGAAGAGGGAGAGGAACAGGTGTCTGAAGAGGAGATACGCATGATGCTGACAGCGGGAAACCGCCAGGGAATCATCGACGCGGACGAGAGCCAGATCATAGAGAACGTCTTTGCCTTTGACGATATTACGGCGGAGCAGATCTGCACCCACCGGATCGACGTGGTCTATCTGGACACAGAGGACGATATGGAGGAATGGGCGGACAGCGTCTGCGGAGGCAGACATACGTACTACCCTGTATGCGCCGGCAGCATCGACGAGGTGCGGGGCGTGCTGGACACCAAAGAGTATTTCAGGCTGGAAACAAAGACGAGGGAAGCCGTCATGGAGAAGGCGGTGAAAAAGGCGTGCTTCATTCCTGAGACGATGAAGGCCAACGTGCTGTTCCGCAATATGAGAAAGAAAGGCTTTTACTTTGCCGTGGTCATCGATGAGTACGGCGGGCTGTCGGGTATCGTCACCCTTCACGACCTGATGGAAGCCCTGGTAGGCGACCTGCGCGAGGAGGAAGAAGCGCCGAAGCCGGAGGATATCCAGCAGTTAGATGAGAACAAATGGCTGGTCTACGGCTGGGCCGACATCGACGACGTGGGCGAAGCGCTGGGGCTGGCGCTGCCGGGAGAGCTGTACGATACCTTTGGCGGCTTCATTTGTGGCGTTCTTGATGAAATACCGGAGGACGGGGCGGAGGCTTACCTGGAAACCGACGATCTGATCATCAAAGTCCACAGCGTGGAAAGCCACAGGATCGGCTGTACCACAGTGGAAAAAAAGACGCCTGCGGAAGCGGCGGCTATGTAGCCTGCTCTTCCCGCGAGAGCAAAAATCTGGCCCTTTGAAGAAGGCTTTGCAGCTGCATGTCTGAAAGCTGCAGAAAGATGGAGAGGAGCTGGGAAAACTCGATCCTGGCGCGGTCGGCCTGCAGGATGCTCCTGGCGAATTTCCTGCAGCCGTTTTCCAGGAGTACGTCGACGCTGATGCTGTAAAACCGGGCAAGAGCGAGAATCGTTTCTGTGGGAGGCAGCTTCCTGCCGCTTTCGTACTGCACATAGGTACAGCGGCAGACGTGGATTGCCCTGGCAATATCCGATTGGGTATATCCAAAGACCGTTCTGAGATAACGCAGATTTTCCGCGATCTGCGTTTGACAAGATTCTCGCTGCATAGAGTACCTCCAGAAATACTCTTTTCGGACATAAAGAGAAAGAAGGCTCAGAAAAAGTTTCATGCCGCGGATATTATGGAAGCCCGGTGCTGTCTGCGGCAAAGGCGGTCAATCTGACTGCGGCAAGAGCTTTGAAAAATATGAAATGATGTGTTAGAATATGTCTATGGAATGAAGCATGGCAGATTGAAAGGTGGATTTATGGAAATCAGGGTTCTTCGCTATTTTCTGACCGTAGTCAGGGAAGAAAGCATAACAAAGGCTTCGGAAGCTTTGCATATCACGCAGCCGACTCTTTCCCGCCAGCTTGCGCAGCTGGAGGAGGAAATCGGCGTAAAGCTGTTCGACAGAGGGGCGCGGAAGATCAGACTGACCAACGAGGGGATCCTTCTTCGCCGCCGCGCGGAGGAAATTCTGCAGCTGGTGGATAAGACAGAAAAGGAGCTGGTGGAGCAGGAGGAGCAGGTGGAAGGCAAAATCTCCATTGGCTGCGGGGAAACCGCCTCCGTGCAGCTCCTTCCAGAGCTGATCGACACCTTTAGAGAGAAATATCCCCGCGTCACCTTTGATATTTTTACGGCCACGGCGGATCTGGTAAAGGAACAGATGGACAAGGGACTTCTGGATATTGGCCTGCTTCTTGAGCCGATCGACATGGAGAAGTACGATTTTATCCGCCTGAATATAAAGGAAAAATGGGTGGTGCTGATGCGTCCGGGCGATCCCCTCTCGGAGAAAGAGGCTGTAACGGCGAAGGATCTGTCCACGCTGCCTTTGATTCTTCCGCGGCGCATGAATATACAGAGCGAGCTGGCAAGCTGGTTCGGCAGCTATTATGACAAACTGAACGTCGTCTTTACCAGTAATTTAAGCACTAACAGCGCCATCATGGTCAATGGCGGCCTGGCGTATTCTCTGGTGATCGAAGGCGCCATACCGTTCTGGGATCAGTCGAAGATCGCATACAGGCCGCTTGTTCCCACGCTTATGACGACCAGCGTGCTGGCGTGGAAACGCGGTCAGCCCTTTAGCCTGGCCGCTACAAAATTTATTGAACATTTCCAATGCTTTTTGAGCATCGATAGGGCATAAAAACCAAGTATTTGATATAAGTAAAATGAGAAATTATAATGTAGGTGCAGAGATGAAGCAGGCAGCTTCGATTTCTGCACCTGCATTTTTTATGGTAGTCTAAAGTATCGTTCCGTTCTGCACTTCCGGCGGCAGCGGGATCGATTCCAGCGCGCCCAGTCTGGAACAGCTCACAAGCGGCGCTGTGTGCCTTTCCGGCAGACGATTGAACGGCAGCGATTCACAGGATGCGGTGATGGAATGGGTAAACAGCCTGGGCTTACACTTTGATGAATAGTCAAAACACCTGCGGAGAAGATCAGAATGGGGAGGAAAGGCCATGGAACAGCAAATGGATCATAAAATGGAGCAACAAATGGATCCGCAGACAGTCATGTTTTCCAATGAGAGCTTGAAAGCGATGATGATCCCTCTGTTTTTAGAGCAGCTGCTGGTGATGCTTGTGGGAATGGCGGATACCCTGGTGGTCAGCTACGCCGGAGAAGCCGCGGTATCCGGCGTTTCCCTGGTGAATCAGTTTAATACCATCTTTATTTATCTGTTTACAGCTTTGGCGTCGGGAGGCGCGGTTGTGATCAGCCAGTATATCGGCAGGAAGGCAGATGAGGACGCCGGCCAATCCGCCAGTCAGCTTCTGTCGTTCTCCGTGATTTTTTCCGTGTTGGCGGCGCTGCTGGTTTTGATTGGGAATGAAGGGATCCTGCGCCTGATGTTCGGCAAGGTGGAAGCGTCTGTGATGGAGGCCTGTGTTACTTACCTGAGAATCTCTGCCTATTCCTATCCGGCATTGGCTGTTTACAATTCCGGCGCCGCTCTTTTCCGCAGCATGGGAAAAACCAGCGTGACCATGTATCTGTCGGCAGCGTCCAATATCATCAACGTCATCGGAAATTTCATCGGCGTGTTTGCCCTCCATGCAGGCGTGGCGGGGGTCGCTTACCCTTCCCTGATTGCCCGGGCATTTTCAGCCGCGGTGATTACCATGCTGTGCTTTCAAAGAAAAAATGAGGTGTTCTATCGCTGGAAGTGGATCCTTCAATGGAATGGGACTTTTATGAAACAAATCCTGAGGATCGCCATTCCAAACGGAATGGAAAACGGCATTTTCCAGCTGGTAAAGGTGGCGCTGAGCAGTATGGCCGCGCTCTTTGGGACCTACCAGATCGCGGCCAACGGCGTTGCGCAGAGCATCTGGTCGCTGGCCGCTTTAGCTGGCGTCGCCATGGGGCCTGTGTTCATAACCGTCATCGGACAGTGCATGGGAAATGGGGATACAGAGGCCGCGGACGAGTATTTTAAGAAACTGACGAGGATTACCCTTTTGCTTTCGTCGGCATGGAACCTTCTGATTTTTCTTCTGACTCCATTGTTTTTGAGATTCTACGCTCTGGAACTGGAAACAAAGCGGCTGGTGATCCTGCTGGTCCTGATCCACAACCTGTTCAACGCCGCCGCGTACCCCTTTTCCGGCGCGCTCAGCAACGGGCTGCGGGCCGCAGGCGATGTGAAATTTACCATGTATGTTTCGGTTTTCTCCACGATCGCGGTGCGTCTGCTGCTGTCCTGGGTCTTCGGAATGGTCCTGCATATGGGCGTGATCGGGATTGCCGCCGCGATGGTCTGCGACTGGGTTCTGCGGGCGGCCGTATTCTTCTGGCGGCAGAGGTCCGGCAGGTGGAAGAGCTTTCAGGTGATATAAAGTCGTTTGAAAGGCTCGCGCCAAGCTGTCCCGGCGCGGCTTTGCTGAAAGGGAAAATGCTGAACGGCGATCTGTCAGAGGAGGAACTGAAGGCATGGGCGGCGTTCCCGACGGCAGGATAATGGAAGGCGGATATAAGGCGCTGACCCGCGATGAGGCGCTGAATATTCTGAAAGCCGGCTGCTGACTCTCCGACAAAACCAGACAACTGTTGGCTTTTTTGACAAATCGGCCGTTTTGATATTTGAGAAATCTTTCCCTTTGCACTACAATGGTAAATGCCAAAATAAGCGAAGGGGGATATGACGATGCAAACAATGAAACATAAAATGGGCAGAATGGCCTTCTCTAAAGCGGTCGACGTGGCCTATGGAAGAATGGGCAAAGACCGGAGCAAGGCTGTCAAGGACATGTTCCAGATGGCGGAAACCTATTTGGCCGACACGGAGGTGGAGGTCAATCTGGAAGGGCTGAAGCGGCTGACCATGGACGAAAACAGCGCTCTGTCCAAATACATAGGAAGATTTTTTGACGAGCTGGACAAGAACGTTTTGAAGACGGCGATCCTGAACTTCGGTTATGAAGCCATGTTCTGCGGCACGAAGAAGATCGAGGAAGCCCGCAAGGTACACGGCTGCAACGTGCCGTGGCTGATCCTGATGGACCCGACCAGCGCGTGCAACCTCCACTGCACCGGCTGCTGGGCCGCGGAGTACGGCAACCGGCTGAATCTGACCTACGAGGAGCTGGACCAGGTGATCCGGCAGGGCAAGGAGCTGGGCATTTTCTTCTACATGTACACCGGCGGGGAACCCCTGGTCAGGAAAGCCGATCTGATACGGCTGTGCGAAGCGCACCCTGACTGCGCCTTCATGGCGTTTACCAACGGAACCCTGGTGGATCAGGCCTTCTGCGACGATCTGAAGCGGGTGGGCAACCTGTACCTGGCCATCAGCCTGGAGGGCAGCGAGGAGGTCAACGACCAGAGAAGAGGCGGCGGCGTCTATCAAAAGGTCATGGGTGCCATGGATCTGCTGAAGCAGAACGGCTGTCTCTTCGGAACTTCGATCTGCTACACCAGCGCCAATATCGAAAAGGTCACCTCTGACGAATTTATCCGCATGGAGATAGAAAAGGGCGTCAAGTTCTCCATGTACTTCCACTACATGCCGGTGGGAAGCGATGCGTCTGTAGACCTGCTGCCGACGGTGGAACAGCGGAAATACATGTATCACAGAATCAGAGAGATCCGGGACATGGAAAAGGGGCAGGGCCTGTTCTGCTTTGACTTCCAGAACGACGGAGAGTATGTGGGCGGCTGTATCGCCGGCGGAAGAAACTACTTCCACATCAACGCCAACGGGGACGCGGAACCGTGCGTTTTCGTCCACTATTCCAACGCCAACATCAAAGAGAACAGCCTGCTGGAAATTCTTCATTCGCCGATCTTCATGGCGTACCACAACAACCAGCCGTTTAACGACAATCACCTGCGGCCGTGCCCGATGCTGGAAAATCCAGATGTCCTGACGCAGATGGTCAATGAGACCGGCGCAAAATCTACGGATCTGCAGTCGCCGGAGGCGGTAGAGTCGCTGTGCAACAAATGCCGTAAGTACGCCGACGTTTGGAAGCCTGCGGCGGACACCCTTTGGTCAAAAAAAGAAAAAAACGACGATTGATGCGATAAAGTACGACGAAAGACTGCGCCTCGCTTGTGACGCGGTTTTTCGTTTTTTTGGCTGCACTTGGCGGCGCTGCCATCGAAAACCTGTTGAATAAATGGGGCGCGGGTGATATACTAGGATTAACTTCGATCGACGGGGCTCATGGGAGGCGGACGCCGGTCGGAAGCAGGATACTTAATGGAGGTAGAAGATGATATACACGAGAGAAGTGGAGAACATGTGCATTGTCAACAGAGATGCGAATCATGGTCCTGCGCCGATTCCTGAAGAAGGAAGATGGGTACAAGCGAAAGAGATCAAGGATATTTCCGGTCTGACCCACGGCATAGGCTGGTGCGCGCCGCAGCAGGGAGCCTGTAAGCTGACCCTCAATGTCAAGGAGGGGATCATTCAGGAGGCTCTGATCGAGACCATCGGCTGCTCCGGCATGACCCATTCAGCAGCCATGGCGGGAGAGATCCTGGTGGGAAAGACGATTTTAGAGGCACTGAACACAGACCTGGTCTGTGATGCAATCAATACAGCGATGAGAGAACTGTTCCTGCAGATCGTATACGGCAGAAGCCAGTCGGCCTTTTCTGAAGACGGACTTGCCGTCGGCGCGGGCCTTGAGGATCTGGGAAAAGGAACCAGGAGCCAGGTGGGCACCATCTATTCCACCGAGGCCAAGGGACCGAGATATCTGGAACTGGCAGAAGGATATATTCTGGAGGAAGGTCTGGATGAGGACAACAACATCATCGGATATAAATATGTAAACCTGGGCAAAATGATGGATTTCATCAAAGACGGTGTGGATCCTATGGAAGCCATTGAGAAGGCCAGCGGTGAGTACGGCAGGTTCGGCGAAGCTGTCAGGAAGATCGATCCGCGGAAAGAGTAGGAGGTGTCAGGATGGAATTATTTGAAAACTACGACAGAAGAATTGCCGGCATCGAAAAGGTGATGCAGGAATACGGTATAAAGGATCTGGAGGAAGCGAGAAAGCTGTGTACGGACAAAGGCTTTGATCCGTACGAGATCGCGAAGGGCATTCAGCCGATCTGCTTTGAGGACGTATGCTGGGCCTACGTGTTGGGCGCGGCCATCGCCATCAAAAAAGGCGCTGTGACAGCGGTAGAAGCGGCCAAGGCCATCGGCGAGGGCCTGCAGGCCTTCTGCATCCCCGGCTCTGTGGCGGACGACAGAAAGGTAGGCATCGGCCACGGAAATCTGGCGTCCATGCTGCTCAGCGAGGAGACGGAGTGCTTCGCATTTCTGGCCGGCCACGAGTCCTTTGCCGCCGCGGAGGGAGCCATCGGCATCGCCAACTCCGCCAACAAAGTGCGCCAGAAGCCGCTGCGCGTGATCTTAAACGGTCTGGGAAAGGACGCGGCGCTGATCATTTCCCGCATCAACGGCTTCACCTATGTGAAGACGGAATTTGATTTCTATACGGGCGAGCTGAAGATTGTCAGCGAGACTCCGTATTCCAAGGGCGACCGGGCCAAGGTGAAGTGCTACGGCGCTTTCGACGTGAGAGAAGGCGTTGCCATCATGCATCACGAGAACGTAGACGTTTCCATCACGGGAAACTCCACCAACCCGACCAGATTCCAGCATCCGGTAGCGGGTACGTATAAGAAGGAGCGGACCCTGGAAGGCAAGAAGTACTTCTCCGTCGCTTCCGGCGGCGGTACAGGAAGAACCCTGCATCCGGACAACATGGCGGCGGGACCTTCTTCCTACGGCATGACCGACACCATGGGAAGAATGCACTCCGACGCTCAGTTTGCCGGATCTTCCTCCGTGCCTGCTCACGTAGAGATGATGGGCTATCTAGGCATGGGCAACAACCCGATGGTCGGCGCGAGCGTGGCCGTTGCCGTTGCCGTGCAGGAAGCGTTTAAGGCTGAAAAATAGCCGATTTAAAACGGGCGGTACAGGCGGTGCTTTGGTGCCGCCTGTCCTTTTCCCTTGTGATTTTCTGAGCTTTAGCGTATACTAAATATAGGGAAATACAGAAATGTAAGGAAACACAGAGAAGCGAGGTGAGGACAGATGAAAAAAGCGATTCCCATCGGATATGAGGATATAAAGGAACTCATAGACAAGAATTTGTATTACGTGGATAAGACCATGACGCTGAAGGATTTTCTGGATAGACATTCCAAGGTTACCCTGTTCACCCGGCCGAGGCGCTTCGGTAAGACCCTGAATCAGAGCATGTTCAGGAGGTTCTTTGAAGATGAGAGAAAGCCGGATGGCAGCAGGATCGATAATGGCTACATCTTTGACGATCTGGCGATTTCCAAGTGCGGGGAAAAGTATCTGCGGCACCAGCAGCAGTATCCGGTGATCAACCTGTCGCTGAAATCGGGGAAGCAGCCGCATTTCGATTTGGCGTATGAAATGCTGAGAAAAGAGATCATCAGAGAGTTTGAGCGCCACAGCTATGTGCTGACATGTTCCGATTTGACCGAGCAGGAAAAAGAAGTTTTCCGTGCGGTTCTGCGGGCGGAGAAGGATGAAAGTCTGTATGCCGATGGCTTGAAGACCCTGTCCAGATGCCTGGAGAAATACCACGGCCGCAAAACCATCATCCTCATCGACGAATACGACGTGCCATTGGAGAACGCCTGGTTTTCCGGCTTCTATGACGAGATGATCGGCTTCATCCGTTCTCTCTTTGAGTCGGCCTTAAAGACCAACGAAGCGCTGGAATTTGCCGTGATCACCGGGTGTCTTCGGATCAGCAGGGAGAGCATCTTCACCGGGCTGAACAATCTTCAGATCAATTCAGTGACCGGCGCGGGCTACGGAGATGTCTTCGGCTTTACCGAGGCAGAGGTGCAGGAAATGATGCATTACTATGATCTGGATGACAGGTTCCAGCAGGTGAAGGACTGGTATGACGGCTATCGCTTTGGTGATAAGGAGATCTATAACCCGTGGAGCATCATCAATTACGTCCACGATATTTCCATCCGCCCGGACTTCTTTCCGAAGCCATATTGGTCCAACACTTCTTCCAACAGCATCATCAAAGAATTGGTGGAGGAAGCGGACGAGGAAACCAGGGATGAGATCGAGCGTCTGATCGCGGGGGAAACCCTGGAGAAACCTGTACACGAGGATATCACCTATGGAGACATCCATGAGTCCAAGGACAACCTGTGGAATTTCCTTTATTTCACCGGCTATCTGAAGTCCTGCGGACAGGATTTCAGGGACAGGAAGATTTATGTCAAAATGGGGATCCCTAACGAAGAGATCAGAAGCATTTATGAGGATACCGTCAGGACCTGGTTTGACAAGAAGGTGGAGCGGACGGATCGGACCCCGCTGATCAAAGCCATTGAGGAGGGGGACTGCGCCGCTATGGAGGATATCATCAACGGACAGCTGCAGGATACCATCAGCTTTTTCGACTATCAGG
>CALLDR010000177.1 GCA_937997955.1 uncultured Emergencia sp. | reverse complement strand
CTCTCTATTTTATCAAAGTGAACAACCTATTACAACTTTAGTATATCAGAACAGTTCTTATCCTGTTTCCGGATTTAGCACTGATTTATCGGTTGTTCTAGCTTTGCAAAGCTGTTATTTAAGATTATATTCTAACATGTAAAACCAAAAAGGAGGAAAATTATGAAAAGGAAGAACAAAAAGAGCATAATTACCGTAGTTGCTTTGTTGCTGTTGTGCTTGACGGTTTCGTTATGTTCATGCGGAAGCAGAGACAGCTCACCTGCTGAGGGAGAAAAAGTTGTCTGGAAGTATGCGCATACAGGAAGAAACGGTGATGAGCTGGATCAATATGCTCAATTATTTAAAAAGTATGTTGAAGAAACCTTTGAAAATGTTACGGTTGAATTATATCCAGCTGACCAGTTAGGAAATGAAGTTCAGAGAATGGAACAGGTTGAAGGAGGCGGATGCGAATTTGCCCAAGTTTACTCTTTAGCACTGGCAACGATTGTTCCTGAAGCTCAGGCTTTTACAATCAATTTTGCATTGCCGGAAGATAATGATGCGTTATCATATCTCTTCAGAGAAGGTGAAGCAATTAAATATGTTAACGGTCTTGTTGAAAAAAAAGGATTGAAGGTATTAGATTGGTATCCGGAAAGCTTCAGCTGCTATACGAGTAATGAAAAACTTGAGACTTTAGGTGATTTCAAAGGACAGAAAATTCGTTGTATGGACAATTTTGTGGATATTGCTAATGTAAAAGGAACTGGAGCAACTCCGATTACTTTGGATTATGCGGAAGTTTATAGTGGACTGCAGCTGGGAACCATTGATGGACAGCAAAATCCAATTCCGATTATTGAATCAAATAATTTTTATGAGGTTCAGAAGTATCTGGTTCTTTCCAATCATGAATGCGTCCAGGACGTGGTTATTACAAATACAGAGTTTTATAATAACATGTCTGATGAAGACAAAGAAAAACTTCAGGAAGTTTTTGACAAGGTCAGCAAAGAAGCTCTTGCACAAAGAACAAAAAATACTGAAGAGGCGCTAACTAGAATAAAAGAGAAAAGTGATATCAAAATTGTTGAACTAAGTGAGACAGATTTAGAGAAATGGAAAAAAGCAATCAGTGGAACCCCAAGAGAAGCATTTGTAAAAGAAGTGGGAGAGGCAGGACAAAAAGTATTAGATTTGCTGGATAAGGATTTGGAAGCGTACAGTAAAAGATAGGACAAGTATATGAAAGATAACCATCAAGTTTTAATGAAAGACGCGGCCTATGATGTAGAGGCTATCAAAAAACAGTTTTACGCCAGCAAAGGCGAAAACGCCGTGAAGAGGCTTCGGAAAAACGGATTCGAGGCATACTATGTTGAGACCCGCCAGGACGCAGCAGATCTCCTGCTGTCTTTGATACCAGATCGAACTCTCGTTGGCGTAGGCGATTCCCATACCGTCTACGCCCTGGATCTGGACGAAGCGTTGGAGGCCAAGGGATGCAGGGCGATTCCCAACATCGCGGCTCTAAACCTTCACAGTTATAATAGTGAGGCTGATTATGGCTACATCAAAGCGCCGACCAGAGAGGAAGCCAGAGCACTTCTGGCGGACTATCTGACAGCTAACGTGTTTCTGCTGGGTGCCAACGCCGTCACTATGAAAGGCGAAATCGTCAATGTAGATGGTGTGGGCAATCGAATCGCAGGAAGTCTGTACGGTGCGGATCGGATCATCGTAGTGGCCGGCATCAATAAGCTGGTTCCGGATGAGGCGGCCGCCCGTGAGCGGATTCGGTTTATTGCGGCACCGATGGATAACATCAAATACGGCGACGAATGTGCCTGTGTGAAAACAGGTGTCTGCCCAAGCTGTAACGCTCCAAACCGGATCTGTAATATTACAGCAATCCTCCATAAGAAGCCCATTGAATCCGATTTTCATGTAATCATCATCGGAGAAGAACTGGGCTTCTAAGTGAAAAAAATAAAATCAAATTCAAATCAAACAGAGATGGGGCCGCCGCCTTGACGAAGAATAACCGTTAAGGCGGCGGTCTCGTCTTTTTCTTTCATCGATTTTTACGGCAGGAAATTACTGAGCATGAAACACTGAAATGATCCTGCGCAGATGCTGACGGAACTGGCAGCTTTTTTGGAATCTGTCAGCTTTGTCAATCACGCCGATTACGAAAAGGCAAATAGAAACAGCCTCAAAAACTACGAAAAAGCAGTCAACGAACTTTGAAATTCACACGAAAAAGCAGTTAACGATATGAAACACAAGAGGAGACAGTATGCCTCCTCTTACTCTCATATAGAATACAGCGCTAAAAGATATCGCTGTACGCAAAATTCTGCAAGAATCTCCAAGCCGCACCGCCCAAATTCCCCGCAAAAATCCTATTGTAGTTTTTCCTGTTTTCCCGTATACTATATGAGACGAATTTAAGAGTGTCAAGATCAAGAATAAAACCTTTGTTTTCAGGAGACATGAAATGAAACTTGCAGAATCAAGCGGGGAACGTTATCGGCTGCATACGGAAGATGGCAGGCAGTATCTGACCTTTCCCCGGCTGGACGAATATAAGGAGCTGCGGCATCTGTTCACCACCCGTCACGGCGGGGTCAGCGAAGGCTGTGTGGGTACGTGGAATTTCGGAGCCAGAGAACTGGACACGCCGGAGAACATCAGGCGGAATTACGAAATCCTGGCGGACACCCTTTGTTTGACGGCGGACCGTCTGGTGGTCAGCGACCAGACGCATACCGTCAACATCCGGGAAGTGACGGAGGCGGACGCGGGCAAGGGCGTTACCCGGCCCAAGGATTACCGTGACGTGGACGGTCTGGTGACAAAGGAGCGGCGGCTGGCGCTGGTCACGGGCCACGCGGACTGCAACGCCGTCTTCTTCTTTGATCCGGCAAAGCAGGTTATCGGCCTGGCTCATTCGGGCTGGCGCGGGACCCTGGGCGGCATCGGGCGCGCCATGGTACAGACGATGGCGTCGCGGTATGGCTGTGAGCCGGAAGACATTCTGGCGGGCATCGGACCGTCCCTGTGCCAGGAATGCTTTGAGGTGGACCATGACGTCGCACAGGCATTCTTTGACGCGGACCCTGCGAACCGGCAGTTCAGCCGGCAGCGGGGCGTCAAATCCTACATCGACCTGAAGGGGATCATCTGCCGCGATCTGCTGGCCTGCGGGCTGCGGCAGGAAAACCTGATGGACATGGGGCTCTGTACAAAGTGCGACACGTCCAGCTTTTTCTCCCATCGGGGCCAGAAGGGCAGGCGGGGCATCATGGCGGCGGCCATGGTTCTGATATGACATATAGAAAGGAAGAGAAAAGAAGAAAATGCAGTATTTACGAAAGGTCCTGCGGCTGACGGCCGGCGTCGGCGAGGAACTGCTGCGGTGCGGCGCGGAGATCTCCCGGGTGGAGGAGACCATGAGCAGGATCGCGCGGCATTACGGCACCAGCAGGCAGCAGGTGTTTATCATTTGCAACGGGGTATTCGTAAATTTGGAGATAGGAGAGGATAAAAAGTTTGTCAGCATCCAGCCGGTCATGGGGACCAGCGTAGATCTGAACAAGCTCTGCGAGCTGAACAACCTGTCCCGGGAGATCGAGCAGAAGGATCTGGACATCGATGAGGCGCTGGCGAGATACGACGCGATCAAACGGTCGCGGAAAAAGAATCCGTGGGTACATATCCTGTGTTCCGGCATCGGCGCGGCGGCCTTTTGCTACTTCCTGGGCGGCGGCTCCATGGACTGCGCGGCGGCCTTTTTGATGGGGCTGCTGGTGTGGGGATTTTTGACCGCTCTGGAGCGTTTTTCTCTGTCAAAGGTGCTGCTGCACATCGTCGCCAGCATGATCGCGGCGGGCGGCTGTGTCATCATGCTGCGGCTGGGCCTGGTGCAGAATCTGGACAAGGCCATCGTAGGCGCTATCATTCCGCTGCTGCCCAGCGTGGCCTTTGTCAACGGCGTCCGGGACCTAGTGGATCAAAACTACATCTCCGGAGGCGTCCGTCTGCTGGACGCGATCCTGCTGTTCACGTGTATCGCCACCGGCGTCTATCTGGCGCTGCAGATCGGAGGTGGCATCTGATGATGGAAATGATATACGCCCTGATCGCGGCCTTTATCGGCACGGCGGCCTTTTCTGTGATCTTCATGGTTCCATACAGGCACTGCGCGGTCTGCGGGGTGGTAGGCTGCATCGGCTGGTTCATCTACGATATGTCTCTGCAGTGGGTGTCCATGGCGCTGGCGTCTTTTTTCGCGGCGGCGGTCATCGCCTTCCTTTCCAGGGTTTTGGCGGTATTCTGCAAGGTGCCTGCCAACGTGATCATGATCCCGGGGATCTTTCCCATCATTCCGGGCATCAGCATTTACAACATGATCTACGACCTGTTCGTCGGCAACACGGTCCAGGGGCTGTCCGGCGGTTTTGCCGTGCTGAAGATCATAGGGGCTATCGTTTTGGGTATGGTGGCGGTCTTTTCGCTGCCTCGCAGTTGGTTTAGAAAATGGAGGAGACAATAGATGCAGAATGTGATTTTAGTAGGTATGCCGTCCTGCGGCAAAAGCACCATCGGCGTGGTTCTCGCCAAGACCATGAACAAAGGTTTTGTGGACACGGATATCCTGATCCAGCAGCGGGAGAAGAAGACGCTGCAGGAGATCATCAATGAGAAGGGCAACGCCTATTTTCATCAGGTGGAAGAGAAGGTTTTGCTGGACTTTGACGGAGAGGACTATGTGGTAGCTACCGGCGGCAGCGCCATTTACTTTGATCGGGCCATGGAAAAGTTCAAGGAGCGGGGCAGGGTGGTCTATCTGCAGGTGACCCTGGACACGGTGCTGCAGCGGCTGTCCAACATCAAAACACGCGGGGTCACGCTGGAAAAGGGCCAGACCCTGGCGGATCTGTACGAAGAAAGGATACCGCTCTATGAAAAACACGCCGACATCACCATTCCCGGCGACGGGCTCACCGTGGAGGAAGTGGTGGAAAAGATTATTGAGGCGTTAAAATAATTTTTGTCATAGAATCTCACAGCGGGGCATATACTGTTTTTGAGGTGAGAAATATGAACAAGATCAAAACTTCGGATTCCCTGACGATTGGCTTTGCATTGTTTGCAATGTTCTTTGGTGCGGGGAATCTTATTTTTCCGCCGTTCCTGGGATGGGAAGCGGGAAAATCCTGGTTCGCGGGCTTCCTCTGTTTCATCTTTATCGATATCGGCATGAGCCTTTTGGCCATGATCGTTATCGCGAAAAGTGAAAAGGGCGCGGAAGAACTGACGGGCCGTCTGGGAAGCAAGCTGTCCTTCGTGCTGCTGGCGCTGAACTGCCTCTGCATAGGACCTTTCGTCGCGATCCCGCGAACAGCTTCCATTACTTATGAGGTGGGCGTTGTCCCTAACTTCGGCGAGGTCAACTCGTGGCTGTGTACCGGTATTTTTTTCGGTATCTCTTTTTTACTCAGCGTGCGTCAGAGCAAAGTCGTGGACATCGTAGGAAAGGTGCTGGCGCCTCTCATGTTCGTCGCATTGGTGGCGCTGATCGTCAAAGGCTTTGTAACGCCGGTGGGCGACATCGGTCCTGCCAGCCCGATCAGCGGCGTAGTGCGCAACGGGCTGCTGTCAGGCTATCAGACCATGGACATGATGGCGGCTTACATCTTCTCGGTAGCCATTTTGATCACCATCCGTCAAAAGGGCTATACCGAACAAAAGGAGCAGTCGGCGCTCATCGTGCAGGGTGGCGTCGTGGCGACTATCCTGCTCTTCATCGTGTACGGCGGACTCGCCTATATCGGAGCGACGGCGTCGGCTTCTGTGCAGGGAGAGCTGTCCCAGTCTGAGCTGCTGATCCTGCTGACGGAGCGTCTGCTGGGTAAGGGGGGACTGGTGCTGCTGGGCGTGATCGTCGCCTTCGCATGTCTGACCACGGCCATTGGGCTCTTTACCTCCATCGCTTCCTTCTTCGCGGAGAAGCTGCACGTGCGGTATGAGATCATGGTCACCGTGTTTACGCTGGTTTCCTGGGTCATTTCCAACTTCGGCACGGCCACAATCATTTCCATGGCGGCGCCTGTACTGGATCTGATCTATCCTGTCCTTATCATTTTGGTACTCTTTGGCCTGGCAGGTCAGAAGATCCAGTCGGACACCACGTACCGGTTCGCCGCCTTTGGAGCCTTCGCGGCTTCAGTGCTGCTGAGAGTTGGCAGCATGCTGAATACGGATATCTTCGCTGACGTGCTGCCGCTGTCCGAGATGGGCTTTGGATGGATCCTGCCTACGCTGGTCTTCGCGGCTGCGGGAGCGGCACGGGTGAAGATGAAGGAGGCTGAGGAAAGCGTATAGCGCTTGATATGCCGCAATATGACCGAAAAAGCTGACAGGTAACGAGGGGAAACCTTTATCTGTCAGCTTTTGCTTGTACTCTTCGCGGTTTTGACGTATACTGGAATTTAGGAAAAAGAACACAGAACAAAATCATAAGGGGAGGTATCGCGAATGAAAGTTTTGATGATAAATGGAAGTCCTCGCAGGGAGGGGAACACAGGCGTTGCCCTGGCGGAAATGGAGAAAGTCTTCAGCGGCGAGGGCATTGAGACGGAGATTCTACAGGTGGGAAACCGCAGTATCAGAGGGTGTATTGCCTGCGGCGTCTGTAAGGACAGGGGACAGTGCGTCTTTGATGATATCGTCAACGAGGCTGCTCCGAAATTTGAAGAGGCGGAGGGACTGGTAGTGGCAAGTCCGGTGTATTACGCGTCGGCCAATGCCACTTTGATCGCGTTTCTCGACCGGTTGTTTTACAGCACGGGCTTTGACAAGACCATGAAAGTGGGCGCGTCGGTGGTCGCTGCCCGGCGGGGCGGCCTGTCGTCCACCTTTGACGAATTGAACAAATATTTTACGATTACGGGCATGCCGGTGGCGTCCAGCCAGTACTGGAACAGCATCCACGGGCGGCTGGAAGGCGAGGCAGTCCAGGACGCGGAGGGTCTGCAGACGATGAGGACTCTGGCGCGGAACATGGCTTTTCTGATGAAGAGCATCGCCCTCGGGAAGGAAAAATACGGCTTGCCGGAGAAGGAAGAGCCGGTCTCGACCCACTTTATCAGATAGAAGTATGCTCTGACGGGAAGGGGATTTTTCTTGAAGAGCAACGCCCGATAGATTATAATGGAACAAAAGAACCACAGCGATTTTACGATGGGCGTCACGGCTGTATGCGCAGTCAGAGGCGCGGGAGGATCAGGAGAAGCATTACATGAGATATAACCGGGATTTAGAATATTTTGGCAAGAACATTATAAGAAGCATTCAGGACGCTGTGGAGACGGGGGATTTTACCAGTCTCAGCCAGAACGTGCGCGATGCTGTGGACAGCGCTTTAGGAGGGAGAAGCAGATATCAGGGACAGGTGGATATCGACCTGGGAACAGGGGAAGGCCCGGGGAACAGAAACCGTCAAAGGACGGGATGGGAGACCGGTTACGACCGGACCGCCGCCGGACCGTCTGAGCGGTATTCCCACGAAGACGCCGGTGAAATGCAGCTTCGATACGCGAATACCGGCGGGAAGAAGGCTTTCGGTGTGGCCATGGCAGCGATCGGATACGGCCTTGGCGGCATTACGCTGCTGGCGCTTCTGTTTACCGCGGCGGCGGGCAGGCTGCTGATGGCTCCGGAGCTGATGTACAGCGCGCTGGGCCTTCTGGGAGCGCTGATCGTGCCGATGGGGGCCATGGCGGCTGTCGGCACCCGGCGCTTGGGAAGAGTAAAGCGCTTTCGGATATACATAAGCACGATAAAAAATGAGGAATACTGCAACGTCAAAGATCTGGCGAAGAGGATCATGAAGTCCGATCAGTATGTGGTCAAAGACCTGCATTGGATGCTGAAAAGAATGTGGTTCCCGCAGGGACACATGGACGATACCGATACCTGCCTCATCACCACCGATGATGCGTACAGAGAGTATCTTGCCCTGACGCGCCAGCGGAAGGAGCAGATGAAGGCGGAGGCGGAACGGGCCGCGGCGGAATCGGAGGCGGAGCGCAGCCGGAAACAGTCCATGGACCCGCAGATTCTGGATATCATAGAGAGAGGCCAGAAATTTATAGACCAGATACGCGACTGCAACGATAAAATCCCGGGTGAGGAGGTATCGGCGAAGATCTTCCGCATGGAGGTCCTGACCCGGAGAATTTTTGCCAGAGTAGAGGAAGCGCCGGAGACGGCAGGGGATATCAGAAAACTGATGGAATACTACCTGCCGACGGCGATCAAGCTGCTGGAAGCCTATGAGAACCTGGACGCCCAGCCCGTGCAGGGTGAGAATATCATTTCATCGAAGAAGGAAATTGAGGATACTCTGGATACGCTCAACGAAGCCTTTGAAGTTCTGCTGGACGATATGTTTCAGGATATGGCCTGGGACGTTTCGGCTGACGCGTCTGTGCTGAAGACCATGCTGGTCCAGGAGGGCCTTACGGAGAAAAAATTTAAAACGGGAGGAACACAATGACAGATGTTTTGAAGGATATGCAGACGGCGCCGGTATTGACCCTGGACCCGCTCAAAGAGGTGGCCGAGGCAGAGCTGCAGGCCGGGACAGATGAGACGCGGGAGAACGGAGAGACCCCGTCCATGGAGGAAAGCGCTCTTTCAGAGGAAGAGCGGCGCATGGCAGACCAGTTCGCGGAGCAGATCGATCTGACCGATTCGTCCGTGATTTTGCAGTACGGAGCAGGAACGCAGAAAAAGATGGCGGACTTTTCCGAATCTGCCCTTGAGAATGTAAGGACAAAGGATCTGGGAGAGATCGGTAATCTGCTCAGCAGCGTAGTCTCGGAGCTGAAGCATTTTGATGAAGAGGAAGGAAAGGGCTTTCTGGGCTTTTTCAAAAAGCAGGGAAACAAGATCCAGAATCTGAAGATCAAATACGCGAAAGCGGAAACCAATATCGACCAGATCTGCAAGGCGCTGGAGGACCATCAGGTTCAGCTGATGAAGGATATCGCGTTATTGGACAAGATGTATGACTTGAACCGGACCTATTATAAGGAGCTGACCATGTACATCGTCGCCGGAAAAAAGAAGCTGCAGGAGGTCCGGGAAGGAGAGCTGCAGGCTTTGGTCTCCAGAGCCCAGCGTTCGGGACTGCCTGATGACGCCCAGGCCGCTCGGGATCTGGATTCTATGTGCGAACGTTTTGAGAAGAAGATCCACGATCTGGAACTGACCAGAATGATCTCCATCCAGACGGCGCCGCAGATCAGAATGGTACAGGGCAGCGACACGGTGATGACGGAAAAGATTCAGTCTACGCTGGTGAACACCATACCGCTGTGGAAGAGCCAGATGGTTCTGGCCCTGGGCGTGGCCCACTCCGCTCAGGCGGCAAAGGCCCAGCGGGAAGTCACAGATATGACTAACCAACTGCTGAAGAAGAACGCGGAGACGCTGAAGACGGCCACGGTGGAGACGGCAAAGGAGTCGGAGCGGGGGATCGTGGATATGGAAACCCTGAAAGCTACCAATCAGAATCTGATCTCCACCCTGGACGAGGTTGTGCGCATACAGGAAGAGGGAAGGCGCAAGCGCAGGGAAGCGGAAGCTGAGATCACCAGGCTGGAAACGGAGCTGAAGGAGAAGATGCTCCAGTCCATGACGGCGGCGCGCTGACGCATTGATAAAAATTTTTTAAGAAGTTTTTTAAGAAATTCTCTGAGAAATTCTTTGATAAATTCTCTGAGGGGGCATGATGTCAACGAAGGAAAAGGATTTGCTGAAAAAATACGACGGGACGCAGTCTGGATTGTCGCTGCGGCAGGACGAAGACGGCCTGACGCTGACGGACGGAAGGCTGGAGCTGAGGGGCGACTTCACCCGGATGCTGCCCCGGCTCAGACCCGGCAATCTGCAGGGAAAGCTTCTGGTCCGGGCGGCGAAGATCAAAGGGGCCGGCGCTGCCGGCGGGCTGACCGCTGTCGACGCTACGGCCGGCCTGGGGGAGGATTCTCTTTTGCTGGCCGCGGCTGGGTTTTCTGTGCGGCTTTACGAATACGACCCGGTGATCGCGGCGCTGCTGCGGGACGCTCTGCGCCGGGCGGCGGAGATCCCGGAGCTGGCCGATGCCGTGAGCAGGATGGAGCTCTTTGAAGAGGACAGCGTGACGGCGCTGACAAAGCTGGACGCGCCGCCTGACGTGATCCTGCTGGACCCCATGTTTCCCGCGCGGCAGAAAAGCGCTTTGATCAAAAAGAAATTCCAGTTGCTGCAGCAGCTGGAACAGCCTTGTACGGACGAGGAAGCGCTGGTACGGGCGGCGATGGCGGCCGGGCCGCGGAAGATCGTGATCAAGCGGCCGGCGAAGGGGCCTTATCTGGCGGGGATGAAACCGTCCTATTCCCTTGGCGGGAAAGCCGTCCGCTATGATTGCCTAGTATTTCCGAGGCCGCAGGACCGTTGATTCCCTTTGACGCCTTTTGATGCGATGCCTGCTGACGCCTTTTGATGTGATATCCGCTGACGTCCTTTGATGCGATGCCCGATGACACCCTTTGATGCGATGCCCGCTGATACCCTTTGATGTGATGCTCGCTGACGCCCTTTGATGACGCGTTTGGGACGCGCAGACTTTCTTTCGTCTGCGCCGCTGCGTGTTGCGCAGCCTGGCCTTGCCGCACGCCTGGCCTTCCTGTCCTTATTTGATGGCGATGGCTTCGATCTCCAGACGCGCGCCCATCGGCAGAGCGCCTACCTGGAAAGCGGAGCGGGACGGATATACGCCGTCAGGAAAGTATTCCGCGTATACCTGGTTCATGCGGGCGAAATCTCCCAGATCCGCCATGAAGCAGGTGGTCTTGATGACCTTGTCCAGGCCGGAGCCGGCCTCTTCCAGAATGGCTTTCAGATTGGCGAAGACCTGACGGGTCTGCTCCTCGATCTCGCCCTCGACCAGCTTGCCGGTGGCAGGGTCCAGAGGGATCTGACCGGATGTGAAGATGAAATCTCCTGCCGCGTTGGCCTGCGCGTAAGGGCCGATGGCGGCGGGCGCTTTGTCTGTTGCGATGATGGTTCTCATAATTTATCCTCCTTTGATATAGCCTTATTGTTGATATGATACAGGCTTATTGTACCTCTGCCCAGGGCAAAAGTCAAAGGCGGCAGTCATATTTTTTCTCCCTGCCAATACACTGGTATGGGGGATTTTTTAATGTATGAAAAAGATTTTGATTGTCATTTGCATCATTGCGGCTTTTGTTCTCGGCCTGATGATCTACGGCTACATGGCTGAACCGGCGGGACAGACCGCGTCCGCGGAAAGCCTGCCTCAGCCGCCTACGGTCAGCGCCAAGCAGGCCATTTTGATCGATGGAAAGACCGGGGAAGTGCTGTTTGAGAAAAACGCTGACGAAAAGGGATATCCTGCCAGCACCACCAAGATCATGACGGCCATGCTGACTCTGGAGATTTGTGAGGAGGTCGGCGCGGACATCAAGCAGAAGGTGGTGATCCCGGAGGAGGCTGTGGGAGTGGAAGGGTCGTCGCTGTACCTGAAAAAGGGGGATAAGATGACCATTGAGGAGCTGCTTTACGGGGTCATGCTCCGGTCCGGCAACGATGGGGCCACGGCTCTGGCGGCAACCATGGGCGGCAACGTGGACCACTTTGTCCAGCTGATGAATGAGCGGGCTGAGGAACTGGGCTGCACGGGAACCCACTTCGTCAATCCCAGCGGGCTTTTTGACGAGAATCACTATACCACGGCAAGAGATCTGGCGAAGATCGCGCAGCAGGCTATGAAGAATAAAACCTTTCAGCAGATCGTAAAGACAAAATCCTGGAAGGAGTACTACAATAAAAATAAGACCGTATTCCAATATGACGGCGCTACGGGCATCAAGATCGGCTTTACCAAGATGAGCGGAAGGACGCTGGTGGCGTCTTCCAGCAGGCAGGGAGAAAGTCTGATCTGTGTCGTTCTGGCCGACGGCAACTGGTTCAACGATGCCTACGCTTTGATGGACTACGGATATGAGGTAAAGGGGTGTGACAATGGGAAATAACAGGTGCATCGACGCGGGCAGAGAGAACTGTCCGTGCGCTCTGGCGGAGGCGGGCAGCTGCCTGGTCTGCGGCAGGCTCTCCGGCGGAAGCTGTCAGAACTGCGGCTGGCAGGGAACCTGCATCTATACGCTGTATGAGCAAAACGGCCGCCGCCTGATCAAAGGCAGGCAGGAGAGACTGCTGGCCGTTGAGGACATCAGGGTTTACAGCGAAGGCTTTCGCGTTTTTGTTCTGCGGGCGGACCGGGGCTTCTGTCAAAAGGCGCAGACCGCGGGGGCGTACGTGTTCGCGAAGGCGCCGTCGGCTGACAGGTGGTACGGCATGCCGGTATCCGTATTGAAATCGGAACCGGACAAAGGCCTGCTCCATCTGGGCATCTGCAGCTGCGGCCCGAAGAGCGCCGGTCTGCTGGCAGAGACAGAGCAGCTGTGCGTGCGGGGCGTCTATTACAACGCGCTGTCGGGACTGTCCGGTCTGCGGGAGGACTGCAGGGAAACGGTGATCTTCGCCAAGGGCATCGCCATAGCTCCCCTGCGGAACTTTCTGGACGGCGGAAGCCGGTATGCCGCCAAGCTGCCGAACCCGCGCCTCTATGTGGATCTGGACAAAGTGGGTCAGGACTTCTTTCTGGATTATTTCGGAGATCTTCCGGCTGAGGCGGTTCATATCCGGCAATTCGCGAGGGAGGGTCTCTGGCCAGATGGAGCAGTTTGGAGAGATGGAACGCCATGGCGGGACGTAGAAGCTCGGACGGGCGGAGAAGCTTGGATGGACAGAGAAGCTTGGCCAGATGGAACGTCCAGGAAGGCCGGTAAGGACAGGGAAGTTTGGACGGACAGCGCGGATTGCACAGATGATGAGCCTTGTCGGGACGGGCAGACTGTGCGAAATATTTTCGCTTTGACCTCGCCGTATTATGTTCGCAGGATCCAGAAGGCTTTCGGTCCAAATGTCGTAAGGCCCACGGAGGGAAATATGTGCTGCGGGGAAGGTGTCTGCGGGGCCTGCACCTATGTAGATGAACAGGGACATCTGATCCGGCAGTGTAAGGCGCAGGTGTAGGCGCGGGAGGAAGGCAGATTCTTTAGAAATGTTTTAATCTGCCCTACAGCCACGCGATCCAGAGAAGGGTTGGGAGGGTTTCGTAAAGAAAAGGGTTTCATAAAGCGATGGAGATTCCGGCTCAATACGAAACCCGTCGGACTGAAACCAGGGCAACAGTTTCGTAAAGCGACGGGGATTCCGGCTTAATACGAAACCGTCCAGCTGGAATCCGGCCAACAGTTTCGTAAAGCGATGGGGATTCCGGCCTAATACGAAACCGTCCAGCTGGAATCCGGCCAACAGTTTCGTAAAACGACGGGGATTCCGGCTTAATACGAAACCATCCAGCTGGAATCCGGCCAATAGTTTCGTAAAGCGACGGGGATTCCGGCTTAATACGAAACCCATCGGACTGAAACCAAGCCAACTGTTTCGTAAAGCGACGGAGATTTCGGCTCAATACGAAACCTATCTAGTTAATGAAGTGCTATAATAAAGTTTGAAATGCTGTAATAAAGTTGTAACAGGAGTGGCTTATAAGATATAACAAATCTCAGAAAGAAAAGAACCATGTCTGCAGATGTTCACTCTTTCATGCGTAGGATCTGCCCCGGGCAGAGTTCCCTATTGACAGGCGGCCGCATTTGGAATATAATCCTATTAAAACAGTATGAAGATATGTTATAAAAATAGCAAGACTTCGCAAAAGCGTGACGACGGCGTAATGCGAGGCAGAATCGAGGAAATAAGAGGAAATCATATGAGCAAGAGAACTTACGGAAAAGAATTTGGCTTCATGACCAGAGCGGTTCATGCGGGAAACGATGTGGACGGGGAAACGGGAGCGATCAAGAGACCGATCACTATGGCAAACAGCTATGAGCTGCCCTACGATCCCAGCGACCTGAATTGGAGCAGCGCGGGCAAGAACCTGTACACCCGCAACGGCGGTTCCAATCAGCAGTATCTGCAGGAAAAGCTGGCGGTGCTGGAAGGCGGAGAGGACTGCATCGTCCTTGCCAGCGGCGTGGCCGCCCTGTCGGGATTGTTTTTCGCCCTGCTGGAAAGCGGCGATCACGTGATCTTTTCCAGCGTGACCTATATCGCGGTATACCGGCTGCTCAACGAGCTTTTGAACAATAAGTTTCACGTAGAAACTACCATCGTAGATACGACCGATCCGGAGGCGGTGCGCGAGGTCATCAGGCCGGAGACGAAGCTGATCCACATTGAGACGCCGGGCAATCCGACTTTGATGATCTCTGACATCTGCGCTATTGCGGATATCGCCCACGAAAACGGGGCGCTGCTGTCGGTGGACAACACCTTCGCTTCTCCATTTAACCAGCGGCCTCTGGAGCTGGGCGCTGACTTTACGGTAGAGAGTCTGACCAAGTACATCAACGGCCATGGAGACTCCATGGGCGGCGCGATCATCGGCAGAAAAGAGCATTTAGACGTGATCCGGGCGCAGTCTCAGGTCAATCTGGGAGGCACCATCAGTCCGTTCAACGCGTGGCTGATCATGCGCGGCGCGGTGACTCTGCCGCTGCGGATGCGCCAGCACAACGAAAACGCCCTTCAGGTCGCAAAGTGGCTGGAGCAGCAGCCATGCGTCAGCTTTGTCGCCTATCCGGGCCTGGAAAGCTTTGCCGGGCACGAGGTGGCAGCAAAACAGATGTCGCCGGGCTTTGGCGGCGTCATGTCCTTTGGCCTGCGGGCGGACCACGATACACACAATCGCTTTGTCAGCCATTTGAGAGTGATCACTTCCGCCGTTTCACTGGGCCACGATGAAAGCCTGATCGTGTTCCTCGGTGAAGACGACGAGAGACAGTACCTGTATCCAGAGGAGTTCCACAACGGCTTCTTCCGGTTCAGCGTGGGAATCGAAGACGTGGAGGACATCATCGAAGATCTGCGCCAGGCCCTGGAAAAGACAGGACTTTTATAGAGGAGGCCGCAGGTGTTTACAGAATCACAATTGACACGTTACAGCCGTCACTTTGTTCTGCCTCAGATCGGTGTAAAAGGTCAGAAAAAGCTGATGGCCTCCAAGGTGCTGGTCATCGGAGCCGGCGCCCTCGGTTCCGCGGCGCTGCTGTATTTGGCCGGGGCGGGGATCGGAACCCTGGGTATTGCAGACGGTGATACTGTAGAGCTGTCCAATCTGCAGCGGCAGATCATACACCGAACGGACAGCGCGGGGAAGAACAAAGTGGATTCCGCCCGGGCGGCAATCGACGCCCTCAATCCCGACGTGCAGGCGGTGACCTATCCCCAGAGGGTGACGACGGACAACTTTTGTGAAATCGTCAAAGACTATGATTTTGTCATCGACGGAACGGATCGGTTTGAGTCAAAATTCCTCATCAACGACGGCTGCGTCCTTCTGGACAAGCCCTATGTCCACGGCGGCGCGGTGGGCTTTACCGGCCAGGCCATGACCTGGGTGCCGGGCGGGGGACCGTGTCTCCGGTGCCTTTTGGGCAGCGTGCCGCCGAGAGAGACTGCTTTGACGTGCGCGCAGAATGGTGTGCTGGGACCGGCAGCCGGTATCATCGGATGCATACAGGCCAGCGAGGCGATTAAATATCTGCTTGGAATCGGAGACCTGCTCTGCGGCCGGGTGCTTCAGCTTGACGCTCTGAACATGAAGTTTTCAACTACAGGCTTTTCCGCGGCTGACCCGTCCTGTCCTGTCTGCGGCGGTCAGCCGTCTATTCGCAGTCTGGCGGACCGGGCCTGGGAGTACGATCTGGACGGCAGCTGCTGCGGGAAATAACGGGGGATACCGATGGAAGACGAAAGAGAAATATTCATCTGTGACTATATGGAGCATCCTTTTTCCGACGCGCTTCTGCTGGACATTCGAGACGCCTTCATGTACTCTCACGGAACCCTTCCCGGCGCGGTCCACTTTCCGTTGGAAAGGATCGGTGAGCTTTATCAGCTGCCGCGGGACAGGAAAATCTGTGTTTTCTGCCAGGCCGGAGAGGCGAGCAGGGAGATCACGGAGCTGCTGCTGGATGGAGGCTACGACGCCTACCATCTGTCCGGAGGCTACAGAGAGTATTTGAGAGAGAAGATCAAAGAGGAAGAGAAGGGGTAGCTGCGGGCCAATGGATGAAGGCATCAAAGGCTCAAAACCAAAAAAGCCCAACAGGCTGCACCAGGCAGCCTGTTGGGTATAGTTTCTCATACTAGAAAATATTTTTAACAATATTTTTCAATCCTAGAATCAGTGCTGATTCCAAAAAAATTCTAGCATACATGTGAGGTTAAATCAAGCCTGTTCTAGTGAAATTTATTTTGCTTAAAAATTTCATATTATTAAATTAAATTTTATTAATAATATCTTGCATTGGCATTCATCCTATGCTATGATAAGATAAATTTCAGAAAGAGAGGTGAGCTCTATGATAACCAAACACTATCCGATTTCTTTCGAAATCGCGGGCCCTGCGGCAATCTTTGCCCGACCTGACAGCGGTTCTGTGCCGGTCACGTATCCGGCGCCGACGAGATCTGCGCTGAAAAGCATGACGGAATGCGTCGTATATTCCAAAGACGCCTATTTTCTGCCGCAGGCCGTAGAGATCTGCATGCCGATTTGCTATCACGACTATGCTACTACATATCACGGCCCTCTGAAGAAGAGCGGCACTTCCGTATATCAGCTGTTCGCGACTACACTGGAAGATGTCTGCTACAAGGTATACGGCGAAGTCCTCGCTTACAGGCCGCCTCGTCACAAGGATAACCCGCAGCACGCTTTTCAGGCGGTGTTTCAGAGAAGACTGAAACGAGGGGAATTCCATACCACGCCGTTCTTGGGCTGGAAAGAGTTTACTGCCAGCTACATGGGACCGCTGCGGGAGGAAACCTCGGCAGATGAGAGCATCAACCTGACAATTCCGAGCATGCTCGCCGATATGTATGATCGCCCTACCATGGGCAGAGTAAGTCCGCGTTTTCTATATAACGTAAAAATAGAGAAAGGAGTGCTGAGATTTGCTGAATGAAGGACTGATGGCGGCAAAAGCCCTGAAGCATTTCGGTCTTTTGCCCATTCCGGGCCATCCGGATGTGAAGCAGGTTGGAAAAGCGGAATGTTTGCTGGTGATCCTTGGAAGCGACGGAATACCAGAGGAACTGGAGCTTTTGTCAAAAGCGGAGACAACAAAGCTGTGGAAGCATGCCAAGGGCAATCACAACAGTTTTCCGGCCATTAGGGTGAAAAAGCCTTTGCTGTCTGCGGCAGAGAGCAAAAAGCTGGAGGAAATCTCCTGGGACAAGCTTGACGCGGCGGCAAAGAAAGAAGCGCTGCTTACATTGGATTTTTCCTCGGCCAACTCAACTTGCCGCGATTTTCATATTGCCCCGTGGACCCAGGAACAGCTGCGGCCTGTGCTGGCGTGCGAGCGGCCAGAGCTGATGAACCTGGGCCAGCTGATCCGATTGTTTCCGAAAGACGAAGATCAGGAGACCTTCAACCGGGAACTCCTGAAACAGATAGCGTCTTTCATGGAAAAAGAAACATTGGACGATGAGCAGTTGGATTTTCTGAAGCAGCTGCTGGTCGGAAAAAAAGAGTGGAAAACCGGCGGCAGAGTGTCCGGCTGCATGACCTATTTCGACGTTTTCTACAGAGACGATTTTCCCTCTGTTCTTTCACCTGAAACCGGAAAAGCGTTGAGTTACCTGCTTCGGCAGGCGGGGGAACAAAAGCTGCAGGAGAAGAACGGGATTGGCATTTCTCCTTTGACGGGAGAGCGGGTCCAGTTCATCAAGGGCAAGTATCCTGATCCCAACCTGCCGGTCATCGGCCCTACCTATCTGTATTCCAAGAAGCACGATACTCCATGTCTGGAGCGGTATGGGATGACAGGATTAATGGCTTTTTCGGCAGGAAGGGAAGAAGCTGACAGGATCAGCGGCGCGCTGCAGTACCTGACGAGGGAGGAGCGAAAAAGGAAGACGTGGAAGCTCATGGGAAGCGTCTGCAGAAACCAGCCGCAGCTTTTGATTGCGTATCTGGAAGATGATCCTGCCAACGACATGCTGCTGGCGGAAATCCTCAGTGGTTCCGAGTCGAAGGAAGATGAGATTGAAGACGGGTTTGAAGCGCTGTGTGAGCAGGTAGTGGGGCCCTTAGAGAAGGTTATCAATAAAAATCCCGACTCTAAGGTAGAGCTGATCCTCCTTGAAAAGCTAGATGCCGGCAGGAGGCAGGTATCCTATGAAGACCGGATCAGCGCGCAGCAGCTTGTAGACGCGATGAAGGACTGGTCGGAGGCTCTGAGAAATTTACCTGAAATCAAAATCCATATCTTTCCGCCGAAGAGAAAAAATTGGCGTGTACGAAGGCCGCGCAGCCTGGGGCCTTATGAGATTTGTGAACTGCTCAAGTTTTGCTATGGAAAGTCTGCAGTAAAACCAAAGCTGCAGCACTGTCCGGTTACCTTGCAGGAGATATACAGTATCTATATTCCTAAAAACAAGGGATCGCATACCTGGACAGAGCTTGTGGAGAAGCTGCAGGAGTATACCTTGGAAAGGGGCAAAAACCTGTTAGGGGACATAGGCGGATACAATATCATCAGCAGCATTGAGGAGAAAATCGGTAAAAAAACGAAATTCGACATTGAGGATGTATATCGGGCATACCAGTTTCTCCTGCTTTTGGGCATACTGCTATATCAGAAAGGGATCAGAAAGGATATATATATGGAAGATACTGCATACAACATTGGACAATTGCTGAAATTGGCAGATATCCTGCACAGAGAGTACTGTATTCAACTGAGAAACGGAGGAGATGAAAGCAAGTCTCTGCCAAATTCTTTTATTGGCAACGAAATGCTTTTCATAACAGCGGAGAATCCGGCTGAGGGTATTTGCCGTCTGATGGAAAGAATGTCTATCTATATGATGTGGGCGAAGAAGGAATGGGCAGCAAAGAGCGGTTATGCGAAATGGGTTCTGGCCCGTATCGGAGATGCCACTGAAAAAATTAAGAGGCCTTTACCAAAGGAGTTTTCCACGGAAGAGAAGGCAGAATTATTTATAGGATATATGGCAAATATACCAAAGGCAAAGAGCAAAGACGATACGAATGAAAGCGAAATGAAAAAGGAGGAAAACCATGAGTGAACAACTGAACAGAGGAACCGGCATGCTGATCATCGACGTGATGAATTCTAATCCCAACGGAGATCCGGATCGAGAAAATGATCCGCGCATGAGGAGTGACGGCCGAGGCGAAATCTCTCCGGTTTCGGTAAAGCATAAGATCCGCGAACTGGTGGAGGATAAGGATTCGGAGATTTGGCGGGAGATTTCGGAAAAGCTGGGACTACCGCTGGAAGGCTTTGATATTCTGGAGAGCAGAAACACGCGGCGGGCCGAAGCGAAAAAACTGTCTCCTGAAGAACTGCTGGCTAAGTACTGGGATGCCAGAGTCTTCGGCACGACCTTTCTGGAAAAGGACACGGAATCCTTTATCGCTACCGGAGTGGCGCAGTTTGGATTGGGCGTCTCCCTGGACCCGGTGGAGATCAGGAGAATGACGACCACCAAAGCGCTGCCGGTGCAGGAGGATAAAAGCAGAGGCATGGCGCCTTTGGCGTATCGGGTTGTATCCTATGGCGTCTATGTGATGCCGTTCTTTATCAACGCTACGGCGGCCCGCAAAACCGCATGCACCAGACAGGATATCCAGCTGATGTTGGAGCTGCTTCCCTACATATACAAAGAAACCGCTTCCTATCTGCGGCCACAGGTAGATATCCGCCACGCCTTTTATGTAGAGCACCTGCGCCCGAGAGGCACTTTCAATGACTTCAAGATCATCGACGCGCTGACGCCGGCGCGCATCGGTGATCAGACCGGCGTGGCCCTTTCCTGGAAGGATTACGACGAAAAAGGACTGTTGGAGCGTGTATCCGAACTGAACCGACAGATGGAGGGAAAGGCACACCCTGTCCGTGACCTGATGGAAGAGATATGAGGCCGCTGGCCCGCAGCGCTGGGAAAGGACAACCGGCACAGGAGTACCGGGAACATCTGGCTGGAATCAAAGAGAGATTAGCCCTTTATCTGGCGCAGATTGAGCCGTATGTCGACGAAAAAAGAATGGAGATTTACCGGAATATTCTGGAGCGGAGTAGACTGCTCCACGATCTTGGGAAACTGTCCTCTGCCAATCAAAGGATTTTGTCGGAAACGATGGAAGAGCCACGCGAGTCTCTTCCCCTCGACCACCGGGACGCAGGCGTCAAGGGGATTCTCGAAGGACGCCGCTTCTGCCCGGAGGCCCTTTTGATCCGGGCCCATCACGGGAAGGGCCTGGAGCGTCCCCTGATCCAGAAAGCGGCGGCGCGTCCTTTTCGGAATTTGGATGATGCTGAAACGATCAAAGATACAGATAAAAACCTGGATAAATATTTGAACCAGCATACCATGGAGGCGGGCGAGGTACCGCCTCCCGCGCCGCTGGGAAAACCCCTTTTCGCCATGGAGTACCGTTTGCTGCTGAGCATGCTCTGTACCGCCGACGGCCACGACGCTGGGAGAGTTCCCTTAGAAGATGATTCTGAGACGGCGCCTGACTGGCTGGTCTGGAAGGAGAGAGTGAGGAATAGAGCGGAGGAAGACGCTCTTTGCGCAGACCGCGCTGAATGGGATTTTTTTGATCAGCTGAAGGAAGGCTTACACCGGGCCTTGGAGCCGGTAGAGGTCAACGGGATGCGCCGGCTGTTCGTCGTAACGGGTAAAGACCCGAAAGCCGCCGTCAGGAAAAGCGTCGGGAAAATCCTGGGGATCAAAGCGTGTGAAATCGGAGATTCTCAGTGGGCGAAGAGCGTCGTCGTAACGTCCGAAAAACAGTTTTTTCACCGGCTGGCGGCGCGGAAGGGATCAGAACTGTATGATCTGCGGTACCTGCCGGGAAGCTGCGTTCTGTTTCTGGATCTCCTGGGAGAAATCGGAGCCAGGCTAGATATATGGCTGCTGGTGATGCACTGGACTTGTCAGCTGGCGGAAGCTTGGGGCTGCTGCTTTTGGCTGTGTACCGCGAAAGGCGTAGTGTATTTTGATAAAGGAGAGATCAAGGAGGATGTGTTTAGGGAGGTGTCCGATGAGCCGCTTGCGCAAAAACTGGAAGAGGAGAGGCGCAGAAGCTTCGACGATTCCATAAAGCGGCTGCGTAAAGCGGAGGAAAAGTGCGATTTTGAAAAGATTTCAGCCTGTTTCAAGTGACATCTTCATTGAAATGGCATTACTGATTTTGCTGGTCTATAGAGCCCGGATCTGGCTGGCTGTGGGTGACGCAGCCAGACGGAAGGCAACGGGCCGATTTTTGCTAAAAAAAGAGAAAATGTTGCGCGTTTTTTGCTTTTCTTCCAGCTGAAGAAGGCATAGAATGTAATAAAAATACTTAATGTACAAATATAACCAAAAAACCGGCAACAAATGGGGATTATTTTTCAAAAATCAGCCGGTTCGTGATGTCAGGCTTCTTTCTGCCATTGGATCGGGCAACATTTGACCAAATTTCAAAAAATGGGCGCGCGTGTCGAGGGAGTTGAGCTGATATTTGAGATTATTTACCCGGGATTTTTGCAGTACTCTTGACAACGGCCGCCAAAATCGGTAAGATAGAGGAAGTAAATTACTTATAGAAAGGCAGATATAAAAATGAAGAGAATCAAGACGATCGAGACGAGAAACTTAGAGCAGAGCATGAAGAACGGCGGCTGCGGCGAGTGCCAGACTTCCTGCCAGTCCGCTTGCAAGACTTCCTGCGGCGT
>CALLDR010000176.1 GCA_937997955.1 uncultured Emergencia sp. | reverse complement strand
CGACATGTCCATGGCCGGTATCAAAAGGGACCAGACGGACGCCGCCACCATGACCCCCGACGCAAAGCCCAGCAGCGCCTTCTGGATCATCGGGCGTATCTCCTGTCTGAGCAAAAAAACACAGGCTGCCCCCAGGGCGGTTCCCACAAATGGGATCAAAATGCCAATAAAAATCTCCATGACCTACCTCCTCCCAGATATTGTACCCAGATTGCAGGAGATAGAATCACGGAGTTTTGATCTTTGAAAAAACGGGGCATGACAGCCGCGGCAGATCAAAGCCTGACCCTGTCAATCCTAGGCTTTGAGACTGTTCAGATAGGCTTCCGCAAGGCCGCGCCCATACTGCCGCACGTCAGTCTCTTCCCCATCGATGCGCCACTGCACCAGGGCGCCGCGAAAGATCACGGTCAGCTGCCTTACGATATCTTCCGCGGCCAGGCTGCCGTCGATGGAGCCCGACTGCTGTTCTTCTGTCACCAATTGCCTGAGCAGATGAAAAAAAGTGCGCTCGTACTTAATGGCCAGGATCTCCTGCTCAGGATATTTCATGCTGTGGATAAAGCACTGCCAGATCAGCGGCTCCCGGCTGCTGGCTTCCAGCGCCGTATCGAAAAACTCCAGCAGCCTCTCCCGCGCCGGTCTGGTCCGATCCTCCAAATACGCCGGTATCATTTCATCGTAGATCTGGTCCACGTGGTCCATCAGCTTCACGGCCAGCAGGTCTTTGCTGGCAAAATAGTTGTAGATGTTGCCGGCAGAGCAGCCCGCGGCCCGGGCGATCTGCTCCATGGAAACGTTTTCAAAGCCTTTTTTGTCGAACAGCTCCAGCGCCTTTTCCTGGATCCGCAGCTTTGTCTCCATGGCCTGTCTCTGTCTGTTGGTCATCGTCATGGTAATTACCCTCCCTTTGTCCGCTCAAAGCTATACGGGAAAGCTGTGGGCTGCCCGGCTCATGGCCAAAACGTTCTCGCCCCTGGCGTCCGACGGGATGTCGCAGCCGCTGGAGATGATGCAGCCCCGCGGCCCGATATCGGAAAGAAGCTGGTTGACATATGCTGTCACTTCCTCCGGCTCGCCGTAGGTCAGCATGGTACACGGCACGTCTCCCATGATGCAGACCTCCGGCCCCAATACCTGCCGCGCCTTCCTGATGTCCGTGGTTCCGTCAAAGGCGACGATAAAGCTCTTCTTATCCAGACGGTTGAAAAATTCAAGGCCCCTGGTCCAGTCTGAATCCAGATGGAAGATGGGAATCACGTCCATATCCATGCAGAGATCGTAGTAAGCCTTAAAGGACGGCCAGACGAACTTCTCAAAGGCCTTTGGCGATATCAGGTTGGGACTGGTCCGCCAGCCTCCGATCCACACGCCTGCGGCTGTTCCTCCGGAAAGCTGCTGCCTGTAGCTTTCCAGGTTCTCCTGCAGTATGATATCCGTTGCCTCCAGCACCCGTTTCGGGCTGCCTATCATATCCTCCGCGAAAAACGCGCTCAGGGTTCTTGCCCCGCACAGGGACTCAAAGGGCGTTACCATGAGGAAGTCGCAGATGCTTGGGATGCCCGCCTCTTCAAATTTTTTGCGGCTCTCCGCGGAGTCCGCGCGAAATCTGGCAAGGGCTTCCTCGTCCAGATTGCATCGCTCTGCCAGATACTTCTCCTGAAAAGCGTGCCAGCCCATGTCCTTCAGCAGGTCGTAGTCCTCCGCCGTCATCAGCTTCTCCTCTTTGATCTGCCACATGGCGTCGTCGGCCAGCTCACGGCCCGGCACCGCTACCTTTGACATCCAAAAACGGCCCAGGTTATAGGGTGAAGCGATGATGGTCTGCG
This sequence comes from uncultured Emergencia sp., assembly GCA_937997955.1. GTDB lineage: Bacteria > Bacillota > Clostridia > Peptostreptococcales > Anaerovoracaceae > Senimuribacter. The sequence continues at coordinate 5,505 of CALLDR010000176.1, read as the reverse complement.
TCGCGTCCGCCTCCATGCGCAGATGTTCCCGGAGACTTGCCTGACACGCCAGACTGCCGTCTTCCATGTATTCCCTGATGGTGATACCCGCCTGGCGGGCGTAATAACCGTCGGCGCTGGGCGTCACGGGCACCCGCTCTACCTTTTCACAGCGCACAGCGCGCCGGATCAGCTCCAGGTTTTCTTTCCATTTTTCCATGTTTACCGCTCCTTTCGCTCATTTTCACAGCATCTCACAGCAACTTACTGCAACTTACTGCAGCTTATTGCAGCTTATTGCAGCTTATTGCAGCGTTGATTTCCAGTAATTCCATTCAGTAAATTCATTCACTAAATTTATTTACCGAAATTATATCAGCTTTCTTCTCTGCTGTCAATACAATCTTTGCGCACGACAGCCCACCGATTTTCGCGATAAGTGCCGAAAATGCGGTTGTTTCATACATTTTTGATATGAAAAATGCTGTTGTCTTTGACATTGTAGGCCTGAGTGCGCCACGAACAGCGATATGTTCCGCATTCCGACATCCAGTAACACGACGATATCACTTTAATGCTTGAAAGTAAAGCGGCAAATTATCATTTATTTAACTTATCCACGAATAAGCCGCGCCAGTTCTGATGCCGTAATCCCGCTCATGTAATAGCACAGCTCCAACTCTTCTAACTTCTCTTCTAAATGCTCATCCAGTAAGGCACCGCAAAGGCCTTGCTCCAGTCTGCTGATCTCGCCGTTGCCAAAGAAATCGCCATAGAACTTGATCTTCTTGATTTGTCCGTTCTCTGCCGTCATATGCACGGTAACCAGACCGGCCGGGAACTTCTCCTCCCGAACCATGGTATATTCGATTGCCCTGCCGTAATTCCACTCCCAGGTCTCGTATTTTTCTTTCTGTATCCTTTCAATAACCGCCAAATCCTCGTTTGTCAGCACATAGGGCTCGATACCCCCGTCACCCAAAATATTCTTCTTTAAAGCCGACTTAAAGGCGTCCATAGAAATAGACTGCGGCGCGTTGGCATTGATAGTAGTCACTCTACTTCGGACTGACTTGGAATTTTTTGAGTTAAATTTAGCCTCCTTTACCCGCAGAGCATCGGCCACGTTGGTCAAATTAGAATCCAGCATGATGCAGCCGTGATGAAGAAGCCTTCCATGCCTGCCATACTGGGAATTACCTGAAAACTTCTTTCCATCTATGGTGATATCATTACGACCATTAAACTCTGCCTTAACGCCGAACTGCGCCAGGGTTTGGACGATAGGAATGACAAAGACTTTGAAATTGAAATCCGGTGCTGCATCCTGATCCACGATAAAGGTAAAATTCAGATTTCCCGCATCATGATAAACTGCCCCGCCTCCCGAAAGCCTCCTTGCTACGGAAATATGATTCTCATCCACAAATGCCTGGTTGATCTCTTCTGCTGTATTCTGATACTTTCCTATGACAATCGTATTCATATTCTGCCACAGCATGAAATAGTCCTGGTCCTGCGGCATGTGCTCAAAGATATACTCCTCCAAGGCCAGGTTAAAATATGGATTATTGCTCGTCGATTCGATATATTTCATTTTCTATCCCTCCATTACCTTCATGGTGTTTTACCGTTCCTATCCGCCTCACCACCGAGAAGAACTGCGTTCGGAAACTTTTTCCTATGTTTATCCCAGTAGATTAGCGCCCGCCTTCTATAGCCCATCTCGTCTCGTTCTTCGCTGGGCAGATGATAGAAATAGATGTGAGAATATCCGAGATCGTTCAGCGCCAATTGCCATCTCTTATGCCATAGGCAGATCTGATTGACGAAGATCGCGGAATGTGTACGCTTCGTAAACCTTTCCAGAAGTCCTAACCTGTCCAGTTCCATATCCGCTGTGAGCAGTACGTTGGCGTCGGATGCTGCAATGTTGATGCAATAATGTTCTGGATACCGATAGGTTAGATGCTCCGTCTTCATATACTCTATAGTCACCTCATCCAGAAAGATCCGGTGCAGTTCCCCAACTTCTCCTTTCATGAATATGACTCGGGCATCGGAAGCAACCAGCCTGTTTTGATCCAGGCGGGCGTTTGCCGGAACCACTAAACTACTCCCAGGTCGTCTTTCCAGAAACCGCAGAATCTTACTTCCATTATAATGGTCATTGTGACAATGGGTTACAAGAATATGCTGCAGATTCTTGAACCTGCCTTCTCTGCACAGGAGCGCTCTCTCCGTCTCTGGGGCCATCACGTCAAAGGGCTGTCTGCCGGAAAAAATACCATCCACCAAGAATACCACAGTGCCGCACTGTATCAGTACGGCACAATTAGTGATATATTCCATCTTAATAGAACCTTCGTAAAACATCAAGCCTCTTCACTGTCCCACAGCGTGATGAGCTCAGGAATCACCTTTTTCAGGTCCCCTTCAATAGCGTAGTCGGCCAGCTTCATCATCGGGCATTCCGGATCCTTGTTGATGGCGACGATGATCTTGGAGTTCTGCATGCCTGCCTGATGCTGGATCGCCCCACTGATACCGCAGGCAAAGTAGATCTCCGGCTTAACGGTCGTCCCCGTCTGTCCCACCTGGTGGCTCGGGTCAATCCATCCCGCGTCTACCGCCGCACGGGACGCTCCTACCACGCCGCCCACCTTCTCCGCGAATTCTTTCATCAGTCTGAAGCCCTCCGCGCTGCCCAGGCCTCTGCCTCCGGAGCAGATGATCCTGGCGTCTGTCAGGGAGACCAGCTCCTTAGCCGCTTTGACCACTTCCATCACTTCCACATGAATGTCTTCCGGCTTCAGACGCACGTCGACTCTGATCAGTTCGCCCGCGGCCCCTTCCTTTTTCTCTCCTTTGGCCATGACGCCCGGTCTGACCGTGGCCATCTGCGGACGGGTATTCGGCGTTACGATGGTCGCCATCAGGTTGCCTCCAAAGGCAGGTCTTGTCTGCTTCAGCCCCTTGCTCTGGTCTTCTCTGTCCAAACCGTTCAGATTGGCTGTCGTGTTGGCCTCCAGATAATCCATGTAGTTGGCCACGCTGATGTCCAGCCTGGTGCAGTCCGCTGTCAGTCCCGTATTCAGTCTGGCCGCTACTCTCGGCGCCAGATCTCTTCCGATATGGGTAGCCCCAAAGAGGACGATCTCCGGCTTGTACTCATTGATGGCGTCAGTCATCACCTTGGCATAACCGTCGGTAGTATAGCTTGCCAGCAGTTCATCTTCTAAAAGATACACCCGGTCGGCGCCGTATGCGTACAGTTCTTCCGCCAGATGCTCCACCTTATCGCCTGCCAGAATGGCGCAGACCTTCGTGTCCTCACTGATCTCCCTGGAAAGCTTGTGGCCTTCCCCCACCAGCTCCAGGGCAACATTCATGAGTTTTCCCTGTCTCTGCTCCGCGAAAACCCACACGTTCTTATACTCTGCAAAATTTGTCATTTTTTACCTCCAAGTCATACTAGATGATATGCTTTTCTTTCAATGCGGTTACCAGGTTTTCTGCTTTTTCTCTCGGCGTGTCACCGTCCACTGTGACGCCGGCGCCCTTTGGCTTCGGCGTGAAAGATTTAAACACGTTGGTCGGAGACGCTTTCAGTCCCACAGTGGTCACATCCACACCGATATCCTCGGCGCTCCACACTTTGATCTCCTGTCTGGTAGCCCTCAGGATGCCCGGAACGGACATATATCTCGGCTCGTTGAGCTCTTTGATCGCCGTCAATACACACGGCAGCTTTACCTTCAGGGTTTCATATCCGTCTTCCAGGGCCCGTTCTACGATGGCATGACCGCCTTCCAGCCGGAAATTCTTTACATAGGTTACCTGTGGGATCCCCAGCTTTTCCGCGATCTGCGGGCCGACCTGAGCGGTATCTCCGTCGATGGCCTGTCTGCCCGCGAAGATCAGGTCGTAATCCCCCACCTTGCGGATACCTGCCGCGATGGCATTGGAGGTGGCCCAGGTATCGGATCCGCCCAGGGCCCTGTCAGACAGCAGGATCGCGTCATCCGCGCCCATGGCGATACACTCCTGCAGCATTTCTCTGGCCTGCGGAGGGCCCATGGTGATGACCACCACTTCTGTTCCTGGCTGACTGTCCCTGATCTGAAGCGCCTGCTCCAGGGCATTGGCGTCATCTGGATTCAGAATGGAAGGAACGCCGTCCCTGATCAGGGTTCCCGTCTCCGGATTGATGGTGATCTCTGTTGTATCTGGAACTTGCTTTACGCATACGATGATTTTCATTATCACTTACCTCCTGCCTTATTTAAAGATTTCTCCGCTCATGACCATCTTCATAACTTCTGAAGTGCCTTCGTAGATCTCCGTGATCTTGGCGTCCCTGTACATTCTCTCTACCGGATAGTCTTTGATGTATCCGTATCCGCCGTGGAACTGCACCGCCTTATTGGTCACATAGCTGGCGGCTTCCGAGCAGGCAAGCTTCGCCTCTGCCGCCGCGACGGTGGAAGGCAGGCCTCTGTCCCTTCTGTTGCATGCGTCGTACAGCAGGTATCTGGCTCCGTCGATCTTCACCTTCATGGAAGCCATTTCAAAGCTCAGCGCCTGGAAACGATCCAGAGTCTTTCCGAACTGCTTTCTCTGTTTCATGTATTTTACAGTTTCATCAAAGGCGCCCTGGGCGATACCGAGGGCCTGGGCCGCGATACCCAGTCTGCCTACGTCCAGGGAGCTCATGGCCACTTTAAACCCCTTTCCTTCCTGGCTCAGCAGCCGGTCTTTCGGGATTCTGCAGTCTTCGAAGACCAGCTCCGCGGCGATGGAACCGCGGATTCCCATCTTATTCTCATGCTTTGGCGCGGAGAAGCCTGGGTCCCCCTTTTCTACGATAAAGGCACTGATGCCCTTGGTTCCTTTGCTCTTATCTGTCATAGCCATGATGATGTAGACGTCCGCGATGCCGCCCCCGGAGATGAAGATCTTGGAACCGTTAAGCACCCACTCGTCTCCGTCCAGTACCGCTTTAGTCTGGGTGCCTGCCGCGTCGGTGCCCGCGTTCGGCTCCGTCAGACCAAAGGCTCCCAGGTGTTTGCCGGAAAGCAATTTGGGCAGATACTTGTCCTTCTGCTCCTTCGTGCCATAAGTATAGATCGGCCAGCAGCACAGCGCGTTGTGGGTCTGAATGATGACGCCGTGGGACGCGTCCACCTTTGAGATCTCCTCGATGGCCATGATGTAGGTCAGATAGTCCGTCCCGGCTCCGCCGTATTCTGCCGGAAACGGCATGCCCATCAGACCCAGCTTGGACAGCTTGCTAATGGTCTCGTAAGGATACTCTGCCTTTTCATCGATCTCCGCGGCAATCGGCGCGATCTCCTTCTCAGCGAAGTCCTTCAACATCTGCTTTATCATCTGCTGCTCTCTTGAATAACTGAATTCCATTGATTATCCTCCATTTCATCGAATGATTACTTGCGTTATTTGATGCACGCAATATTCTTTGCCAGGGCTTTCTTGCCTTCAATGCCGCCCTGCCGTGCGATCATG
>CALLDR010000175.1 GCA_937997955.1 uncultured Emergencia sp. | reverse complement strand
TGCAAAGTTTGTTGAATTGTGCTCCCTAGTCAAGGACAAATCGAAAAGCGGAACCATGAACTCTATCGAAACATTCCCTGTGGAAACCGGAGATGAAAATGACCAGCGCTTTTACGTGAGCGACGTTTGGATAATTTCAAGTTCATGTTGACAAAATAAACGATGAATGATATCATAATCACATAGGTTAGCTCAAGCTAACTAAAATCATTTACCGAAATAACTTATGAGGAGGTACTTTCATGTCATTGATCAATAAGGAAGTCAGCGAGTTCTCTGTTCAGGCTTTTCAGAACGCTGATTTTAAAACTGTAACAAAAGCTGATATTTTAGGAAAGTGGAGCGTATTCTTCTTCTACCCGGCGGACTTTACCTTTGTTTGCCCGACGGAGCTGGAAGACCTGGCTAACAAATACGAGGAGTTCAAGGACATCGGATGCGAGATTTTCTCCGTATCCTGCGACACGCACTTTGTTCACAAAGCATGGCACGACGCTTCTGACCGCATCAAGAAGATCCAGTATCCGATGCTGGCGGACCCGACTCACGCGCTGGCAAAGGACTTTGACGTTCTCATCGAAAGCGACGGTATCGCGGAGAGAGGCACTTTTGTGGTAAATCCGGAAGGCAAGATCGCTGCTTATGAAGTCAATGCGGGCAACGTAGGCCGCAACGCTGACGAGCTGCTGCGCAAGGTACAGGCCCTGCAGTTTGTAGCAGAGCACGGCGACGAAGTTTGCCCTGCCAAGTGGCAGCCTGGCGCGGAAACGCTGAAACCTAGTCTGGACCTGGTAGGACAGCTGTAAGCCATGGGAGCGTGGAAACAGGAAAACCTCTATGACGTTGTAGTGATCGGCGGTGGCCCGGCGGGGCTTACCGCCGCTCTTTACTTAGCGAGAGCCCGCTATCGCGTCGTAGTAGTGGAGAAAGAGCATTTCGGCGGGCAGATCACCATCACTTCGGAGGTGGTCAACTATCCGGGCGTCTTCCATACCAGCGGAACAGAGCTGACGGAGACCATGCGCAGACAGGCCCAGAGCTTTGGCGCAGAGTTCCTTCTGGCCGAAGTCAGCGGTCTGGAGCTGGACGGGGATGTAAAGACGGTCCGCACCAGCCGCGGCGAGCTGCACTGCTTCGGCGTGCTGCTGGCCACCGGCGCTCATCCGCGCAGCGTAGGCTTTACGGGGGAAGAAGAATTCAAAGGTCACGGCGTAGCTTACTGCGCTACCTGTGACGGCGAGTTCTTCACCGGCAAAGAGGTGTTCGTCGTCGGAGGAGGCTTTGCCGCGGCGGAAGAAGGCGTTTTTCTGACAAAATACGCCAAGCACGTCACCATTTTGATCAGAGGGGACGATTTCAGCTGCGCAGAAGCTACGGCGGAAGAAGCCCGCAGCCACGAGAAGATCACCGTTGTGACCAATGTACAGGTGGATTCAGTGGCCGGTGACGATGGGCTGCGAACCCTGACCTATCGGAACAGGAAGACGGATGAGGTCACTGTATATGAAGCAGAGGACGGAGACAGCTTCGGTATCTTTGTCTTTGCCGGCTATGAGCCTGCCACCGGATTGGTGAAAGGCGTAGCGGAGCTCAACGAGCAGGGCTATGTCATCACCGACCGTCAGCAGAAGACCAGCGTGGACGGTCTCTATGCCGCCGGCGACGTCTGTGTAAAGAATCTGAGACAGGTGGTAACCGCAGTAGGCGACGGAGCTATGGCGGCCACGGAGCTGGAAAAATACGCGGCGGCTATGCAGCAGAAGACAGGCCTCCATCCGGTTCTGCCGGAAGTACAGAAGGCAGCCGGCTCAGCCTCGGAGGCGGCAGGCGGCGGGACATCACAGTCAAAGCCGGCGCAGGCAAAGCAGGCGGGGCAGGCCGATCAGGGCGGACTGTTTACCGACGATATGAAGGCTCAGCTGGATGCGGTCTTCGGCAGAATGGAAAACCCTCTGATTCTGCGGCTGTATTTGGACGAACGTCCCGTTTCAGCGGAATTAAAGCAGTACATGACAGGGCTCGCGGCTCTGACTGACAAGCTCTCTGTGGAGGTCGCGGAGCAGGTCGCGGCAGAGGAAGCGGCGCCTTGCGTTCACATTCTGCGCGCGGACGGAGCCGATACGGGACTGGCCTTCCACGGCGTTCCCGGCGGCCACGAGTTTACATCTTTTGTTCTGGGGCTGTACAATGCGGCAGGACCGGGACAGGCGCTGGATGCGGAAGCCGCGGCGCAGATCAAAGCCATTTCAGAACCGGTGGACATGAAGATCCTGGTATCTCTGTCCTGCACCATGTGCCCGGAGCTGGTGACGGCCGCGCAGAAGATCGCCGCGGAAAACGACGGTGTCAGAGCGGAGGTCTACGACCTGAACCACTTCGCGGACCTGAAGGAAAAATACAAGGTCATGAGCGTGCCTTGCCTGGTCATCAACGACGATCAGGTTTCCTTCGGAAAGAAGAACGTACAGCAGCTGCTGGACCTGATTCGTAAATAGAACATCAAAAAAACGTAAGAGCCATGACCGTTCGGGGTCATGGCTCTTTGCTCTTTGTACGAATTTTTGCCCTTTGTGCGGCTCTGCGCTCTTTGTACAGCTCTTTGCTCTTTGTACGGGCAGGATCGTTAAATTGCCGAATCTTCAGCAGCGGTTTCAGGCGCTTTCTCAGTCAGATTTTTCTTCAGCTGTACTTCCGGCTCACGCGGCAGTCTGAACAGCGGGATATACTTATCCAGGCCGGTGATGGTAACCAGCAGCAGGGTGGAGACTGCGAACATGGCCATGAAGTTGTACTTGATGAAATCCGTGTTGGCAAACTCGAAGAGCGGATAGACGTTGATGGCGATGCCTGCGTAGAAGAACAGGTATACGTGCCAAGGGATCAGCTGGGAGCCGAAGACGCCCATGGCGTCGCCGAAGGTGGCGTTTCTCAGTTTGATCTTGTACATGTCTTCTTCGTTGGCTTCGATGTTTTCCTCAGCGATCTCTTTGATGATCGGTCCGACGGTGACGATCTGGGCCATCTCGTCAGCCAGGATAGCGTTGCCTGCCAGGGAGAGGCAGCCGTTGTAGAACATCAGCTGTCTTACGTTGTGAGAGATCTTGACGATCAGATTTGACAGCGGATCAAAGGCCCGCATTTTGCCCATGATGCCGCCGAAGGCAGCGACCCACATCATCATGACGATAACCCAGGAGCCCGCGCTGGCAAAGCCGTCCATGCACAGGTTGAGGAACTCCTGCAGGCCGCCATTGGCAAAGCTGGTAGTGCCGGCGGGAATCCCCAGCAGATAAGAGCTGGCGATACCGGTGCCGATGCAGGCAAAGGTGTTGACGCCGATGACGGCCAGGGCGACGACCAGGATCAAAGGAATGATCATGTAGACGGCCACGCCGTTTTCTACCTGATTCAGCAGATCGATGGCCTCAGGGCGCTCTGCGGCCAGATAGTCGAGGGCGCTTTGCGGTACAGAAGCCATGACGCCTGAGGTGTCCACGGTTTCTGTGGAAAGCCCCATGACGATACCGGCGATCCAGGTGGTGACGGCGGCCAGAAGCAGACAGCCGGCCGACCAGACGCCCTGGGATCTGACACGGTCGATGACCTGTACGCCCTGTATACCAGATGATACGATAGTGGTATCTGAAATAAGTCCGATGTTGTCTCCGAAGCAGGCTCCTCCGGCGATGGCACAGGTGGTCAGCAGCAGGCTGCCGCTCTCTGTGCAGTTAGGATCGACGATATGTACCAGCCACAGGAAGATCGGCGCGCAGGCGGCAAAGGTTCCCCAGGAGGTTCCCGTCGCCACAGACAGGATTGCGGTAACCATCAGTCCGATGACCGCGGTTGTCTGCGCCGTGATGCCCAGGGTCAGGGCGATGTTGACGACAGAAGCGCCGACGCCAGTCTTCATGAAGGCGCTTGCCATGGCATAGGCGAACATCAAGATGAACAGAGCCACGATGATGTTGCTCACGCTTTTGATGGAAGCGTCCAGGCAGTCCTGGAATGACAGCTTTTCTGTAAATTTTGCGACGATGACCGCGGCGATGACCGAAATCGGCGCGGCGATCAAAGCGTCTTGTCCAGAAATCATCATGCCGGCAAGCAAGATGACAGGCAGAAATTTTACTGCGGATTTTAAAGTTTTCATGTTTTTCTCCTTTCCCAGATTTACCTCTGCTGCTTCGCAGGGGCAATTCCCTTTTGTTTTGATACTACCAATATATGCGTTTTGAAAAAGAAAAAGAATTGGTGAAAAGTATGAAAAACAGCGTAAAAAAGCTAGTACAAAAGTCGCACCGCAGGTCGGTTTGCCGGGAGATTTGTCGAAAAAAGCCGAAGGGCTGCCGAGTTGTGGAGGCTGAAATCTGCGCCGCCGCTGCCATGTGTCAGAGCCAACTCACCGGAAGCCGGGACAGCACACAGATGATGAGCTGGCAACCATTTTTGATTTTTTTGGCAAATGTTGCCCGTTTTGCCCGGCAATCAATCTCAAGAAGCGAAAACCGGCAGAATTTTACAGAAAAAATATGATTTGTTGCGGTTTGATTGCATAAATTATGGAATTAATACCTGTTTATAGAATTAAAATAGGGCGGCAATCGGGCCGCTATGGCTAAACGCGCAACAATACCCGATTTTTTTACAAAAATCAGCCCGAAACGGCGAGGAGATGAGGGAACTGTTTTAAATTGAACCTGGATTTCATGGGTAGGCCCGGAGGAAGGCGCAGGTCTGCTTGCCTGAATCCGCCCGATATGATAAAATAAATGCAGACAGAATTGGGGGAACAGACGATGAAAAAAATCATGATCGCCGGTTTCGAGACGGCGAAAGACAAATACGACGACTATATAGAAGCGTTTCGCCAGCTGGGAGCCGAAGCGTTTTTGTCGCTGGATCCGAAAGACCTGACGAGGGCGGACGGTTTGGTGCTTCCGGGCAGCAGTCAGGATATGAACCCAAGACTCTGGGGCGAAAAGGATCAGTGCTCCAACGATATCAACGACGCGCTGGATGAGAGTCAGTGGAGGCTGATGGATCTGGCGCTGGGCAGGGAATCCAGCGCATTCGAGGTTGACGCATCTGAGGCTGGCAAAGCCGAAGCCGGCGCATCTGGACGGAAGGAAGAAAATCGCCCGCTGCCGGTGCTGGGCATCTGCCGGGGCATGCAGTTTATCAACGTTTATTTCGGCGGGACGCTGATCCAGGATCTTCCCTGCAGCAGCGCCCATAAAATGACCGTTCCCGAACAGTATCACGATGTGATATGCGGAGAGAACAGCAGGCTGCGGCCTTTGATCGGGGAGGTGTCAGAGGTCAATACCAGGCATCATCAGGGCGTGGGACGCATCGGAGAGGGCCTGCAGGCAGACGCGGTCTGGAATGACGGCGAGGATGCGGTGGTGGAAGCCATTTCCCACCAGTGTGATCCGGTTCTGGGTCTGCAGTGGCACCCGGAGAAGATGTATCTGTACGGCGATGAAGGACACAGAGCCGACGCGGAAAGGCTGCTGCGCTGGTGGCTGTCGCAGGTCCATGCCGGGCGCGGCGCGGCGGAAGAATGAGAAGGAGAAGAACAGGAGGCAGGAAAAATGAAGATCAGAATTGAATCAGGAGATATTACGAAACTGCAGGTGGACGCCATCGTCAACGCGGCCAATCATTCTCTGCTGGGCGGAGGCGGCGTAGACGGAGCGATCCACAGAGCCGCCGGGCCGGAGCTTTTGGCGGAGTGCAGAACTCTGCACGGCTGTGAAACGGGCGATGCCAAGACCACGGCGGGCTATAGACTGCCGGCCAGGTACGTGATCCATACTGTAGGGCCGGTCTGGGGAGGCGGCGGCCGCGATGAGGCTGCCAAGCTGGCAAGCTGTTATACCAGGTCTCTGGAGGAGGCGGAGAACAAAGGGTGTCAGTCGGTGGCTTTTCCGGCCATCAGCACTGGGGTCTACGGTTATCCCAAGGACAAAGCGGCTTCCGTCGCGGTCAACGCTGTCAAGTCGTACTTCGACGGCAGGCAGGACAGCTGCATCGAGGAAGTGATTCTGGTCTGCTTTGACGGGCGGACCAGAGAGCTGTATGAACAGCTGATATAGATGTACAATGAAATCCAGTTGAAATGAAACATGCTGCCGGGAATTTCCGGCAGCATGTTTTCTGCGTGCGCGTGTTGATTCTTAAAGCGCGTTGACCTCTTCTCGGGTCAGACCGGTATATTGGCAGATCTTCTCTGTAGGAACGCCGTCTTTCTTCATGGCGCGGGCGTCTTCCAAATGTCCCCTTTTTTCGCCGTTTTTTTCTCCTTCTTCTCGGGCCCACTTTTCTCTCAGTTTGGCATCTTCCTCAAAAGTCATGATGCTTTCGACCTCCTTCCAGTCGTTAAGCTCCGTGACGAGACGATGGATATCCCTGACAAAGCCGTCGTCTCCATCGCTTACAACACCCGTATGCATATAGGTCAGCAGCGGACGCAGCCCTTCCGGCATCTTCTCTTCGTCACAAGCACAGTTTAAGTATAGTGTATAGTACTCGTCGCCGTGTTGCAAGCAGTTTTTTGCGTCGAACATGGAAAAGGAGTAGACCGGTTCATTGAGGCCATACAGGTCGAAGTCGCAGAGAAAGATGACGTAACTGGGCCGCAGCCGGCTGTAATCTTCGCCCCGTTTCAGGTGGCTGCTGTCCAGGACACCGTGATAAAATCGTGAACGCTTTGGAAGGTGACCCCTTAGGTCGCTTTGACATTCAACATCATACCAGCTTTCGTCATCCTCAAATAAAACATCCAGGCGAACGCTCTTCTGAAAGGCTCCCAGGAGAATCGTTTTTTCCGTTTCGACCTGCGAATTTACTGGAGACTCTTTCGCTTGTGCGTTTTTTTCATCATCTCTGGCCAGACGGACTGTCCGGATAGGGCGGTCTGGGAAGATCCGCTCCAACAGCTTTCTGCATCGGTTTTCATCGTGCATGATCAGAGAAAAGATGATCTGGTTGGAAAAAGGATATCGTATTCCCTGTCTGAGAAGCGTTTCTCTGGCTTCCTCATTCATATCAACACCTCCTTATAGATTTTGTAAGGCAAGTGTACCCCTATTCTATGGGAAAAACAATGTAAATTTTTCTTGAATTTCCAAATATCACAAAATCTTCACTTCGTTTTACTTTGCCTGGCGGTCTGGGGAAAATCCGGCTTCCTGCCGCTTTACACATCTTTAACATAAACGCGGTGACGCTCTTAACATTTTTCCGGTATAGTGGTCTCATAAACAGGAAACAATCAAGAAACAACGCAAAGGAGAAATGAGAAATGAAAAAGATGAAGAAGATGTTAGCAATCACTATGGCTGTGGTTATGGCCGCGGCGGCCTTTACTGCGTGCGGCAGCGACGGCGGAAGCAACGGCGGCGGGGAGGACGCCGGTCAGGCAGGCGGCCAGGCGATCCACGTGGTTTCCAGAGAAGAGGGCTCCGGAACCAGAGGCGCCTTCATCGAGCTGTTCGGCATCGAACAGAAGGACGCCAACGGCGATAAAGCAGACCACACCATCGAGACAGCGGAGATCACCAACAGCACGTCAGTCATGATGCAGACCATCGCCGGCAACGAGGCGGCCATCGGCTACATCTCCCTGGGCTCCCTGGACGACAGCGTCAAAGCCCTGAAGATAGACGGCGCGGAAGCCACGGTGGACAACGTAAAGAGCGGCGATTACAAAGTATCCAGGCCGTTCAACATCGTGACCAAAGACGGACTCAGCGACGCGGCGAAGGATTTTATCGCCTTCATCATGAGCGACGAGGGGCAGGCGGTCATTGAAGAGGAAGGCTACGTCAGCCAGGGCAGCCAGGGCGCGTTCAAAGGCGCGAAGGTCAAAGGCGAAGTGAAGATCAGCGGATCCTCCTCCGTTACACCGGTCATGGAAAAGCTGGCAGAGGCTTATCAGGCCGTGAACAAGGACGTAACCGTAAGTGTCCAGCAGTCTGATTCAACCACAGGCATCACCGACGCGGCGGAAGGCATCAGTGATATCGGCATGGCGTCCCGCGCACTGACCGATGAAGAGCTGGCGTCAGGCGTCAGCGCGCAGGCTATCGCTCTCGACGGAATCGCGGTTATCGTAAACCTGAACAACGACCTGACTGAGATCACTTCTGACTCCGTACTGAAGATTTACACAGGGGAGATCACAACATGGGCGGACGTGAAATAAACAAAATCTTAAGGCACCCCGGAGAGTTTGTCATGGGGCTGGTATTTCTGATGGCCGCGTGCGCTTCTATCATCGCCGTGATCCTGATCTGCGTCTTCATGTTCGGCAACGGCGTTCCCGCCATGAGCAGGATCGGATTTCTGGACTTTCTGACGGGGACCAAGTGGAAGCCTTTGAACGATATCTACGGCATCCTGCCCATGATCGTCGGCAGCATTTATGTGACGGCGGGGGCTGTCATCGTGGGCGTCCCCGTGGGACTGCTCTGCGCCGCGTATATGGCCAGGTTCTGCCCGCCGGGGCTTCACAGGGTGCTGAAGCCTGCCATAGACCTGCTGGCGGGTATCCCGTCCATCGTGTACGGCTTCTTCGGCCTGGTGGTCATCGTGCCGCTGATGCAGGACCTTTTTCCGGGAACCAGCGGCAAAGGGGTGCTGACGGCGTCCGTCATGCTGGGCATCATGATTTTGCCGACCATCATCAGCGTGTCTGAAAGCGCCATCCGGGCTGTGCCGGAGAGCTACTATGAAGGCGCCCTGGCGCTGGGAGCCACCCACGAGCGAAGCGTATTCTTTACCGTCATTCCGGCGGCTAAGAGCGGCATCATGGCGGGAATCATCTTGGGCGTAGGCAGAGCCATCGGCGAAACCCTGGCGGTGTCCATGATTGTGGGAAACCAGCCGGTGATTCCGGGCAGCATTACCGACGGAGCCAGAACCATGACGACAAACATCGTACTGGAAATGGGCTATGCGTCGGGACTTCACAGAGAAGCGCTCATCGCGACGGCGGTGGTGCTCTTCGTGTTTATCCTGATCATAAATCTGCTGTTTTCCATCATCAACGACAGGAGGGGAAGGTAATGATGAAGAGATATAGAGGACAGCCGCTGTCTCTGTTTCTGCGGATCGTGGTGGATCTGGCGGCGATGATCACCGTCGGCGTGCTGCTGTCTGTCGTCGGATATATTTTGATCAAAGGCGTACCCAATCTGAAGCTGTCCATGTTCGCGTGGGAGTATACCACGGACAACGTTTCCATGACGCCTGCCATCATCAATACGCTGACCATGACGGCGCTGGCCCTGGCCATGGCGGTGCCCTTCGGCATCGGCTCGGCCATCTATCTGGTGGAATACGCCAGGCGGGGCAGCAGGCTGGTCCGCGTCATAAGGCTGACCACGGAGACCCTGTCGGGCATTCCGTCCATCGTATACGGCCTCTTTGGCTATCTGATGTTCGTCATAGCTCTGAAATGGAGCTATTCTATGCTGGCGGGGACTCTGACCCTGGCGATTATGATTCTTCCTTTGATCATGAGGACCACAGAGGAAGCGTTAAAAGCCGTCCCCGATATGTACCGGGAAGGCAGCTACGGCCTGGGGGCCGGCAAGCTGCGGACTGTTTTTCGCATCGTACTGCCGCCGGCGGTGCCGGGGATCCTGTCCGGCGTCATTCTGGGCATAGGAAGGATCGTGGGGGAGACGGCGGCTTTGATCTATACGGCGGGAACCATTACAGGCGTCGCCAGCGGCCTCTTTTCTTCGGGAAGAACCTTGTCTGTGCACATGTACGCGCTTCTCTCCGAAGGGCTTTACACGGAGCAGGCTTACGCGACGGCCGTCATCTTGCTGGCGGTGGTGATCATCATCAACGCCATATCGGCATGGGCCGCGGGGAAAGTGATGAGGTGACAGAGTGATGAAGGAAAAAAAGAATAAATTCGATATAGAGCATTTGAACCTGTACTACGGGGATTTTCACGGGCTGATGGACATCAGCCTGCACATTCCATCAAAGGAGATCACGGCCCTGATCGGGCCGTCCGGCTGCGGCAAGTCCACCCTGCTGAAAACCCTGAACAGGATGAACGATCTGGTAGAGGGCTGCCGCATAGAGGGCAGCGTGCGGCTGGATGGAGAGGAAATCTACGGCGCCATGGACGTGAACGATCTGAGAAAGCGGGTCGGCATGGTATTCCAGAAGCCGAATCCCTTCCCTATGAGCGTGTATGACAACGTGGCCTACGGCCCGAGGACTCACGGTATCCGCGGCAGAGCGCGGCTGGACGAGATCGTGGAGACCTCTCTGCGTCAGGCGGCCATCTGGGAGGAGCTGAAGGACCGTCTGGACAAGAGCGCCCTGGGACTGTCGGGAGGGCAGCAGCAGCGGCTCTGCATCGCCAGGGCCCTCGCGGTGAATCCGGAGGTGCTTCTCATGGACGAGGCCACCAGCGCCCTGGACCCTCTGTCTACCGGCAAGATCGAGGAGCTGTCCCTGGAGCTGAAGGAGAAATACACCATCATTATGGTGACCCACAACATGCAGCAGGCCCTTCGGGTCTCTGACAATACGGCCTTTTTCCTGCTGGGGGAGGTCGTGGAGTACGACAGGACAGAAAAGCTGTTCTCCATGCCTGAGAACAAGAAGACAGAAGATTACATTACAGGGAGGTTTGGCTGATGAGGAATAAATTTGATGAGCAGCTGGCCATGCTCAGCGCCGAGCTGATCAAAATGGGCAGCCTCTGTGAGCTTGCCATTTCCAACGTGATCGGCGGGCTGCTGGATCAAAACGAGGGTCAGCTGGCCACGGCGGTGGATATCGACAATGAGATCGACGAAAAGGAGCGGGAGATCGAGAACCTGTGTCTGAAGCTGCTTCTGCAGCAGCAGCCGGTAGCCCGGGACCTGCGGACCATTTCTTCTGCCCTGAAGATGATCTCCGATCTGGAACGGATTGGCGACCAGGCGGCGGATATCGCTGAGATCGCCGGATATATCCAGGGAAGCGAGGCTATGGACCACACCCACCTGCGGTGCATGGCCAGGTCGGCGTCTCAGATGGTCACAGAGGCTATCCAGTCCTTTGTGGACAAGGACCTGCGGCTGGCCCGCAAGGTCAAGGCGGAGGACGACACGGTGGACGGACATTTTGACGAGATCAAAAAAGAGATCGTAGAGCTGATCCGCGGAGGGCAGACCAGCGCGGCGCTGTGTCTGGACCTGCTGATGATCGCCAAATACCTGGAACGGATCGCGGATCACGCGGTCAACATCGCCGAGTGGGTGGAGTTTTCCATTACAGGGGTCCATATCAGCGAAGAGTGGAAGAACAAATAAAAGCTTCCGGGGTTTATGCAGAAGGGGACTGAAAAGGGTTTAGAAAAGAGCTTAAAAAAGAGCTTAGAAAAGGGCTGACCGCGGCCAGGGTTTCTGGCGGCGGTCAGCCCGGGTTTTGACAGCGCTGCGACGGTTACGCGGCGTTTTCTCTTTTTGCGTTTTTCTTCAGCCTTACTTCCGGCTCCTTCGGCAGGCCGAACAGAGGAACGAACCTGTCCGCGCCGGTGAAGGTCAGGATCAGCATGGAAGCCACGGCGATCATGGCCATGAAGTTATACTTGATGAAGTCAGTATTGGCAAAATCGAACAGCGGATATACGTTGACGGCGATGCCTACGTAGAAGGCCAGGTATACGTGCCAAGGGATCAGCTGGGAACCGAATACGCCCATGGCGTCGCCGAAGGTGGCGTTTCTCAGCTTGATCTTGTACATGGCTTCTTCGTCGCCCTCGATGTTCTCCTCCGCGATCTCTTTGATGATCGGGCCTACGGTTACGATCTGCGCCATTTCGTCGGACAGGATCGCGTTGCCCGCCAGACAGAGGACACCGTTCCAGCCCATGAGGGTCCGAACCTTTCCGGACATCTTTACGATCAGGGCAGCCAGCGGGTCGAAGGCTCTCATCTTGCCCATGATGCCGCCGAAGGCAGCGACCCACATCATCATGACGACGACCCAGGATCCCGCGTCAGCAAAGCCGGCTACGCACATATTCAGATAAGCCTGCAGGCCGGTGGTTACGTCGTCGGCGCTGGACAGGATCGGGTACAGAGAGGTAGTGCCCGCGAACAGTCCCAGAATATAGGCGGAAACGATGCCGCTGCCGATGCAGACGAAGGTGTTGATGCCGCAGACGGCCAGGACGATGACCAGGATCAGAGGAATGATCATATACAGGGCGACACCGTTCTGCACCTGGTTTAAGAGGTCGATGGCTTCCGGCCTGGCCTCCGCCAGATAGTCCAGGGAGCTCTGCGGAACGGAGTCCATGACGTTGGTGGCTGAAACCGCTTCATTTGGCAGGCCCATGACGATGCCCGCGGCAAAGAAGGCGATGGCGGCCAGGATCAGGCAGGAAACGGACCAGACGCCCTGGGTCCGGATTCTGTCTACGACTTCTACGCCCTGGATGCCGGAAGATACGATGGTGGTGTCGGAGATTAGTCCGATGTTGTCACCGAAGCAGGCGCCGCCGGCGATGGCGCAGGTGGTCAGCAGCAGGCTGCCTGTTTCCGCGCAGTTTGGATCGACGATGTGGATCAGCCACAGGAAGATCGGCGCGCAGGCGGCGAAGGTACCCCAGGAGCTGCCTGTGGCCACAGACAGGATAGCGGTCACCGCCAGTCCGATGACGGCGGTGGTCCTGGCGGTGACGCCTAAGGATAATGCCAGGTTTACGACAGACGCGCCTACGCCGGTGGACATGAAGGCGCTCGCCATGGCGTAAGCGAACATCAGGATGAACAGAGCCACGATGATGTTGTTCACGCTGGCGATAGACGCGTCGATACATTCTTTAAAGGTGATTTTCTCAGTGATGCGAGCTACGATAACGGCCGCGATGGCTGCGATAGGTGCGGCCAGCAGGGCGTCCTGCCCGGCTATCATGAGTCCGGCCAGAATACAGATCGGTAGGAACTTCACGGCCGCTTTTGAAAATCTTTTCATGATAAGTCTTCTCCTTTGTATTTAGTGAATATTTCGGAATATTATAATGCAAGGGACATGCCAAATTCTGCATACTAAAGAATTTTGCGAAAAATGTTGGATTTTCAATAATCCTCAAGAAGCAGGAGAGAAAAAAATTTTTCCGCGGTTTAACCTAGTGAACCGAAAACGCACCACAGCTTAAAAAAGCGTGCCAAAAATGGGTCAAATCAGTTGACTTTTGTCGTATTTTAGCATAGTATGAACCTAGAAGTCTATGTAGAGGAGCGGACGGTTCTGCAGAAAGGGAGAAGAATATGAACAGAAACTATGGCTTGGAAAGGGTGCTGGAGCCCAAGGGCCTGACGCCGGCCAACGCGTGGAAGCTGGACAACAGCAGAGAGCTGCGCCGTGGAGAAGCGAGGCTGGCCCTAGAGCGGATACATCTGGAGTGGGACAGCTTTCAGCAGATCTGTTCCAGCTGCGGCTTTGACGAGAACCGGATCAAGGCGAAGATACTGGACATCGTAGAGCGGAGGGGAAAGCTGCACAACCCGTTTACCGGTACAGGCGGCGTGCTCATGGGAACCATAGGCGAGACCTACGGGGAAAACGCCATGATCAGCGGCATCCGGCCGGGGGACCGGATCTACAGCCTGACCTCTCTGTGCAGCGTTCCGCTGTGGATCGATGAGATCAAGAAGATCGACTTTAACTACGGACAGATCGTGTGCAGCGGGTACGCCATTTTGTTCGAGGCGTCGCCCATCTGCCGCGTAGAGGAGGGCCTGTCCCCAGACTATACTCTGGCCGCCATCGATGAGGCCGGCAGCCTGTTCGGGGTCTTTCAGGTGGCCATGGAGAGGCAGATGAAGGACTTCGTCATCATCGGACGGAATACCTATACCACCATGCTTTACGCCGCCGCCATACGGGAGGCCATCGGCCCCAGATATCGGGTGACGGCGGTCATGGACGAGAACTCCCGAGAGAGCCTGGACCACCAGGAGATCCGTCAGGCTATGCATCCGCTGGTCCAGGAAACCTACTTTGTCAACCTGACAGAGCCTTTGAGGGCCTATGAACAGCTGACGGGCCAGGACCCGGAGCTGGCGGGGGTGGACCAGGTGATCATCGCCGAGGACATCAGGGGCGCGGAGACCCTTGGCGTGCTTCTGGTCAAGGCCTTGGGCGCCGTGTATTTCAGCGCGGTTGAGAATCACTATGCCGACGGGCAGATGGTGGCGGAGTCCATGGGAAAGTTCGTCACCATGTACGCCTTTGACCAGTACATCAAAGACTACCCGGAGTTTTCCATCCGCATGGTGCGCCGCATCCAGTCCGGGCTGGAAGGGGTCAACCGCCGTTATAAAGCGAAGAAGCTCAGCCCGGGTTTGACGGAAAGCCACGCCAGGAGCATTTTGATCGCCAAGGCGGGACGGGAAGATGATTTCGTCTACCAGAGCCCTGTGACCAGGAGCATGGTGGAGGAGATTATGAACGTGGCCCGTTACGACTGCAACGTGATCATTCAGGGCGAGACGGGCGTCGGCAAGGAAAAGGTGCTGTCCCTGCTCCACCAGAACAGTGAGCGGAGAGGAGCTCCCTGCGTGAAGATCAACTGCGCCACGATTGCGGAGAGCCTGGCTGAATCGGAGTTCTTCGGCTATGAGTCCGGCGCGTTTACCGGCGCCCAGTCCGGGGGAAAGCCGGGATATTTTGAAATGGCCAACAACGGGATCCTGTTTCTGGACGAGATCGGAACCCTGCCGCTGAACATGCAGTCCAAGCTGCTGCGGGTGCTGCAGGAAAACCAGTTTTACCGGGTGGGCGGCACCCGGCAGATCTCCGTCAACGTGCGGGTCATCGTCGCCAACAATGTACCGCTGCGCCAGCTGGTGGACGAAGGGAAGTTCCGCGAGGACCTCTACTACCGGCTGAACATCTGCTGCATCGACGTTCCGCCGCTGCGCAGGCGGCGGGAGGATATCATCTGCCTGGCGGACGCCTTTGTGAAGAACTGGTGCAGGAAATACCACGTGGACAAGGAGCTGTCGCCGGAGGCGATGGACCAGCTGTACCAGTACTATTGGCCAGGTAATGTAAGAGAGCTGGAAAACGTGGTGCACCGTCTGGTCATCAGCAGCAGGGACGCGGTCATCTCCGGGGAGGACGCCGCGGACATCCTCAGCGAGAACGCCCACGGCGATATGATGCTCAGCGTCAGGAAGAGCTTCCGACACAGCGACGAGCAGCTGGACTTCCATCAGCTGATGGACCAGCAGGAAAAACAGATCATCGCCTACGCGCTGAAAAAGGAAGGTACTACGAGAAGAGCGGCCGCCCTGCTGGGCCTGCCGCAGACTACGTTTGCGAGAAAGAAATTGAAATACGGGTTATAAATGATGAAAAAATATTTAAAGCTATATGAAGAACTTTGCCGCACCTTCAGGGACAAGGCATTTCTGAAGGAGGCCGGCCTTTCCCGAAAGGAGATGGACCTGCGGCTGATGGAAGAAAACTGGAAGAGCCTTTCGGCGGAGATCCTGCAGACCGCGGGGGCCGACGGCAGATTTCATTCCAGAGGTATCCTGACGGCCGCCAGAGACTATATCCTGGAGCTGCGGACAGAGCCTGAAGGCGGCTGGCAGCAGCACTGCTATAAATACGTCCTGGGACAGCTCTTCCCTGAGATGGGACAGCCGGAGGAGTCGGCGGAGTGCCGGCGGGGCAGGGCCTGGTACCTGCAGATCCTGCGGGCCGTCTACAATTTTGAGAGGCAGAGCCTTCCCTTTGATCCCACCAAGAACATGGAATTTCTCACCGACGGGGAAATAGAGGAGAAGGGCTATACGGAGGAATACATCCGGATGCACAAGCTGGTCAAGGCCAAGTACGTCTACGAGTTCATGCGCATCGGCATCGATATCACGCCTTTTAACACCCTGGGCCATATCGGCGGGGTCCACTACGTGTCCATGTTCGTAGCCAGACAGCTGTCCCGCGCCGGCGTGCCTGTGGATCTGGGCCTGGTGTCCGGCGCGGCGGCGGGCCACGATATCGGCAAGTACGGCTGCCGGAAGCACGAGGAGAAGCGGATCCCTTATCTCCACTATTACTATACAGATCTGTGCTACAACCGGTTTGAGCTGCCGACCATCGGCCATATCGCCGCCAACCACTCCACCTGGGATCTGGAGCTGGAAAACCTGTCCGTGGAATCCCTGGCGCTGATCTACGCCGACTTCCGCGTGAAGAGCAGCCGGAACGAGGCGGGGGAGGAGATCGTTCACTTCTACAGTCTGGACGAGGCCTTTGACGTGATCCTGAACAAGCTGGACAACGTGGACGAGGCGAAGAGACTGCGCTATCAGAAGGTCTACAACAAGCTGAAGGACTTTGAGAACTACATGATAGAAAAGGGCGTGGTCACAGAGCTGCCGCCGGATTTCGCCCATCAGCCCAAGGAGGCGCCGAAGCCGGTGCGGCGGGAGATGGTGCTGCTGGAGGGCTGCGAGGTGGTGGACCAGCTGAAGTACGCCGCCATCGGGCACAATATCAGGCTCATGAGCCGTTTTCACAAGGAGAGCGAGTTCGCCAGCCTGATCGAGGCCGCCAGAAGCGAACGCCAGTGGAAGAATCTGCGGACCTACGTGAGCATCTTCGGCGAGTACCATACGTATATGACGGAGAGACAGAAGCTGCTGACGCTGAAATTCCTCTATGAGCTGCTGGCCCACAAGGAGAGCGACATCCGCCGTCAGGCGGCGGAGATCATGGGCCACATGGTCGCCAGCTTCAGCGAGGAATATAAAAAGGAAGTGCCTACGGACATCGAGCTACCGGACCGGCTGGTCAGCAACCTGACCCTCTTTGACGAATATCTGGACCGGATCATCTATCCGGACTATAAGCTGACGGAGCAGCACTGCAAGTGGATCGGCGGAACCCTGGACATCTTCACCAGGACGGTCCTGTTTAACTGCAAGCCGTCCTGCCAGCATAACTACTTCGATATTCTGGAAAGATACTACGCGGAGAAGGACTATTCGGCCGATACGGTGATGATGCTGCTGGACGCGGCCATGGCCATCGACCGGAGCGCCTGCACCCCCGGCTTTGTAAAGCAGATCAAAAGCTTTCTGGAAGGCGTGTACGACCGCTACGACCGCAGCGTCAACATCGCTGTGCTGAAGGCGGCCAGACATTACTTTGACCAGTTCAGCAACGAGGAGTACCAGTCGGAGCTGCGCCGGATCATGAATCTGGCCGAGCGGAAGGAGGACTTCGACAAGAATCTGGCTACCATGTTCCTGGACGACCTGAAGACGGGAACGCCGTGGATCCAGAAGGTGGCAAATATTTCCTTCATGCTGGATTACATTGAAAACTACGACGATCAGGGCAGAATGATGCATATCGCCACCCATTTTTCCAATCTGGTCAAGGTCAGCGAGACGGTCACTGTGCGGAAGGCTGCCGGAGACGCGCTGCTGGCCATCATCGGCAGAATGCCTATGGAGCAGCGCAACGAGCTGACCGTAGAGCTGTTCAACGGCCTGGAGCTGGGCGATTACCAGTTCTCCAAGTACGTGCCGGATTACCTGGGGATCATCATGCTGTATCTGCCGCCAAAGGAGCTGGACGAGTCCATCGACGAGCTGCAGAAGGTGCTGGAAAGCGGCAACGAGATGGCGGTATCCTCCGTGGTCAATACCCTGGGCGTCATAGCGGAGCATTACGCCCAATACAAAGGAAGGTTCATGGAGAGCACTGACGAGCGGGAAAAGCGCCGTTTCCACGTGATCAACCTGATGATCAAAGCCTACGCCGGCTACAATACGGTCACCAGCCAGGAGGCCTTCTGGACCATCGGCACCCGTCTCTTCGGCGGCGGCGTGCTGACCCTGGAGGAGAAGACGGAGATCTTCTGTCATATGTACAAGAAGCTGCTGACCCTGCTGGCTGAGAAGAAGGAAGGGGATCTGGAGTTTTACAACAACGCCGCCGTGCTGAACCACATCTACCGGTATATCTGCCAGCATCAGGCGGAAGCCGGGGAGTTTCACTTTCCGGCCAGCAGCAAGGTGGCCTTCTTTCCGGGAACCTTTGACCCGTTCAGCCTAGGCCACAAGGCTGTAGCCACTACGATCCGCAACATGGGCTTCACCGTGTATCTGGCCCTGGACGAATTCTCCTGGTCAAAGAACACCCAGCCGCGGCTGCAGCGGCGGAAGATCATGACCATGTCCATCGCCGATGAGGACAATCTGTTCATCTTCCCTGAGGACATTCCGGTCAACATCGCCAATCCGGCGGATATCAGGAAGCTGAAGGAGACCTTCGCCGGCAAAGAGCTGTACATCGCCGTGGGAACCGACGTGATCAAAAACGCATCCTGCTATAAGGCGCCGCCTGAGCCGGACTCCATACACACCCTGAACCATATCGCCTTCGCGCGGGAATCCAAGGAGCAGGGCAGCGACACGGGAGATGAAAAGCGGTATCCGATCACGGCCAAGGTGGTGAACCTGACCCTGAAGAAATACTACGAGGACATCAGCTCCACCAGGATCAGAGAGAATATCGACCTGAACCGGGATATCTCCAACCTGATCGACACGGTGGCCCAAAACTACATCTACGACAGAAATCTGTATCTGCGGGAGCCGGCATATAAGCACATCCTCCAGTCCAGAGAGATCAATATCAGCACCTACGAGCACCGGACCGTGGAGTGTCTGGACGATATCCGCGGGGAGCTGGAGCACAGAGGCTATCATATGGACCGGATCGGCGCGTACCTGAACCGGGAGAAGGTCAGGACCATCTACATCGAGAGCGGCGTCCGACAGAAGAAGATGGCTGCCTTCGCGGCGGCCCATCGGGTGGAGACCAGCCAGCTGCTGGAGGAGTTCGGAGATCCGGCCATCGCGGCCCACATCCGTGAAAGGGCGGCAGGCGGCATCGCCATCATCGGAGCCATGTTCTCCGGCAAGGGACGTTCCATCGCCGGCATGAACCAGATCGTGCTGACAGAGATTCTGACGGAGCTTCTGTCCAGAGACTTCGCCTACGTGATCTATCATCCGGTGGACAAGGCGGGCATGAACCAGCGTGTCATCGACGCCCTGCGCAGACAGGGGTTTGTCAACATCGCCGATCCCGGCAGCGAGCAGCCTATCTACGCGGTGGACATGAAGTCGCCGGTGATCATCTTCCGGGACGTGGAGACGGTGATCAAAAACCCGCTGAACAAAAATCCTGAGGTGCTGAAGGCCATCGATGAGGCCCACAGCAGGCTGCTGCGGGTGCTGACCGGCATCTATCCGGGACAGATCATTCTGTCCTTCAACACCAGCGCCGTCCACAACAAGATCATCAACAAGGTGGCCCGGCTCAACGGCGTATCCACAGAGCCCAGCAAGACCGGCGTCCGGGGACCGTACATGTCCGTGCCGTTCGGCAAGGCCCTGGCTGACGTGCTGGTGCCTAACACGGTGACCAAGGCGCTGCACACGGAGAAATACTTTACCGACCTGCTGGACAGCTTTACCATCGCGGAATCAAAGCATTACTCAGCGCTGGACAATCAGACGAAGACCATCAAATCCTTCGGCAGGCCCATCATCCTCATCGACGACCTGCTCCACAAGGGCTACCGGATGAACATCATCGACCCGATCCTGCGGGAAAACCAGGTTGACGTAAAGGAAATTATCGTCGGCGTGCTGACGGGCAACGCCCGGGATCTGATGGCTGTGAAGAACCGCCGGGTGGAAAGCGCCTACTTCCTGCCGACCTTGAAGCTGTGGCTCAACGAAAGGGACTGCTATCCGTTTATCGGCGGCGACAGCATCGACAACGACGCGGACGCGGCGGTAAATCTGATCCTGCCGTACACGACACCGTCCTTCATGAGGGAGGCGGGAGAAAAGGCCATCTTCGACTACTCCATGACCTGTCTGGAAAACGCGCGGGATATCCTGCGGGTGCTGGAACGGGAGTATCAGGTTACCTTTGAGAGGAAGCTGACCTTAAAGCGCCTCGGCGAGGTCATCAGCAGTCCGAGGAGGCCGGACATCGGCCAGGGCGTCCGGTATGATGAAAATCTGGCGCCGTCTCTCTACGTGGAAAACGACATCGAGCGGCTGCTGCGGCTGCGGCTGGGGCAGCACGGCTATCACGGACAAAACGGAAGGAAGGAATGAGGAAAAGGACTATGAAGAGAATCCAGGATTTATGGATAGAGGAGGGCGTCCGGCAGCCCCTGCCGCTGGCGGGCTGCCCGGTGCGGCTGGGCGGAAAGAACCGGGTCAGCCTGATCGCGCTGGGAGATGTAGGCGCTACGGTGCTCATAGGGCTTCGGCTCTTAGGCGGCGATGTGATCAGCAGCATCGGCATCAGCGACCTGTCTGAACCGAATATGGAGCGGCTGGAGCAGGAGATGAATCAGATCCGTTATCCCTTCGGCACAGAACCGCTGCCGCCGGTAAAGCCGGTGACGCCGGAGCAGCTCTTTGACTGCGACCTTTTGATCTTCTGCGCCAGCAAGGGGGTGCCGCCTGTGGGAAGCGGCGGCGATGTGCGCATGGCCCAGCTGGAGGCCAACCGGGAGCTGGCGGCCCTCTATGGAAAGATGGCCAGAGACGCCGGATATCAGGGCATGGCGGCCATCGTATCTGACCCGGTGGACCCGCTGTGCAGAGCCTTTCTGGACGCGTCGGGCCTGGCTCCGTCCCAGGTCCAGGGCTACGGCCTGGGAGTCATGAACGCCAGAGCGGAATACTACGCCGAAAGGGACGGCCGGTTCGCCCGTTACCTGACAGAGGGAAGGGCCTACGGACCCCACGGCGCGGATCTGGTCATCGCTGACAGCGTGACCGATTACGACGACCAGCTGTCCCGGGAGCTGACGGCCCTGACAGTGGAGGCCAACATGAAGGTCCGGGAGCTGGGGTATAAGCCGTATATCGCTCCGGCACTGTCGTCGGCGGCCATTTCCATACTGCTGACCCTGCGGGGCCAGTGGCACTACAGCTCCCTCTATCTGGGAGACGGTCGGCGGGGCGCTTTTCTGGGCATCAGGAACAAGATGACGGCAGACGGGCCGGTCTACGAGGACCTTCCGCTGCCGGAAGCGCTGTATGAGCGGATACAGAAGGCCTATCACAACCTGTGCCAGCTGGGCTGACAGCTGGAAGCGGAACGGCCGGCGGGGCGCGTATGAGCGGCGGACCGGACGGTGGCAAAGGCTGATCAAATGACAAAAGGACGAAAAGAGGCGAGTAGAGATGTTGCTGACAGTGATCAAGCCCTTCTGCTGTGAGTGCAGAAGGGGAAGCCGGATGGACCGGGTGCTGGACCAGGCCCTTGACGGTATGCAGACGGAGTATGTTTTGACGGTGGAATCCCTGTCCAAAAGGGACCTGCGGGGGCGGAAGCTGCTCTTTGCCATCTGTCTTTCAGAGGCGGGGATCAATCTGGAATACTACAGGATGCTGGAATATTTCCGCGCCCATCCCGGCTGTCTTGCCGGCGCCTGCGCCGCCGTGGTGGTGGACGGCAGCGGCGAGCTGTTTACCAAGAGCCTGGCCCGCAGGCTGGTGTTTTCGGCCAATCAGGCGGGCTGCACCTTTCTCGGCAAGCCTCTGGTGGAGGCCACCGGCTCCCTGTACAATTTCAACGTCATGGGAAAGGTGCTGGGGGTGGACAACCTGAGCGCCTATAAGGAGATGACGGGCCAGCTGGTAAAACGGCTCATGGCGTTTTCCATGCCCCAGGTGGAGCGGCAGCAGATCCTGGCGGTCCACGCCAGCAGCCGCAAGACCTCCAACAGCCTGCTCCTGTGGGAGAAGATCAAAGGCCAGCTGGCCGGCCGGGCCGACGTGAGCGAGGTGTCTCTGCGCAACGGGCAGCTGCTGGACTGCCGCGGCTGTAAATACGAGGACTGCCTTCACTTCGGAGAGCAGGGAGGGTGTTTTTACGGCGGCATCATGGTGGAGCAGGTGTATCCGGCCATCATCAAATGCGACAGCCTGGTCATGATCTGCCCCAATTACAACGACGCGGTCAGCGCCAACATTACGGCCTTTATCAACCGGCTGACGGCGGTGTTCCGGACCCACGATTTCTCGCGGAAGAAGATCTACGCCCTGGTGATCTCAGGCTACAGCGGCGGCGACATCGTGGCGGAACAGATCATAGGGGCCATGAATTTCAACAAGAGCTTTATCCTGCCGGGAAATTTCGCTCTGGTGGAGACGGCCAACGATCCGGGCAGCATCCTGCAGGCGGAGAATCTGGACGAAAAGACGGCAGCCTTCGCGGAGCGGATCCTGGGCGAAGAAAGGACATACGAGGAAGAGTGAAGGGAGTCTAGCTGCAGATGAGTTGGATTCGTTTCTCCTCTTGGTCAGAAGAACTTCCAAAGGCATGCGGGCGTTTTGTGTTCCCATAGTTAGTTTTCAAATAAGAGTCTTGCACCATACCTGCGGCGCAATTTTTACACTAACCGCGTTCTTCCTCAGGGGCTGCGCATGAAACTAAAATGATAGTTCCTGTCTTTTTGCATCAAATGGGACAAAAAACGGAACTCTGGCAGAAAAGGGCGATGCCGCTTTTGTGTGGTTTGCGTGGACGGTTTTCTATTTCCTCGATTTCGTTTTCTATGGAAAACATTTTGGCGAGTTTGGAAAACAAAATGGCTCGCATATGGTCCGGCGCGGGCAAAAAACGGGTTTTTGGGCGGTTTATACCCGAAAAAATCGCACTGGCAGCGGATTTTATGGGGAAAATATGCTTCAATATGAAAGGCTGTTGTCGATTTTCCGGTTTTTGTTTTTTATAGAAAACATTTTAGCGGATTTGGAAAACGCATGGCCGCTGGGAGCCGCATAGCTCCCAGGAGAAGCCCATGGTCGCTATAAGATGAAAAGCTTTGCAGATGTCAGATATAGAAATACTCCCCCTCAGGCGACAAAGCCTCGGCTTTTCCTCGGTCTGTCTGGGAGGGAGTATTTCTATGGTTATGGGCAGAATACTCTCGTCTTATTTCATCATTCTCGTCTGATAGGTGAAGTCCTTTACGCTTGCTTCCATCTTCTTGATCTGGACATCGATGTACTCTTCGATCTCATCTTCGGTCAGGTCGAAGTTGTTTCTCGCCGCGAAATCGATCATGTCCTGTCTCATGATCAGAGCGTCGATGTCGTGATCAGCGAAGCGCAGAGCGGCGTTGGTCAGAGTGTGGGAAAAAGCCTTCTTTAACATTTCTTCTTTGTTCATTTCTTTAAACCTCCATAAACTTTATTGTATCAGCCCTCGGCTGAATGTTTTGTTTTTGTTCTTTGCCATTATATAAAGCATAGATCGTGCCAAAATGAACCGGAGCGGGAAAATTTCTTTTGAAAAAATTTTAAAACCCAGCAGCCGCAAGGCTTTCGCGCCGCAGCGCCGGGATGCGGAGAAAACGTCGGACGGACACCCTTTGATGGAAAAAGTGACGTTTGAGCCAATTTTGGGTCAAAAGGCTGAACCGCTGTGCCAGAAATGAAACTTTTTTTTTCTTACGAAGTATGGTAAAATGTCAAAGAGAGAGTTTTTGTAAGTAGTAGGAGGAGTACCTATGGACATTGATAAGCTGATTGTGGAACATCCTGTGATACAGAATATGATAAACTGCGATGAGATTTTCTGGCTCAACGAGAAGGCGGGCCAGGAGGCGGAGCTGCCCTTTGGCATGGCCGACATCGAGGAAGCGGAGGCCAGGCTGGCCCGGTTCGCGCCGTACATCATGGCGGCGTTTCCGGAGACGGAGGAGACGGGCGGCATCATCGAATCGCCGCTGGTGGAGATCACCCGTATGAAGAAGCTGCTCCAGGACGAGATGGGGAAGGAATTCGGCGGGAGGCTGTTTCTCAAGTGCGACAGCCATCTGGCCGTGTCTGGGTCCATCAAAGCCAGAGGCGGCATCTATGAGGTTCTGAAGCTGGCGGAGACCATCGCCATGGAGCGGGGCATGCTGACGGAAAAGGACGACTATTCCATTCTGATGGAAGACAGATTCCGCCAGGTCTTCGGGGAATACAGCGTGGCTGTAGGCTCCACGGGAAATCTGGGTCTGTCCATCGGCATCATCAGCGCCCGCCTGGGCTTTAAGGTGACGGTTCACATGTCGGCGGACGCGCGGCAGTGGAAGAAGGATCTGCTGCGGCAGAAGGGGGTCACCGTGGTGGAATACCAGGACGACTACCAGAAGGCGGTGGCGGAAGGCCGGAAGGAAGCCGCCAAGGACCCGATGTGCCACTTTGTGGACGACGAAGGCTCCAGCGACCTGTTCCTGGGCTATTCTGTGGCGGCGAAGCGGCTGGCGGACCAGTTTAAGCGGCAGATGATCGTCTGTGATGAGGACAACCCTGTGTTCGTGTATATCCCATGCGGCGTCGGCGGCGCGCCGGGCGGCGTGGCCTTCGGCCTGAAACAGGTCTTCGGCGAGCATATCCATATTTTCTTCGCGGAGCCGACCCACGCGCCGTGCATGACCCTGGGCATGCTGACCGGCCTTCACGATGAGATCGCTGTAGGCGACGTAGGCCTGGACGGCAAGACGGCGGCGGACGGGCTGGCGGTCGCAAGGCCTTCCCGGCTGGTAGGAAGCATCATGGAGACCCTTCTTGACGGCTGCTTTACCATCGGCGACGACAAGCTGTATCCGTATCTGGCGAAGCTGGCCGACGTGGAGAACCTGTACATCGAGCCGTCTGCCTGCGCGTCCTTCACGGGTCCGGGACACGTGCTGAGCGCGGAGGGCTACCTGATCAAAAACAACCTGAAGGATAAGCTTCGCAGCGCCACCCATATTCTGTGGGCCACCGGCGGCAGCATGGTGCCGAAGGAGGAGATGGAAGCTTATTATAAGATGGGAAAATAGAAGATGGAAAATTGGAAACGATGATAAGCCAGGGCGCGCGGGACAAGCCGCCAACGGGAAATCCATCGAAATCCATCAAAGGCAAATAAAAAGTATAGCCTCCGTGCCGGTACAGTCCGGCGCGGAGGCTATACTTTTTATTTCTGCTTATTGATGATTATTGCTTAGAAACGGTCGCTGTAGTTGAGGAGACCGCGGAGGAAGCCGCCCTTGACCTTTTTCTTTTTGGCGGCGGGATCTTCCCCGTCACCGCCGCCGTCTCCCCGCGGCGGGTCTTTCGGGTCTTCAGGGTCCTCTGGATCTTTCGGGGGTTCTGACGGCATCAGGGTGTCGTAAGGGACGAGGACAGGATAGAAGCCGTCTTCCTCGCACCGGAGGACGGCGCAGGAAGGCCTGGAGCCCTTTCGAGGCTCGGTCAGGCTGCCGGGATTGATCAGCCACAGTCCGCCGGTGTCCTCGCAGAGGGGAACGTGGGTATGCCCGAAGCAGACGGCGATGCAGCCGCCCTCATCTTCGGCGGCGGACGTCAGAAGGGTTTGGGTAAAGCCGACGGCCTCCATGTGGCCGTGGGTGATCAAAAGCTTTCCGGCAGGAGTTTCCACGGTCTTTCGATAGTCGCTGCCGCCGTCGCAGTTGCCGGTTACGGAAATGACCGGGATATCTGTGCAGTTCTCCAGGATACGGGCGTCCGTCTCGTAATCGCCGCAGTGCAGGATCATATCTATGCCCTTGACCCGGTCTAAAATCTCTATAACCTTGGAAATATCGCCGTGGGTATCGCTGATCAGTAAAATTTTCATGGTAATCCTCCCTACTTGTTTGAAATAATTATACCACATGGCTGTCCTTTTGTGTTAAACTTTAGGTATGAACAGGATAAACTGCAGAGAAAATGTAAAACTTGACTGGGTCATGATGAATCTGACCCTTTCCGGCAGCGGAATCAGCCGGGAACGGGCGCAGCGCATCATAGACGGCGGCTACGACCTGACGGCGACGCTGGAGGAGCATCTGCTGGTGGCAGGTCTTGTTGACGTGCTGCCGCTGATGGACCTGCTGCTGGGGCTTTCGGAGGAGCTGTCCGCGCCGACGCTGGACAAGTTCTATCAAAAGCTGTCCGGCGGGGAGACGGCGGATTACCGGCGGCGGACGCCGGTCCTCTTTCATCTCAGCTATAATCCGGTGCTGCCCCAGGAGATCGAAGGGGAATTGAAGCGGCTGTTCCAGCGGCTTCACGATGGCAGCAGGCCGGATCCGCTGGATCGGGCCGTGTACGTCCACAACGAGATCATCAGGATCTATCCCTACGACAGCGGCAGCGAGCTGGTGGCCCGGACGGCTATGGAATACGAGCTGCTCTGGTCGGGCCTTTCTCTGTATCCGCTGACCCTGTCGGAGCAGGCCTACAACGACGCGCTGGCATCCTACCTGAAGCTGGGGAGGGAGTCGGCGATTCGGGAGAACCTGGAGCTGAACCGGCTCATGAGGGAAAGCGAATGAGGAAATGAATAGGACAATGTGAATAAGACAATGTGAATAAGACAATATGAATAGGACAATGCGAATAATGCAGTGTGAATGAGACAATGTGAAAAGCAGCTGCCACCTGGATGACACCTGCTTTTGAAAAAGAAAAGGATTTTTGCAAATTGGAATAAAAATGGGGTTAAACGGCGCTGACCGTGCCATCGTACAGCTTCAGGGTTACTGCGCCGTCCGTTTGCTTCATGGCGGCAATCTTGGAAAGGACGTCGTCGGCCTTTACGTCGACCTCCTGACAGAGATAGTCGATAACGTGTTTTACGCCGTCTCTGTTGAGATCCTTACCGTTGATTGTATATACTTCACCATTTTTCAGGCCCAACTCCAAATAGGTCGGGCAATCCACATGAATTGATTTCTGCATTGTAGTTCCCTCCGAATATTTATTTACTTCATGAAGTAATTATACGACTTTGTATGCAAAAGTCAAGAGGAAATTCATAAAAATTAAAAGTTTTTTATTTTTATTCGGACTTGTATTCGGATTTGGACCGCTTTTGGAGAGGTCATTTCAGAATCCATGTGGTAAAATCGGCGGCTTTGTGGTAGTATAGAATTAGTATCAGAAGCAGAAGTTACAGCAGGAAGAGGTGTTTTTTCGTGAAAAGAGTACAAGATGAATATGCGAAGCTTGGGCTGATCATCTTTGGAGCCGGAGCGGCTTTGATCGTTCTATACAGGATCATAGACCACTTTGAATGGGTAAAGGAGGCGCTGGACAAGGTTCAGGGGATTCTCTCGCCGTTCATCTTTGGCCTGGTCATGGCATATCTGCTCTGTCCGCTGTACAACGCTGTGGTGCGGCGGATGTATCATCTGCTGAAGGACGCCTTTGAAAAGAAGAAAACAGCCTTTCGGATCGCCAGGATCGTGGGAACCGTGTTTTCCCTGATGGCCCTGTTCGGCGTGGTCGGCGGCCTCTTTGCCCTGGTGCTGCCGGAAACGGTCCGCAGCGTCCTTGGCCTGGCGCAGATGCTGCCGAACCGGCTTACGGACCTGATCGAATGGGGAGAGAGCACCTTTACCGCGGAGCGAAACCCTGAAATAGCCGAGGCGGCAGAGCTGCTGATCCGGCATTTCCGCGACAACTTCTCGGAGTGGACGGAAAGTGATCTGATCCCGCGCATCGGAGAGTACATGGCGCAGATATCCATGGGCGTCTACGTGACGCTGAGAACGCTGTTCAACCTGCTGATCGGCGTCATCGTCTGCGTATACCTGCTCAACGGCAAAGAGCTGTTCAAGGCCCAGATCAAAAAGATCATCTCGGCCACCATGACTAAGGAAAAATCTGACGATATCTTTGAGTTCGCCTACTTCGCCAATAAGACCTTCGGCGGGTTTATCAGCGGAAAGCTGATCGACTCCCTGATCATAGGGATCCTGTGCTTTATCCTGATGACCATCTTTAAGCTGCCGTACACGGTCCTGGTCAGCACCATCGTAGGCGTGACCAACTTCATACCGTTTTTCGGCCCGTTTATCGGCGCGGTTCCGTCGGCGCTGATCATCTGCGTGGCAAGCCCGATCAAGGCCCTTTACTTCCTGATCCTGGTATTCGCCCTGCAGCAGTTTGACGGGAATATTCTGGGACCGAAGATTCTGGGCGGCACCACGGGACTGTCCAGCTTCTGGGTCATGTTCGCCATCATCGTGGGCGGCGGCTTCTTCGGCTTTACGGGCATGGTGCTGGGCGTTCCGGTCTTCGCGGTGATCTACTACTATTTCAGCCGCTATATCAAAAAGCGCCTGGCGCGGAAACAAATGCCGACGGAGACAGCGGACTATGAGGAATTCAATAAATATGACATCAACAGGAAGGATGTATTGTAATGAAGAGATTATATAATGTAGAGATGAAGGATTACACGTCGTTTAAGGCAGGAGGCCGGGCGGCGGAAATGGTGATTCCGGAGACGACAGAGGAGCTGCAGGAGGCGCTTCGGGAGATCGCTCTGAACGGAAGAAAGTCCATCATACTGGGTAATGGTTCCAACACCCTGATCGCGGACAGCGGCTTTGACGGCGCAGTGGTAAAGCTGGGCGAGGCCTTTTGCCGCGTGACGGTGGAGGGCGGCCTGCTGAGGGCAGGCGCGGGGACGCTGATGAGCACCGTTGCCAGGACCGCTTTGGGGGCGGATCTGGCAGGCTTTGAGTTCGCCAGCGGTATTCCCGGAAGCATCGGCGGCGCGGTATTTATGAACGCGGGCGCCTATGGCGGCGAGATGAAGGACATCGTGGCCTCTGTGACCATGGTCAGCCGGGACGGCCGGCAGGTGCAGACCGTCAAAGGCGAGGATATGGATTTCGGTTATCGCCACAGCTGTCTGGAGGAAAGCGGAAGCGTGGTGACGGAGGTCACCCTGAAGCTGACGCCGGGAGACCACGAGGAGATCGCGGCGAAGATGAAGGAGCTGACCCGGCGTAGGAATGAAAAACAGCCGGTCCAGTATCCCAGCGCGGGCAGCTTTTTCAAGCGGCCGGAAGGGTATTTCGCCGGAAAGCTGATTCAGGACGCCGGACTGAAGGGCCTGACCGTAGGCGGCGCTCAGGTTTCGGAGCAGCACAGCGGATTCATCATCAACAAAGGCGGCGCTACCGCGAAGAATATCGTCGATCTGATGCACCTGGTGCAGAATACGGTCTTTGATCAGTTTGGCGTAAGGCTGGAGCCGGAGGTGCGGATCATTGGAGAATAGTCGGATCATGGAGAAATACAAGATGACCTTTGATTATCACACCCATACGGTCTATTCTCATCACAACCACGGCAAGGGAACCATAGAGGAAAACGTGCAGGCGGCCCTGGCCGCCGGGCTTTCCGGCCTGGCGATCACGGATCATGGGCCGGGACACCGGTTCTACGGCGTAAGGCGCTCGGACTTTCCGGTCATGCGGGCGGAGGTGGACCGGCTGCGGAAGGCCTACCCCCAGCTGGAGCTGTATCTGGGGGTGGAGGCCAATATCGTATCCACAGGCAGCCATCTGGACGTAGGGGAGGAGGACCTGAAGTACTTCGATTTTATCCTGGGGGGATATCATTACGGGATTCCCAAAGGGTACTGCGCGGGAAACTGGCTTGACGCTCACGGCGCGGTCCCGAAAGCCTGGGGCAGACACCTTTTGATCAAAAATACGGACATGGCGGTCAAAGCGCTCTATGAGAACGACCTGCGGATTCTGACCCACCCGGGGGACAAGGGCCGCTTTGATATATGGGAGCTGGCCAAGGCCTGCGCGGCCACGGACACCTGGATGGAGATCAGCACCTGGCACGACCATTTGACGGTGGAGGAGATCCGGGTCTGCGCCAAGGCTGACGTAAGGTTCGTCGTCAGCAGCGACGCCCATACGCCGGGCAGAGTGGGAAGCTTTGCCGGCGGCGTGCAGAGGGCCCTGGAAGCCGGCCTTGATTTGGAGCGGATCGTCAATATAGAGGAGTGTTAAACGAGATGGAAAAGATGAAAGTAGTAATCGTCACCGGCCTTTCGGGGGCGGGAAAGACCAACGCGGCCGACTGGTTCGAGGATCAGGGATATTACTGTGTGGACAACATGCCGCCGGCGCTGATCAGCCATTTCCTGGAGCTGACGGCCTACTCCAACCGGCAGATCCGCCAGTCCGCCTTTGTCATCGATGTGCGGGGCGGGGAATTTTTCGACGATCTGAACCAGTGTCTCTCCGAGCTGCGGGCCAGGGCTGACATAGACTGCAGCGTGCTGTTCATCGAGGCTTCTGACGAGACTTTGATCAAAAGATACAACGAGACGCGGCGGAATCATCCGCTGTCGGAGGGTTCCACCACCCGGGAGGTCATCGAGGCCGAGCGGGAAAAGCTGGCGGAGCTGCGGAGCCAGGCGGATTACGTCATCGACACCACCAATATGAAGGTGGCGGGCTTTAAGCTGGAGATGGAGCGGATCTTTGTGGGAAGGGAGCCGGAGAGCGCCTTTGCCATCAACGTGACATCCTTCGGGTACAAGCACGGCATTCCCATGGAGACGGACCTGGTGCTGGACATGCGGTTCATTCCCAACCCGTACTACGTGCCGAGCCTGAAGAAGCTGACGGGCAACAACAAGAAGGTGTCCCAGTACGTGCTGCGCCACGAGATCGCCCAGACCTTTGTGAGCCAGCTTCGGACCATGGTCAATACCATCGCGCCCTGCTATGTGAAGGAGGGAAAGTACCATCTGAACATCGCTTTTGGCTGCACCGGCGGACAGCACCGCTCTGTAGCCATGGCCAATAAGATGGCGGAGGTTTTTCGGGAAGATGGATACAGAGTCACTCTTGAACATCGGGACCTTTGATGGTATAATAAATTCTTGAGGAACATCCTGCGCATTTGGGCGCGGGGTGAAGTAAGTAGTTATATAAAGGAGAAAGACCAATGGACAAATTAATCATCAGCGCATGTATTTGCGGCGCGGAAGTTACGAAGGAACAGAACCCGAACGTTCCTTACACCGTAGAGGAAATCGCCAGAGAAGCGAAATCCGCCTATGATGCCGGCGCTGCCCTGATCCATCTGCACGTAAGATGGGACGACGGTACGCCGACTCAGGATACCGGAAGATTCCAGGAGTGCATCGACGCAATCAGAAAAGAGTGCCCGGACGTCATCATTCAGCCTTCCACCGGCGGAGCTGTCGGCATGACGGATCTGGAGAGACTGGCTTCCACAGAGGTCGTTCCGACACCGGAGATGGCGACGCTGGACTGCGGAACCTGCAACTTCGGCGGAGACGAGGTTTTCACCAACACGGACAACACGATCATCAACTTTGCCAAGATCCTGAAGGAAAGAGGCATCAAGCCTGAGCTGGAAGTTTTCGACAAGGGCATGATCGATATCGCTCTGAAGACGGCTGACAGAAAGGGCCTGCTGGTTCACCCTCTGCACTGGGATTTCGTGCTGGGCGTACAGATGACCGCTACTGTCAGAGACCTGGTATACATGGTAGGATCCATTCCTGCAGGCTCCACCTGGACTGCGACGGGTATCGGCAAGAACGCGTGGAACATCGCCGCTGCCACCATCGCCATGGGCGGACACGTCAGAGTTGGATTTGAGGACAATCTGTATCTGGAAAAGGGCGTTCTGGCGGAGAGCAACGGCCAGATGGTAGAAAAGGCTGTCAAGCTGGCTAAGCTGCTGGGCAGAGAGATCGCTACGCCGGATGAGGCGAGAGAGATTCTGGGCCTGGCTCCAAGAAAATAGCTCTTTCGACACATGGTTTCATAAAAGGGCCATGGGTTCATAAACAGGATTTACAGAAGAGAGCCGCTGGACGGCTCTCTTCTTTTGAATTTCCGGAGTTCTCCGCATTTTAAATTACGTGAGCCGGAATCTTGTTTTTCATACGTAGGCCCTGGCCTGAGGCCGAAATCCGCTTGTGATTTTCCGCGGCTTGGCGTATACTAGGAAGCAGAAGAGATTAAGAACGAGATAGAGGCAGAAACAGAGACAGAGATAGAGAGGCGCAACATATGTCGTTTTCAACAGAAACAAAAAATGAATTATCCAGAAGCGTACCAGAGAAAAAGTGCTGCCAGCTGGCGGAGATCGCGGGATTCCTTCGCGTTTCCGGCAGCCTGCGCCTGGCGGGAGGCGGAAAATTCAAGATCGTCATTTCCACGGATAATCCGGCGGTGGCCCGTCACTACAAGAAGCTGATCAAGGAGTACTTCCAGGTGGAGACAGAGCTGGAGGTTGGGGAAGCGCCGGGGCCGAAGAAGGGAAGGGCGTACTTCCTGACCATCGGCCCGGAGATGCGCAGCGAGCAGATCCTTCGGGAAACCGGTATCCTGCTGGTGCGGGAAGGCAATAACTACATATCCGACGGCATTTACAGCGATCTGATCAAGACAAAGTGCTGCAGAAAGTCGTATCTGCGTGGCATCTTCATGGGAAGCGGCAGCGTCAGCGATCCTGCCCGCAGCTATCATCTGGAATTCGTCTGCGCCAGCAAAAATCTGGCGACGGATCTGCGAAAGATGATCAACACCTTTGTGGACCTTTCCGCCAAGATCGTGGAGCGAAAGGACAAGTTCGTAGTATACATGAAAAACTCGGAGTACATCTGTGATACTCTGGCGATTATGGGCGCCCACGCGCAGATGCTGACCTTTGAAAACGTGAAGATCCAGAAGGGCATGGTCAACAAAGCGGTCCGCATGACCAACTGCGACACGGCCAACACGGACAGAACGCTGGACGCGTCCCAGCGCCAGATCGATAATATCCGGAAGATACAGGAGGCGATGGGGCTGAACCGGCTGCCGGAAAAGCTGCAGCAGGCCGCCAAGCTGCGCCTGGAATACCCGGAGGCCAGCCTGGTGCAGCTGGGAGAGATGATGGATCCGCCCATGAAAAAATCCGGCATCAACAACAGGTTCCGCAAGATCGAGGAGATCGCTTCCAAGCTGTAGCGACTCCCGCAGCTTCTGTGTTTTGCGCGGTTCCCGTGGCCCCGCTGCTCCCGCGGCTCCCGCTGCCGGCCCGTCATAAAAGTTCTGATAAATTGGACATTCTTCGCGCGGTGCATAATTTTTTTGCACCGCGCTTTTTTTGTTTATTCAAAAGAAATCCGGGCGGCGATATAATCCTTTCTAGTTCGAAAAAAGTCGTTTTAGCTGGAAAGGAGAGACAAGATATATGGATAAGTTTTCCCACGCAGTGGTCAGGCATCGGAAGCTGATCCTGATCCTGTGCCTGCTGCTGTGCATCCCGTCGGTGATCGGCATGATGAGCACCAGGATCAACTACGATATGCTGACCTATCTGCCAGATGGATTGGATACGGTCACCGGACAGGATATCCTGATGGACGACTACGGAAAGGGCGCCTTTTCGATCATCGTCATCGAGGACCAGACGCCGGAGAAGGTTGAACAGCTCCGGTCGGATATCAGTCAGGTGGATCACGTGGACTCCGTCATCGCCTACAGCAGCGTGCTGTCTGCTGACGTACCGCTGGAGATCCTTCCGGAAAAGTACTATGAGGCCTTCAACAAAGGCGACGATACGCTGATGGCGGTCTTCTTTGACACGTCCACGTCGGCAGATGAAACCATTGAGGCCATCGGAGAGATCAGGCAGGCTGCCGGAAAGACCTGCTACGTTACGGGCATGTCGGCCCTGGTAAAGGACCTGAAGGATCTGTGCGAACAGGAGGAACCTGTGTATGTGGGCCTGGCGGTGCTCTGCGCGACAGCCGCCATGGTGCTGCTGCTGGATTCCTGGGTCATTCCGTTCATCTTCCTGGCGGGCATCGGCATAACCATTCTGTACAATCTGGGCAGCAACCTCTTCTTCGGAGAGATATCCTACATCACCAAGGCGCTGGCCGCGGTTCTGCAGCTGGCGGTGACCATGGACTATTCCATCTTCCTGTGGCACAGCTTTGAAGAGGAGCAGGATCTGCAGGACAGCAAGGAAGATGCTATGGCGGCAGCCATCCGCCACACCATAGCCTCCGTCATCGGAAGCTCTGTCACCACCATAGCCGGATTTATCGCTCTGTGCTTCATGAGCTTTACCTTGGGAAAGGATCTGGGAATCGTCATGGCAAAGGGCGTCCTGCTGGGCGTCATCGGATGCGTCACCATTCTGCCTGCCCTGATCCTGACCTTTGACCGGATCATCGAAAAGACGAGACACCGGTCTTTGATACCGGAGATGAAAAAACTGGCCTCCTTTGTCGTAAAGAAGAGCCCCGTGTTCCTGGTCATCTTCGTGGTGGTGCTGGGACCGGCCGTGTACGGCTATAACAACACCAACATCTATTACGACATGGCGGGAGCCCTGCCGGAGGATATGGACTTCGTCATCGCCAACGAGAAGCTGATGGACGAATTTGACATGGCAACCACCCACATGCTCCTGGTGGATCAGTCCCTGGACCGGGCTGATGTAAAGGAGATGACGGAGAGGCTGGAGGACGTCGACGGCATCAAAGCGGCCCTGTCTCTGGACTCCGTCCTGGGCAGCACCATACCGGAGGAGATCCTGCCGGACGAGGCGGTGACCGCGCTGAAGAGCGGCAAGTACCAGCTGATGCTGGCCATGAGCGAATACAGAACCGCCAGCAAGGAGGTCAACCGCCAGCTGACGGCCATGAACGACATCGTCAAGGAATACGATGAGAACGGC
Organism: uncultured Emergencia sp.; assembly: GCA_937997955.1. GTDB lineage: Bacteria > Bacillota > Clostridia > Peptostreptococcales > Anaerovoracaceae > Senimuribacter. The sequence goes on along the minus strand of CALLDR010000175.1, from coordinate 26,959 downwards.
ATGATCATCGGAGAGGCCGCCTGCACCAAGGACCTGATGAAGACCACAGACCGGGATTTCAAGATCGTAAGCGCCGTTTCCATCGTGCTGATCTTCATCATCATCGCTCTGGTCCTGAAGTCGGCCAGCCTGCCGGTGATCCTGGTGATGACCATCTATTTCGCCATCTTCATCAATCTGGGCCTGCCGTACTATACGGGAACCTGGCTGCCGTTTATCGCCCCGATCTGTCTGACGACCATTCAGCTGGGGTCAACGGTAGACTACGCGATTCTGATGACCACCCGCTACAAGAGAGAGCGGCTGGACGGCCAGGACAGAGATACCGCCGTTATTACGGCGCTGCACACGTCCATTCCGTCGGTACTGGTCAGCGCGCTGGGATTCTTCGCGGCGACCTTCGGCGTTGCCGTCTACTCGGAGATCGATATCATCAGCTCCATGTGCAGTCTGATGGCCCGGGGCGCCCTGGTCAGCATGCTGGCAGTTATCTTCATCCTGCCGGCCTTCCTGCGGCTTCTTGATCCGCTGATCATCAGAACCACAGGCGGAATGAAAGGGTTATACAAAAACAGAAAGAAAGAGGGAACAGCAGCATGAAAAAGAACAGAAGATTGCAGTGTCTCGTCGTCGCTTTGATCGTTGCCCTGGTGGTCCTGGGAGGCGTCAGCGCGACCGCCTTTGCTGACCAGTCGGCAAAGGGAGAGAACAAAAAGGCCAGCGCGGCTAGTGACAGCGCGTCAAAGGACGACGGGTCCGAGGAAGAGACCGTGTATGTGCTCACCAGCGCCAGCGGCAAGGAGCAGCAGCGCATCGTCAGCGCCGGGGGAAGCCTGCATTACGACGGCTATGAGGACTGCCAGCTGCCGGTAACAGTGAAGATCGGCTACACTCTGGACGGCAAAGCGGTTCAGCCTAAAGAGCTGGCAGGCAAGAGCGGTCATGTGGTCATGACCCTGACCTATGAGAACCACACCGCGTCCGGCGGTACCTGCGTGCCTTTCCTGGCCGTCAGCGGCATGGTGCTGGATCACGAGCATTTTTCCAATATAGAGGTGGACGGCGGGAAACCCACCGATGACGGCGACCGCAGCGTCGTCCTGGGTATCGGCCTGCCGGGCGTCGCGGAGAATCTGGGAAGCGCGGCGTCAAAGCTGGATCTGCCGGAGGCCGTTACCATCTCCGCAGATGTAAAGGATTTTGAGACAGAGACCATCTACACCTTTGTAACCAGCGAGATTTTCGCTGAATTAGACGTGGACGGCGGCACCGATCTGTCTGACCTGAGCGGACAGCTGGACAAGCTGACCGACGGCGTGGACGCCCTGCTGACGGGAACCGGACAGCTGGACGAAGGCGCTGGACAGCTGGCTGAAGGGGCAGAAAAGCTGATGGAAGGCGTAGATGCCCTTCACCTTGGCGCGAGCCAGCTGTACGAGGGGACCCAGAGCCTGAAGAGCGGCGTGGGCCAGCTGACCGAGGGAGCCAGCAGCCTGAAAGCGGGCGCTGACGCCCTGCAGGACGGAAGCGCGCAGCTGAAGAACGGCGCGGACCAGCTTTCCTCTGGACTTGGACAGCTGACCCAGTCCAGTCCGTCCATCAACGCGGGAGCGAAGCAGGTGGTGGACGCGGTGTTCTCCGCAGCCAGCCAGAGCCTGCAGGCCGCCGGTCTCGATGTGACCCTGACTTCGGAAAACTATGGAGCCATTCTGGATCAGGCCGCGGCAGGCGGCGTTTCACAGGCGGCGGCTGTAAAGCAGCAGCTGGACAGCGTCATGGCGTTTTATAACGGGGTATTGACATATACGGCAGGCGTGGACAGCGCTGCGGCAGGAGCTGAACAATTCTCCGGCGGCATCGACAGCGCCGCGGCAGGCGCCAAGCAGCTGTCCGACGGAGCCGCGGCTCTGGAAAAGGGCCAGAAGCAGCTTTCCGAAGGCATCGATCAGGTGGACGCCGGCGCGGCGGCCCTTTACGAGGGAACCGGCACGCTCAGCGACAAGGAAAAAGAGTTGACGGAGGGCGCCCGCCAGCTGGCTGAGGGGGCCAAGGAGCTGGATGAAGGCGTCAGCCAGATGTCCGACCAGCTGATGGGCCAGCTGGAGAAGCTGTCAGCCGGCGAGCTGGAGGATCTGCTGAACGGACTGACTGCCATGAGAAACGCGGCAAGGGGATATGACGCGTTCGGCGGCAAGGGCAGCTACGAAAGCGTAAAATTCATTTTTAAAGCAGACGGAATTTCTTCCAAATAATACATGAAGCAACTTGAAGGAGGCAGAAGTTTTTCTGCCTCCTTCTGTATATAATATCAATAGCTGCTTGCGAAAAAGGAAATCGAATATTGACGAATTTTGTTGTTTAGTAGAGTAAACCAGTGGTATAATTGAAATAAGGGTAAGAATTTTTGTTTTTGCTCATAAATAAGCTTAAAGTGAAAGAGACCGATAGGAGGTGATGAACCAGTGTTTGCTGAAGAGCTGGCAAAGATCCAGGAAAGCGAAAGCAAGGCGGAAGAAATTCTGAAAAATGCCAAACTGGACGCCAAGCAGGCTTTGACCGATGCGAAGGCTGAAGCCGCGAAACTGGTTGAGGACGCGAAGGCCAAGGGGAAAGAGGCCTACGACGCGTTCCTCGCAGAAGGGCAGACCGAGTCGGACCGGCAGTATGAGGCCTTTCTCGCGAAGACGAGAGCGGACTGCAGGGACGTCATAGACGCTGCTCTGAAAAAACAAGATTTAGCGATAGACTACATCGCGGAAAGGATCGTGGGAGCAAGTGTCGATCATTAGAATGAAAAAGCTGGCTGTTATCGGCCTTGACGCTGTAAAGGAACCGCTCATATCCGATTTGATGGAAGCGGGTGTCGTACAGATCACCGATCAGAGCCAGCGGTTAGCAGAGGATGAGACGCTGAAGAGCTTCGGTGTCCGGGACGGAGATGAGGCGAAGGTAGCTGCTCTGGAAGCAGATATCAACCGCGTGTCCATCGCCCTGGATACTCTGAAGAAGTACTCCACAGTCAAGAGCCCTCTGTTCTTCACTCGCAGAGCCATGAAAAAGTCAGCGTTTGCAGAGACCGTCAAAGGCCGGGAGAAACTCTTTGACGACGCCGGAGAGGTCCTGAAACGCAACGACGAGCTTCACAAGCTGCGGGAGCGGATCAACAAGAAGCAGGCGGATCTGGCAGCTGTCAGCCCGTGGGTCGTCTTCGACCTGCCGCTGGAGCTGGAAGAAACCCGATACACCACCGTGAATCTGGGCGTTGTGCCTGCCGCCGCAGATGTAAACGCCATGAATGAGAGAGTCCATGACGGCAGAGACGCTGTGGCTCTGACGGAGGTTGGCAGAGACAAGGATCTGATCTACCTGGTGGCAGTGACCATGAAAGAGGATCAGGAAGATGTGCTGTCCATTCTGAAGCAGCACGGTTACACGCCGACGCCGTTTAAGGGCTGGACAGGGACTGCCGCGGAAAACAAAGAGAGAATCCTCGCGGAGATCCAGGAAACGGAAAACCGGTGCGTCCAGGTGGAAAAGGAGATTTCTGATCTGGAAGGCCTGAAGGACGGCATCGAGTGCCTCTATGACGAGCTGGTCATAGAGCGGGACCGGGAAAAGATCAAGGGCAGACTGCTTCGGAGCAAGCGGACCTTCCACCTGGAAGGCTGGGTGCCGGAGCCTGCCACAGAAGCCGTGGACAAGCTGCTGGAGGCGAAGGAATGCTGCTTTGCCTACAGAGATCCGGAGGACGGCGAAGAAGTGCCGGTGCTGACGGAGAACAACAGCTTCGTCTATCCTTTTGAGGCTATTACGGAGATGTATTCCCTGCCTGACTACAGAGGCGTGGACCCTACAAAATATTTTGCGCTGTTTTACGCTATGTTTTTCGGCATCATGCTGTCCGACGCGGGCTACGGCCTGGTCATCGCGATCGCGTGCTTTGCCGTACTGAAAAAGTTCGCCCTGGAGGGCATGACCTACCGGATGATCAAAATGTTCATGTACTGCGGCGTTTCCACCGTATTCTGGGGCGCCCTGTTCGGCGGGTGGTTCGGAGATTTCTTCGAGGTGGCCGCCAGGACCATTTTCAACAAGGAGATTACGATTTCGCCGATCTGGTTCAATCCGATTGACGATCCGACCAGGCTTCTGATCTGGTCTCTGATCTTCGGTGTGATCCACCTGTTCCTGGGCATGGGCATCAAAGCGGCCATGCTGATCAAACGGGGCCAGCTGGTGGACGCCATATGCGATATCTTCTCGTGGTATCTGGTCATTCTGGGAGCCGCCATGTGGCTGGCGGGCGGAAGCCTGTCGGAGGCCCTGGTGAAGCCGGGCATGTACATGGCCATCGTGGGAGCGCTGATTCTGCTTCTGACCGGGGGCCGGAACAACAAAGGCATCGGAAAGGTCACAGGCGGTCTGTCCGCGCTGTACAATATTACAAGCTATATCTCGGACATCCTGTCCTATTCCAGACTGCTGGCTCTGGGCCTGGCGACGGGCGTTATCGCTTCCGTTGTAAACACCATGGGCTCATTGGCAGGCGGCGGAGCCGTAGGAATCATCGTACTGCTGGTGGTGTTCGTCATCGGACACACCTTCAACCTGGCGATCAACGCTCTGGGAGCGTTCGTCCATTCCAGCAGACTGCAGTACATTGAGTTCTTTGGAAAGTTCTACGAGGACGGCGGAGAGGAATTTGATCCATTCAGAAAAAATACGAAATATGTTCGCTTAACGAGCGATTTAGACGGAGGTAAGAAATGATTACTGGAAATGTTTGGGCACTACTTGGTGCGGCAGTTGCAGCTTTAGCTGGTATAGGAAGCGCGATCGGCGTAGGTATCGCTGGTCAGGCGGCGGCAGGGGTTCTGGCTGAGGACCCTAAGAAGTTTGGTAAGACGCTGATTTTGCAGGCGCTGCCTGGTACACAGGGCATCTACGGCCTGCTGATGGCCTTCCTGATCTTCATCCGTATCGGTCTGTTAGGCGGCGGCATGATGGATCTGGACGTATCTCAGGGACTGTATATCTTCGCGTCCGGTATTCCAATCGGACTGGTAGGCATCTGGTCCGGTATCGCGCAGGGCAAGACCGCCGCGGCCGGCATCATGCTGCTGGGCAAGCGTTCTGACCAGATGGCAAAGGGCATCATCTATGCAGCTATGGTAGAGACCTATGCGATCTTCGCACTGCTGATCTCCATCCTGATGCTGTTCAACCTGGGCATTTAATGAAGGATGTGGACAAAAGATGAGTATAGAAAAGATTACATCGAAGATCATCGGCGAAGCGCAGGAAGAGGCGCAGGCTGTGCTGGATCAGTCCAGGGCGGCGCAGGAGGAGATTCTTGCCAATGCCAGGGCTGAGGCACAGAAAATCCTGTCTCAGGCGGAAGCCGATGGCCGCAGCGAGAAAGAGAAGCTGATCAGCCGCAGGAAGGCTGTGGCTGACATCGATGGACGCAAGATCGTGCTGGAGGAGAAGCAGAAGCTGATCGCTGACTGCTTTGACAAGGCCGTAGACAGGATCACGTCTATGGAACCAGACGCTTACGTCGATTTTCTGGTGCGTCTGCTGAGCTCCGCGGGAGAAAGCTCGGGAGAGCTGATCCTCAACGAGGCAGATGCGCAGCGCATCGGAGGCAGACTGACAGAGGCTGCGGCAGAAGCAATTCCGGGAAGCCGGTTTACGGTATCTGAGGAGACCAGAAACATCAAAGGCGGATTCCTGCTGAAAAAGGGTTCCGTCTACGTAAACTGCGCTGTAGAGGCCATGGTGGACGAGGCCAGAGAAGAGCTGGTAGGAGACGTGGCGGCCCGGCTGTTTGAGTAAGGAGATAGATTCAATGGCAAAGCGCAAAACAGAAGAATACATCTTTGCGGATGCATATATAGGAAGTTTCGTCAAGAATCTGATGAACCGGCAGGATATGATGCGTCTGGCCTCCTGCAAGGATCTGGCCGCAGCCGAGAGCATTTTGCAGGAATTCGGCTACGGTGAGCCGAAGGAGGTTCACGAAGGAGACATCGAAGCCTTCATCAGGCGGGAGCAGAACAAGCTCTTCGACCTGATCTATGATACGCTGCCTGAGAGAAAGGAACTGGCCATGTGCCTCTTCCCTTACGACTATCACAACGTAAAGGTCTGCCTGAAGGCTGAGTTCCTGGGGATTACGCCGTCTGAGGATCTGCTGGTGTCTACCGGCGACATGGACTGGAAGCACGTGGTCGCCATGGTCCGCGACAGAAACTACATGTTCATGCCGGTCCATATGAAGGAAGCCATCATAGAAGCGGTGGATCTGTTTGGCAGAGGCGGGGACCCGCAGGAGATCGACATCATCATGGATAAAGCCTGCTATAAGCAGATGCTGGAGGCGGCAGAGGCTACCGGCGAGGAGTTTTTGATCGGCATCGTCAAACGGCAGATCGATATCCTCAACCTGAAGACCTTTGTTCGTCTGCGGCAGATCGACAAGCCGTGGTCCTTCTTCCAGAAGGTATTTCTGACAGGAGGCAACATCAGCGAGCAGTTCTTTATCGCGTCTTACGAGGAGCCTTTTGCACAGCTGGCTGACAAGCTGGCCCCTTATGGCCTGAAAGATCCTATGGCTGAAGGCGGCAGGGAGATCAAGGAGACGGGAGACTTCGCCCTCTTTGAGAAGCTGTGCGACGACGCGATGATGGAGTTCAACAAGCGGGCGAAATACGAGTCCTTCGGCATCGTGCCTATTGCGGGCTACTGGTATGCCAAGGAGATCGAGATCGACAACCTGCGTATCATTCTGACGGGGATCCTGATCGGATCTTCCCCGGAACAGATCGGTGAAAGATTGAGGGAACCATATGTATAAGATAGGTGTGATCGGCGACAGGGATTCGGTCCTGGGCTTTAAGGCCGTAGGACTGGACGTGTTTCCCTGCAGCCAGAGCGACGAAGCGAAAAAGGTCCTTCACCAGCTGGCCAAAGGGGAGTACGCGATTATTTACATCACGGAAACACTGGCAGCGGAGCTGACGGGGGACATCGATAAATATAAAGACTCAAGACTTCCGGCGATCATTCCGATTCCCGGTAAAGAAGGAGCTTCGGGAACAGGGATGGACAACGTGAGAAAGTCCGTCGAACGTGCTGTGGGAGCGGACATACTATTTGGAGGTGAAAAATAGATGAGTCAAGGAAAAATTGTAAAGGTATCAGGCCCGCTGGTCGTTGCGTCCGGCATGGAAGACGCGGATATGTTCGACGTGGTCCGCGTAGGCGACCTGGGACTGATCGGTGAAATCATAGAGATGAGAGGCGATATGGCCTCCATTCAGGTATACGAAGAGACGGCGGGCATCGGACCGGGAGCGCCGGTGGTGTCCACAGGGGCGCAGCTCTCTGTAGAGCTGGGGCCTGGCCTGATCGAAACCATGTACGACGGCATCCAGAGACCTCTGGAAGCCATGCGTGAAAAAGCGGGCTCCAACATTACCCGCGGCATCAGCGTGCCTTCTCTGGACAGAGAAAAGAAGTGGGAGTTTGTTCCGACGGTGGCGGCAGGCGATCCGGTTGAGGCCGGAGACGTCATCGGAACTGTGCAGGAGACGGTGGTCGTCCAGCAGAAGATCATGGTGCCTTACGGCGTCAGCGGCGTCGTGGAAAGCATCGAAAGCGGCGAATTTACCGTGGAGGACGTGGTCTGCAAAGTGAAGAAAGAGGACGGCACTGTGGCTGAACTGACCATGATGCAGAAGTGGCCGGTCAGACGGGGACGTCCGTATAAGGAAAAATTAGTGCCGGAAATGCCTTTGATCACAGGCCAGCGTGTCATCGATACGCTGTTCCCGATCGCAAAGGGCGGCGTAGCGGCTATCCCGGGACCGTTCGGCTCCGGCAAGACCGTAACACAGCATCAGCTGGCCAAGTGGGCTGACGCTGATATCGTAGTGTACATCGGCTGCGGCGAGCGGGGAAACGAAATGACGGACGTACTGATGGAATTCCCGGAACTGAAGGACCCTCGCAGCGGAGAATCTTTGATGAAGCGTACCGTGCTCATCGCCAACACCTCCGATATGCCGGTAGCTGCCCGTGAGGCGTCTATCTACACAGGCATCACCATCGCGGAATACTTCAGAGACATGGGCTACTCCGTAGCTTTGATGGCTGACTCCACGTCCAGATGGGCGGAGGCGCTTCGTGAAATGTCTGGACGTCTGGAAGAGATGCCGGGCGAAGAAGGCTATCCTGCTTACCTGGCGTCGAGACTGGCCCAGTTCTATGAAAGAGCGGGACGTACCGTTTCTCTGGGTAAGGAAGGCCGTCTGGGAGCCCTGTCCGCCATCGGCGCGGTATCCCCTCCGGGCGGCGATATCTCGGAGCCTGTATCCCAGGCTACTCTGCGTATCGTCAAAGTGTTCTGGTGCCTGGATTCCTCCCTGGCGTACAAGCGCCACTTCCCGGCCATCAACTGGCTGCAGAGCTATTCTCTGTACGTGGACCGTCTGACCAAGTGGTATGAGGAAAACGTCAGCCGCGAGTTCCCGCAGATGCGTCAGGAAGCGATCATGCTGCTGCAGGAAGAGGCTGAGCTGGACGAAATCGTACAGCTGGTCGGCGTGGACGCCCTGTCCTTCGAGGACAGAATCAAGCTGGAGGCCAGCAAATCTATCCGTGAGGACTATCTGCATCAGAACTCCTTCCACGAGGTGGATACCTATACCTCGCTGAACAAGCAGGTGAAGATGCTGAAGCTGATCCTGAGCTACTATGAGCTGGCAAAGGACGCGGTGGCAAAAGGCGCGCCGTTCAACCAGCTGGTAACTCTGCCGGTAAGAGAATCTATCGGAAGATTTAAGTATATTGAAGAGGCGAAGATCGACGCTGCCTATGAGGAGACCCTTGCGGAGCTCCGCCGTCAGGTCGCGGAACTGATCAGTAAGGAGGCTGAAGACGATGATGAAAGAATATAAGACCATATCAGAAGTTGCAGGGCCTTTGATGCTGGTCAAGAATGTAGAAAACGTCACCTATGATGAGCTGGGAGAGATCATTCTGCCCAGCGGAGAGAAGAGACTCTGCAAGGTGCTGGAGATCAACGGCAGCGACGCCCTGGTGCAGCTCTTTGAGAGCGCAGCGGGCATCAACCTGAAGGAGTCCTCCGTCAAGTTCCTAGGCAAAGGCACTCAGCTGGCGGTATCGCCGGAGATGCTGGGCCGCGTCTTTGACGGTATGGGACGGCCAAAGGACGGCGGTCCTGACATTATCGCGGAAAAGAAGCTGGACATCAACGGCCTGCCGATGAACCCGGCGGCCAGAGACTATCCGGCTGAGTTCATACAGACCGGCGTTTCCGCCATCGACGGACTGAACACCCTGGTAAGAGGCCAGAAGCTGCCGATCTTCTCCGGATCCGGTCTGCCTCACGCGGAGCTTGCGGCGCAGATCGCCCGTCAGGCGAAGGTTATCGGAGGCGAGAGCAACTTTGCCGTAGTCTTCGCGGCCATCGGCATCACCTACGAAGAGGCTGACTTCTTCGCGGCCGACTTCCGCCGCACCGGCGCCATCGACAGAACGGTCATGTTCATGAACCTGGCCAACGACCCGGCGGTAGAGCGTATCGCTACGCCGCGTATGGCCCTGACGGCCGCGGAATACCTGGCCTTTGACCTGGGCATGCACGTGCTGGTCATCTTAACGGATATTACCAACTACGCGGAAGCCCTTCGTGAGGTATCCGCCGCCCGTAAGGAAGTACCGGGCCGCCGCGGATATCCGGGCTACCTGTATACGGACCTGGCTACCATGTATGAGAGAGCCGGCCGTAAGAGAGGCCAGGAAGGATCTATCACCATGATTCCGATCCTGACCATGCCGGAAGACGACAAGACGCACCCGATCCCTGACCTGACCGGATACATCACGGAGGGCCAGATCATTCTGTCCCGTGAACTGTACAGAAAGGGCATCAAACCGCCGATCGACGTACTGCCGTCCCTGTCCCGTCTGAAGGATAAGGGCATCGGAACAGGCAAGACCCGTGAGGATCACGCGGATACCATGAACCAGCTGTTCGCGGCTTACGCCCGCGGCAAGGAGTGCCTGGAACTGATGACGATCCTGGGCGAAGCGGCGCTGACGGAGATCGACCTGATGTACGCCAAGTTCAGCCAGGAGTTTGAAAAACAGTACGTATCCCAGGGATATGAAACTGACAGAACCATCGAAGATACTTTGAATCTGGGCTGGGAGCTGCTGAAGCTGCTGCCTAAGAGCGAATTGAAGAGAATCAAAGACGAGTATATCGAAAAATATTTAGGGTAGGTGATGATTCATGGCTGAAAGAATGAATGTGAATCCTACCCGGATGATGCTCACGTCTCTGAAGAAACGGCTGAAGACCGCTACCCGCGGCCACAAGCTGATGAAGGACAAGCGGGACGAGCTGATGAAGGAATTCCTGGAGCTGGCACGGGAAAATGGCCGGCTTCGCCAGGAGGTAGAGAACCGGCTGGCGGTGGTGTATAAGAGCTTTACGGTTGCCAGCGCCATCATGAGCCAGGAGGTCATGGAGGAATCTCTCATGTTTCCGAAGCAGGGTGTTATCCTGGAGGTAGGGAACAAGAACATCATGAGCGTAGACGTTCCGGTGTTCTCCTTCAAGACCACGGCGGAGGATCCTACCAACATCTTCCCGTACGGCTTCGCCCGGACGTCGGGAGAATTGGACAATTCCATATCGGCCCTGGCGGACCTGTTTCCGATGCTGCTGGATCTGGCGGCAAAGGAGAAGGAGACAGCGCTGCTGGCGGCAGAGCTGGAGAAGACCCGCCGCCGGGTCAACGCTCTGGAATATGTCATGATCCCGAAGCTGCAGGCTACCATCAAGTATATTCAGATGAAGCTTGATGAGAACGAGCGCGGCAACCAGACCAGACTGATGAAGGTCAAGGATATGATGCTGGCTGAGTCCATTCAGGAGAAGCGAGAGCAAGATGAAGAAAGCTGCCGCAGGTACGCGGAGTGATCTGAGCCGGCCGCCGTATGGCGGCCGGTTTTTATATGAGGTCTGTTGGAATGAGGCTTGCTGTCTGCGGAGACCGCCAGGCTGCGGCAAAGCTTTTTCTGAGCGGAGTTTTCGGCCGGTCAAAGGGATTTCGGCCGAACAGAGCTTTTTGTTGAACAAAGGGTTTTCGGCCGGTCAAGGTTTTTTGTTGAACGAAGTTTCTTCTGTCGGTCAAAGCGTTTTCTCTGGAAAACATTTTCATGATTATAGAAAACCGATATAGCTTATGGGTGGACAAAAGATCGAATTTTGCGCGGAATCCATGCAAAATACGGTTGAAATAGAATATATTTACATAAAAATGAGCAAATTGGAGAGCGTTGGGGCGATTATAAGGGCCATAGGAGAACGGGACTGATGTGTTTTTTTCTGTTCTATGAATTTTGTTTTCTGTAGAAAACATTTTGATGATATTAGAAAACGCAAGAGGGTATAACAAGCGGCTGTTGCCTGCAGTGAGAAAAAAGAAATGGTTACAATTTCCCTATTGACGTATGGAAAACATTAATGTAATATAATGTAAGAAGTGATAAGCGCGTTAAGGAGGGGTAAAATGAACTACCAGGAAACTACAACGGCACAGCTGGGCTTTCTGAGGAGACAGCGGGAACAGTTAAAGAGTCGGATCGGTCGGATGCCGGAAGGACGTCTGATCAGGAAGAAAGCCCGTAGGAAAACATATTATTACACAGAGCAAAACGGCCGCAGGATCAGTCTGGCCGATCAGCCTGAACTGGTGCGGCAGTATTTGGAAAAAGAAAAGTGCAACGAATTGTTGAAATCCATCGAACAGGATATTCCTCTTCTGGAAAGGACACTGCGCGAGTACCAGCCGATTCAGCCTTCGGACGCATGGTGGAATTCTCTGGAGCAGGAGAAAAACCGCTATAAGGAGGAGGAAAAAAGGAACGCTTATAACGGAGTCTATTACAGGTCGAAGTCGGAAATGATGATTGCTTCCATGCTTACTTCTTACGGCATCGAGTTTAAATATGAAGCGGGTATTGAGGTGAATGGAAGGACGATTTATCCTGATTTTATCGTGAAGCGGCCGCGCGACGGCAAGCTGTTTATCTGGGAGCATTTCGGCATGATCACAGATGATCGTTATCTGAAGAAGGCATATCGTAAGCTGGAGGATTATCACAGCCGCGGCATCGATTTGTGGGATCGGCTTTTGATCTCCTTCGATCAGGAGGATGGCGGCATCAGCGCTGATGGAATCGACAAAATGATCCGCACGTTTCTCCTTTAAACCCGTGCGGAATTGTGTTACAATATTGGCGACAAGATAAGAATGGAGATGATATTTTGAAAGACGCGGAATTTGCGAAGGAAATACAGACGATTATCGACAGGAACATGCAGCAGCCGGAGCGGCTCAATGCCCGCCTGAAGCTGCGGCTTGAAGACTGCTGCAAAGCGGATAAAAAAGTGGACTATCTCTATGACGCGGAGGAATGGGGCCTGAATCCCTATGGCGGCGTCCACGGCGGCATCATCTGCAGCCTCTTTGATACGGGAATGGGCATCGGGGCCGTGGCATTGTCCGGAAAGATGGTCTCTACGGCGGATATATCCGTCAGCTATCTGAAGCCGATGAACGGAAGGAGCTTCCGTTTCTCCATAGAGTACACCAACGTTGGCAAGCGGATGATCCGCTGCATGGGAAAGGCGGCAGATGTGGAGACCGGCGTGGTTTGCGCGTCGGCTATGGCCAGCTTTGTGACCACGGAGGCAAGGGCGCCGGGGCTGCAGGTGTAGCGGACCGGCGGCGCGTCACGCGTCAACGGAGCAGACACGACGGACAGACGCAGTGGATAGACGCAGTGAACCGACGCGATGAACAACCACGATGGACAGACGCGGCAGCGGAAACAATGAATAGACATGATGAACAGAAACGACAAAAGATCCTGCCTCGGGCGTACCGAAACGGCAGGATCTTTCATCTGTAAGGAAAAACTATTTTCTCTTAAAATCTTTTGGAGTTACGCAAGTACCGGTAGCTCTCGCTACGACGATTGGCTCTTCCAGGAAGTCAGCGGCAGAAGCGTTGATGTCCTTTCTGGAAACGATAACCTTTCTTGCTTCAAATTTCATCTGTCTGGAAGTGTTGCCGATCTTTGTGATCTCGCCGTAAGCTTCGATGTAGTCGCCGGCATAAGTAGGAGCCAGGAATTCTACGTTGTCATAAGCGCAGAACAGACCTTCGTCTCCGTCCAGCTTGATCAGCAGTTCAGTAGCGACATCGCCGAACAGGTGAACCATATGCGCGCCGTCAACCAGCTCTCCGCCGTAGTGGGCGTCTTTTGCGGACATTCTGACTCTGATAAGTGATGTGATTTTCTCTTCCATTTTCATTCTCCTTTGTTAAACTTAAAAAACGATTTTCATATTCCAATTATATATCGGAAACTTGCAAATAACAATTGCAAATTGTGTGCCAAAGGAGTATCATTGAAATTACATGAGGAATGAACCGAAAAGTGTTCACTGAATAAAGGAGCGAATCGAAAATGACCCAGAATTACGGAATGAATCGGGTGCTGGAGCCGCAGCACGTGCTGCCTACCTCGGCGTGGCGGCTGGACAACAGCAGGGCTATCGGGCCGGGGGAGATCCGCGTGGATATCCGCAGGATACATATTGAAGGAACCAGCTTTAAGCAGATCTGCCTGGAGGCGAACAATCATGAGCAGCGGATACGTCAGAAGATCATGGATATCGTCATCCGCCGCGGAAAGCTGCACAACCCGGTTACGGACACGGGCGGGCTGCTTTATGGAACCGTTTCGGAGATCGGAGCGGAGTATGACAACAAAAAAGGATTTGCCCCTGGCGATGAGGTGCTGTGCAACGCGTCGCTGGCGTCGGTACCTATCTATATAGATAAGATTTTGTCCGTGGACAGGGCTTTTGGACAGGTGGAGGTGGAGGGCTACGCGGTCCTGTACAGTGAGGTGCCGCTGGTCAGAAGGCCGGAAGGTATTCCTATCAACCTGCTGCTGTTCGCCTTTGATGAGTCGGGGACGCTGTACAGGATCAGCAACACCGCGGTGGGCAAGCGAAAGTTTTTGGTGGTGGGAAACAACCTGCTCTCCAACCTTTTGTTCGGGTACGCCATCCGCAAGGTGGCGAGAGAGGACGCCGAAGTGGTCTGCCTGCTGGACAGAAAGACGGACATGGTGCTGAAGGGTCAGTCCATCGATGAACTGATCGAGAAGGTCTTTACGGAGGTGCACCACGTGGATATCCTGAAGCCTATGGAATGTCTGGCGGATCTGAAGGCGGACGCCCTCTTTGATCTTTCTGTCAACTGCGCGGATATCCCCGGGGCGGAGACCATCAATATTCTGGCTACGAAGAGCGGGGGCACGGTAGTGTTCGCCAACCTGATCAACAACTACAATATCGCGCTTTACATTACGGAGGCCATTTCACGGCAGCTGGACATTCGCTGCGCCGACGGGTATCTGGAAGCCTATGACGAGTTTGACATCGAGATCGTAAAGGATCTGGTGCCGTACATCGAGGGGGCTGTGGAGACCAATCTGGCCATGGATGACGATCCGGCCTATCCGATCAACCGGCAGACCCGGCTCATGGAGGTGTCAGGGCAGAGACAGACCATGCTGGAGGATTTCGTGTGCGAGAGCAGGGCCATGGCTTCTGTGCTGGACGAGATTCTGACGGTGGCAAAGTACGACTGCAACGTGCTGATCACAGGAGAGACCGGCGTGGGAAAGGAAAAGGTAGCCAACATTATATATAAGAACAGCAGCCGCAAGATGCAGCCCTTTGTCAAGGTCAACTGCGCCTCCATTTCTCCTACGCTGATCGAATCGGAGTTCTTCGGATACGAGAAGGGGGCCTTTACCGGAGCCAGCGCGAGCGGCAAGAAGGGTTACTTTGAGCTGGCTGACAACGGGGTCATCTTCCTGGACGAGATCGGGGAGTTGCAGGCGGACATGCAGGCCAAACTGCTGCGGGTCATTCAGGACGGAGAGTTTTTCCGGGTAGGCGGCACGACGCCGATCAAGACCAACGTGCGGATCATCTCCGCGACAAATCGGGATCTGGAGGAGGTCATCGAGGAGCAGGGCTTCCGTCGGGATCTATATTATCGGCTCAATGTGGTCAGGATCAGAGTTCCGGCGCTGCGGGAGCGGACCGGCGACATTCCGGCGCTGATCCGGCATTTTTTGAAGAAATACAGTGAAAAGTTCCAGATTCAGAGGCAGATCGATGAGGACGCTGTGGAATATTTGAAACAATGCGACTGGCCGGGCAACATCCGTGAGCTGGAAAATGTGGTGCAGAGGCTGATGATCTCATCAAAGGGTGAGAAGATCGCTCTGCTGGACGTCATGCGGGAGCTTCACGCCGAGGTCTTTGAGGGGACTGACGTGAGCCCTTCCTCGGCGGCCGGCGAGGAAGGACAGGTCATGGACATGGAAAAGATGGTGGAAAACTTCGAGAAGAACATCATCAAGCACGCCTGCGAGACCTACGGTTCCACGAGGAAGGTGGCCAGAGCCCTGGGTATCAGCCAGACGCAGCTGGTCAGAAAGAAAAAGAAGTACGAGCTGTAGACGCGGCGGCGCGGGGAAGAAGTTGAGAACGGAGGCTGAGACTGGAGTTGAGGCTGAGGCCGAGGCCAGGAGTCGGGGAATCCTGCGGCGGCTGTGCACATGAATCAGAAATGCGAACACAAAACGGTTCGCTATAAAAACATGTGAACATAAAACGGTTCGACTTTGGGCCGGCTGAAGACTCTATGTCTGTAACTTTTGAAAACTTTTGAAAAGAAGAAAACGGGAATCCATTGGAAACAGTGGGTTCCTTTTGTTTTGCCCGCCTTTGATATGAGCTTGGCATGGATTTTGCTATAGTATTTTGTGACTGTTGTGACCTTTCACAGCGCCGCGGATCCGCAGGAGAGCGCGAAAAAAAGCGCGCAGGCCGCAGGAGAACCGCATGCAGGCCGCGAAAACGCCGAGGCCGCAGGGAAGAAACGTGGAAGCGGCGAAAACGCAGCGGGCGCGGGCCGGGACAGGCGTGTGAAAGCAGCGCGATAAAGACATGTGAAAAATCACGCGGGACGAGCGTGTTTTAGATTTTGATGAAAGAGAATGAGGAGGAAGCATTATGGAAGAGAGAGTGTATAAAAAAGGAGATATTTTTGGAACGCACAGGGTCGTCAGCCCTGCTGGCACACTGCCGCAGCCTGCGGACGTCCTTGATAATACCATGGAGATCTACGACAACGAGGTGCTGATCGACGTACACACGCTGAACATCGACTCGGCGTCCTTTACGGAGATCGAGAAGAGAGCGGAGGGCGACGTGGAGGAGATCAAGAAGATCATCATGAACATCGTCGAGACTACAGGCAAGCACAAGAACCCCTGGACCGGCTCCGGCGGCATGCTGATCGGCAAGGTCAAGGAGATCGGGCCCAACTATCAGGGCGACCTGAGAGTGGGGGACAAGATCGCCACCCTGGTTTCCCTGTCCCTGACGCCGCTGAAGATCGACGAGATCAAAGAAGTGAGAACCGAGATCGACCAGGTGGACATCAAGGGCCAGGCCATTCTGTTCCAGTCCGGCCTGTACGGCATTCTGCCGAAAGACATGCCGAAGGAACTGGCGCTGTCCGTACTGGACGTGGCCGGCGCGCCGGCGCAGACGGCAAAGATCTGCAGGCCCGGCGATACGGTCGTGGTCATGGGCGGCGGCGGAAAGTCCGGTATTCTGTGCTGCTGGCAGGCGAAGAAACAGGTGGGCATCAACGGCAAGGTGATCTGTGTCGACGGCTTTAAGAAGTCCCTGAACAGAGCCATGTCCGTAAAATGCGCCGACGAGTATCTGGTGGTAGACGCTACCAACGCGGTAGAGATGTATGAAGAGATCATGGAGGCTACCGATGGAGAGCTGGCAGACGTGGTCATCAACGTGGTGAACATTCCGAACACGGAGATGTCCTCTATCCTGGCCTGCAAGGACGGCGGTCTGGTTTACTTCTTCTCCATGGCTACCAGCTTCACCAAGGCGGCTCTGGGCGCGGAAGGCGTCGGCAAGGACGTCAACATGATGGTGGGCAACGGCTATACCAAGGGACACGCCAACGCGGCCCTGCAGGTTTTGAGAGAAGACGAAAGGATCATGAAGCTCTTTGCCGAGCTCTACGCTTAACCGACGGCTGCCGGCCGTGACCGGTGACTGAAGTGGACCGCTGACCTCGGCGGCGGGGACGAGCCGATGGCCGAAACGAACTGAGAGCCGGGACGAATCGACCGCTGAAACGATTTCGGTTCGATCAAAAGCGGGAATGAACACAAAACGGTTCGATTGTTATTTTTTTAATGATTGGACAATTTCGGCAAGTTTGCAGTATAGACACCGGGCGGCGACTAAATTATAATGAGTTTATCAGAAAAATGCGAGAGGCATAAAGTTAAAACTTGATATTTTTAAATTCTTAGGAGGATGATTATTATGAAAAAAGGATGCCCTTACGGAACCCACAGAGTTATTTCCCCGAAAGGTGTGCTGCCGCAGCCTGCAGACGTGATCGACAACACCATGGAGATCTATGACAACGAAGTCCTGATCGATGTTAAGACTCTGAACATCGACTCCGCTTCTTTCACAGAAATCGAGAGAAGAGCCGGCGGCGACATCGAAGAGATCAAGAAGACCATGCTCGGCATCGTTGCCAAGGCTGGCAAGCACAAGAACCCTTGGACCGGTTCCGGCGGCATGCTGATCGGTACCGTTAAGGAAGTTGGACCGGCTTACGTAGGCGACCTGAAGCCTGGCGACAAGATCGCTACACTGGTTTCCCTGTCCCTGACTCCGCTGGTTATCGAAGAGATCTTAGAAGTAAGACCTGAAATCGACCAGGTTGATATCAAAGGTCAGGCTATCCTGTTCCAGAGCGGCATCTACGCAAAGCTTCCTGAGGATATGCCGGAAGGTCTGGCTCTGTCCGCACTGGACGTTGCCGGCGCTCCTGCTCAGACTGCTAAGCTGGTTAAGCCTGGCGACACTGTTGTCGTTATCGGCGGCGGCGGAAAATCCGGCCTGCTGTGCTTATATGAAGCAAAGAAGAGAGCTGGCGTAACCGGTAAGGTTATCTGCGTTGCTGGTTCCCCGAAATCCGAAGCGAGAGCGAAAGGTCTTGACCTGGCTGACGAGTACTTCGTACACGACGCTACCGACGCTGTTGGCATGTACAACAAGATCATGGAGCTGACCGACGGCAAGCTGGCTGATATCGTTATCAACTGCGTAAACATCGAAAACACTGAAATGGCTTCTATCCTGGCCTGCAAGGACGACGGCCTGGTATACTTCTTCTCCATGGCTACCAGCTTCACCAAGGCTGCCCTGGGCGCAGAAGGCGTTGGCAAAGACGTTACGATGATCATCGGAAACGGCTACACCAAGGGCCACGCTGCTATCACTCTGCAGTGCCTGAGAGAGCACGAAGGTCTGAGAAACCTGTTCCAGGAGATGTACGCTTAATGCCCTTTGCCGCGTAAGCGCAAAGGCGGAGCGTTCAGGAGTATTTCAACGTACTCGACCTGTACTTAACCGGCCCGCAGCCGGTACTCAATCAGTACTTTAACCGCCGCAGCCCAGCGTTCTGCGGGCCGCGGCGTTTTCTCTAAGTGATTATAATCATACGAAATACACAAAAAACCGTAAATAAGGAGATTTATTATGGCAATTAGAAATTGGAAGGATATTCCTCTCTTCAAGGACGTTACGGAAGAGCAGTGGAATGACTGGCATTGGCAGGTTTCCCACAGACTTTCCACTGTGGAAGACATCGCGAAGGTCATCAATCTGACTGAACAGGAAAAAGCGGATATCGAAAAGGTTATCGGCGGATTCAGAGTAGGCATCACCCCTTACTACGCGTCCCTGATGGACCCGGACGATCCGAGATGTCCAGTAAGAATGCAGGCGGTCCCTACGCTGGCTGAAATGCACAGATCCGAGGCTGACGACGCTGACCCTCTCCACGAGGACGCTGACTCCCCGGCTCCTGGACTGACCCACAGATATCCAGACAGAGTCCTCTTCCTGATCACTGACCAGTGCTCCATGTACTGCCGTCACTGCACCAGAAGAAGACTGGCCGGCGAGACCGACGGCGCCAGATCCAGAGAGGATATCGACGCATGTATCGAATACATCAGAAAGACTCCGGTCGTCAGAGACGTACTGCTGTCCGGCGGCGACGCCCTGTGCGTGGAAGACGATACTCTGGAGTACATCATCAGCGAGCTGAGAAAGATTCCTCACGTTGAGATCGTAAGACTGGGTTCCAGAACACCTGTCGTAATGCCGATGAGAATTACCGACAATCTGGTCAACATGCTGAAGAAGTATCATCCGATCTGGCTGAACACTCACTTCAACCATCCGAAGGAACTGACGCCGGAAGCTGCAGAAGCGCTGAGAAAGCTGGCTGACGCTGGTATCCCTCTGGGCAACCAGTCCGTACTGCTGAGAGGCGTAAACGACTGCAAGCACATCATGAGAGATCTGGTCCAGGCTCTGGTAAAGAACAGAGTAAGACCTTACTACATCTATATCTGCGACCTGTCCGTAGGTATCGAACACTTCAGAACTTCCGTTGCCAAGGGCATCGAGATCATCGAAGGTCTGAGAGGACATACCTCCGGTTACGCAGTACCTACTTTCGTAGTTGACGCTCCTGGCGGCGGCGGAAAGACACCGGTTATGCCGCAGTACATCATTTCCGAGACGCCGGATAAGGTGATCCTGAGAAACTACGAAGGCGTTATCACTACATACACGCAGCCTCGTCTGCCAGATCTGAAGTGTACCTGCGATTACTGCACAGGCAAGAAGACTTACAGATACGAAGGCGTTTCCGCTCTGGGTGAAGGCTTACAGATCAAATCCATGGAACCTTCCCACCTGCTGAGACACGAGAGAAACAAGCACGAATAAGGTTAGCAAGGAGAGGGGGCCGCTGGTCCCCTTTCTGTACCCTTCCGGCAAGGAGCTCTATCAAAGGGTGTCCGTCGGAGGCAGTCTGCGCGCGGGCCGCGCGTCCGGAGGCTTCGGCTGTTGGAAGGGCAGCAAAACAAAAAGGATTTAAGTATTTGATATAGGAATTGGAATTATGGGTTTACTCTACGATTTATCAACAAAATACAAGACGATATCCATCGTCGGCATGGCGAAGAACGCGGGGAAGACTACGGCGCTCAATTATCTGATCGAAGAAGCGATGGACGAAGGTTTGCAGCTGGGCATCACCTCTACAGGAAGGGACGGAGAGACTACGGACCTGGTGACCGGCACAGATAAGCCGAGAGTATACCTTTATGAGGACACCATCGTTTCCGTACCGACCCAGCTGTACGAGCTGGCGGAGGCGGGGCTGGAGATCGTTCAGAAGTCCAATTACAGAACGTCTATCGGAGAGCTTCTGCTCTGCAGAGTAGCCGACAGCGGCTACGTACAGATCGCGGGACCGGTGGCGACGGCGGATACCAAGAAAATGTGCGCGGAAATGTTCGGTCTGGGATGCGAACTGATCCTGATCGACGGCGCCATCGACAGAAAGTCCATCGCATCACCGGAGACCTCTGACGCCATCATTCTGGCCACAGGGGCCGTCCTTTCCCGAAACCTGAAGAAGGTAGTGGAGGACACCTCCCACATCGTCAATCTGTACAATCTTCCGGTGCTGGAGGAGGGAACAGCCAGAGAGCTGGTGACAGAACACGTGAAGGACGAGAAGATCATGCTGGTCAAAGGCGACAGAGCTGAGCAGCTGGATCTGCTGACGGGGCTGGGCGCCAGCCGCTTCATCGATGAGGCCATCGACGAAGAGACACAGTACGTGTATATCCCCGGCGCGTTTACCAGCAGCGTCATCGCTGATATCCATCCTTCCCGGCTGAAGCAGGTAAAGTTTATCCTGAAGGATCCGACCAAGATCTTTCTCGACGCGGTCAGCTGGCGGCAGCTGGTGAAGAAAGGCTTTTCTGTCCGGGTACTGGACAATATTACCGTGGCGGCTGTTACGGTCAACCCTTTCGCGCCCAGCGGGTACTCCTTTGATCACGGCGTGCTGCTGGAGGCCATGCAGGAAGCGATACCGGATATTCCGGTCATAGACGTCAGAATGTAGTCCACTGAAAGGAGAGAGAAGTATGCTGCAGGGTTCCAACAGGAGACTGGCAAACGTAAAGACCAGATCAGAGACAGGTCTGGAATACGTGATGAACAAGCTGGATATCAACACTCCTTTTGGTAAAAAGGTTCTGAAAGAGACGAGGCCGTTTTTCCCGGGGCAGGAGGAAGCCCTGCGGGAGGAACTGGATAAGGTCCAGCAGATGACGGATTTTGTCCGGGAAAACGAGAAGCTGGTCAGCATGCTGGCGGAGACGTTTATGGTGATGAAGGACGTGTCCTACACCATAGAGAGAAGCGCCAGCAGCGCGCTGTCGGTGGTAGAGCTGTATGAGGTCAAATCTCTGCTGCTGAACATGCGGTCCATAGAGAAGATCCTAGGCGGCGCGGAAACGCCGGTCCCAGAAGAATATATGATGGAGGACACGGAGCCGCTGCTGGATATTCTGGACCCGAGAAAGGACCGGCTGAACACCTTTTACATTTATGATGATTTTTCAGAAAAGCTGGCAGAGCTGAGAAAGCAGAGAAAGGGTCTGGAGCTGCAGATCCGCAGGGCCCAGAAGGCCAGAAAGGAAGAGATCCGTAAGGCGTACGGCATCGTGCTGACGCCCAAGTTCGACGTGGTCATCTCCCGGTCCAGCAATCTGCTGGAAAAGGCCAGGGAAATCCCCGACCTGGAAGCTGTCGGCGAAGACTATATGTCAGTGACCTTTGAGCTGACAAAGAATGAAGCCGTGTACGCCCTGTCAAGAGAGATGGAGGACCTGAACACGGCCATAGAAGACGAGGAGACGATCATCAGAGAGCGGCTGTCCCGGGAGGTCAGCGCCTTTGGCGGCGTACTTCTCACCAATTGCAGAAAGATCGGACGTCTGGACTTTGCCCTGGCAAAGGCCGTCTATGCTATCCAGCACAGATGCGTCAAGCCGGAGATCGCAGACGAACATGTGGTGGAGATTACGGAGGGCCGCCAGCTGCAGGTAGAGGACATTCTTCTGTCAAAGGGGAAGACCTACTGTCCGGTCAGCATTTCCCTTGCTGACGGCGTCACCTGCATCACCGGAGCCAACATGGGAGGAAAGACCATTTCCCTGAAGCTCTGCGGACTGGTGCCTATCCTGGCCCAGTACGGCTTCTTCGTCCCGTGTGAAAAAGCGCGGATCGGGCTGTCCAACTACATGCAGATCCTCATCGGCGACAGCCAGTCGGTGGAGCGCGGCTTGTCCAGCTTCGGCAGCGAAATGGAAGAGCTGAAGGAGATTCTGGACAACAGCCAGGACCGGTCTATTCTGCTGATCGACGAGATCGCCAGCGGAACCAATCCGGTGGAGGGGCTGGCTTTGACCAGAAGCCTGGTGGACTATCTCATCGGCAAATCGTACATTACCCTCATCACCACCCACTTTGAGGCGGTGACCGAGGAAAACGGCGTCAAAAACATGCAGGTCAGGGGCCTGGCAGACGTTGATTTCCGCAAGCTTGACAGCGAACTGAAATACGCCAACAGGAAAGAGCGGATCAACATCATCGGCAAGTATATGGACTACAGGCTGTATACCGTCGAAAGCCAGGGCCAGATACCGAAGGACGCCTTGAATATCGCGAAAATGTTGGGCATCAATAAAGAGATTATTGATGGAGCGAAAAAATATTTGAAATAAGGAGACTATTAGGATGAAAAGCAAATTGAACCTTGACCCTAAAGTAGTGGACAGCGCGCGTGCTCATGCTGCGAACATCGCTCATGACATGCAGGAATTCATCGACCGCCACACTACTGTCAGTACAGAAAGAACCATTCTGAGACTGCTGGGTGTAGACGGGGTCGACGATGTCGACACGCCGCTGCCTAACGTGGTGGTGGACCAGCTGAAGGACGCGGGCGCCCTTCCTACAGGCGCCGCCTACTGGATGGGAAACGCCATCGTTCAGACCGGCAAGACCCCGCAGCAGATCGCGGAGGAAATGTCAGAGGGTAATTTAGATATCACTAAGCTGCCTACCTGCTCACAGGAGGAGGCCGCAGAGGCGCTGAAGCCTTCCATCAAAGCGACCTTTGAGAGAATCGACATGCAGAAGGCAAAGCGCCAGGAGTACCTGGACACCATCGGCGAAGGTCCGGAACCGTATATCTACGTAATCGTAGCTACGGGAAACATCTACGAAGACGTAATCCAGGCCCAGGCAGCTGCCCGCCAGGGCGCTGACGTAATCGCCGTAATCAGAACTACGGCCCAGTCTCTGCTGGACTACGTGCCTTACGGCCCTACGACAGAAGGTTTCGGCGGTACATACGCGACGCAGGAGAACTTCAGAATCATGAGAAAGGCTTTAGATGAGGTAGGCGAGGAAGTAGGCAGATACATCAGACTGTGCAACTACTCCTCCGGTATGTGCATGCCGGAAATCGCCGCCATGGGCGCTCTGGAAAGACTGGACGTCATGCTGAACGACGCCATCTACGGCATTCTGTTCAGAGACATCAATATGCAGAGAACCCTGGTAGACCAGTTCATGAGCCGTGTCATCATCGGTTACTGCGGCATCATCTTCAACTCCGGCGAGGATAACTACCTGACTACGGACGACGCCATCGAGGCAGCCCACACCGTAACGGCTTCCCAGTTCATCAACGAGCAGTTCGCGGTGCTTGCCAACATTCCGGAAGAGCAGATGGGTCTGGGCCATGCCTTTGAAATGGACCCGTCCACAGAAGACGGATTCCTGCTGGAGCTGTCCCAGGCGCAGATGGCGAGAGAGATCTTCCCGAAGGCGAGATTAAAATATATGCCTCCTACAAAGTTCATGACGGGCAATATCTTCAGAGGCCACCTGCAGGACGCTCTGTTCAACCTGGTAACCGTATGGACCAATCAGTCCATCTTGCTGACCGGTATGCTGACAGAAGCCATTCATACACCGCTGATGCAGGACAGATATCTGTCCATCGAAAACGCCAAGTATATCTTCAATAACTGCAGACATATCGGCGAGGAAGTGGAGTTCAAAGAAGGCGGCATCATTCAAAGCCGCGCCCAGGAGGTTTTGGGCAAGGCAGACGCTCTGCTGGCAGAGGTCGAAAAGGAAGGCCTGTTCTCCACAATTGAAAAAGGCATCTTCGGCGGCGTAAAGCGTCCGTTCGACGGCGGCCACGGACTGGAAGGCGTTTGCACAAAGGGTGAAAACTACTTCAATCCGTTTATCGAGTTGTTTATGGATCATGAGTAAGGAGGTATGAACGAATGACAGTAGAATGCAAAGCTAACAGCGCAGTAGATTTAACGCGCGTGAAACCTTACGGTGACGCATTGAATGATGGTAAGGTTCAGCTGTCCTTCACCCTTCCTGTACCTTATGGTGAAGAAGCAGAGGAATGCGCGAAGCAGTACGCGAAGAAATTAGGTTTGGAAGAACCGAACGTGGCATATTATTGCGAGCTGACGACAGGCTACACGTTCTTTAACATTTACGGCAACGCCCAGCCGACCATTGACTACACGGCGATCAAAGTACCTAAGGTAGAGGGTACTGTTATGGACAGAGTAGAGTGCGGCGACTGGATCGGCGAGCACATCGGCAGGACCATCGTCGTAGTCGGCGCGTCCATCGAGTCCGACGCCCATACAGTAGGCATCGACGCCATCATTCAGATGAAGGGCTTCCACGGCCACTTCGGACTGGAAAGATTTAAGAATGTGGAACCGTACAACATGGGTTCCCAGGTACCTTGCGAGCAGCTGATCGCCAAGGCGAAGGAGGTCAACGCTGACGCTATCCTGGTATCCCAGACTGTAACACAGAAGGATATCCACATCAAACAGCTGACAAAGATGGCAGAGCTTCTGGAAGCAGAAGGACTCCGCGACAAGGTGATCCTGACCTGCGGCGGCCCGAGAATCTCTCACGAGCTGGCACAGGAGCTGGGTTACGACGCCGGTTTCGGCCCTGGCAAATACGCTGAGCATGTCATGTCCTACATCATGCAGGAAGTGGAGAAACGGGGCTGGCAGGACAAGGCGCAGATCGCCGACCGCTGATTGACAATTCAGGAAAATACTATCTGACAGATATGCAGATTCTCTATAAAATTTTTTGAACTGCCTCTGACGATATCTCGAAAGGCGTTGAAAAATCAAGACTCGGCGCCTTTCTTTTTCCTTCGACAAATTCTTGACAATCTCGACCGACAGGACTATAATGATTGGTGGGTTTTTATAAGCCCGAGTGAATTTATTTGAGAGGAGAAAGAAGACATGTTTAAAAAATTATCAAACGGTTGTGTACATCTGGTCAACAGATTCCTTCCGGACCCATTCATTTTCTGCATTATTCTGACGGTTATTGTATTTATTGCCGCCATACCTGCTACTGGCGCTGACGTTATCACCATGGTAGGCGCCTGGGGCAACGGCGTATGGAATCTGCTGGCCTTCTCCATGCAGATGGCTCTGGTACTGGTTCTCGGCAACGCTTTCGCTAATGCGCCGGCGATTAAGAGCATCGTAAGAGCTATCGCAAGCACGGCAAAGACTCCGGTCCGCGGTATCATTCTTACCACCTTCTTTTCCGTCATCGCATGCTGGCTCAACTGGGGCTTCGGCCTGGTTGTAGGCGCGATCCTGGCAAAGGAGATCGCAAGACAGGTGAAGGGCATCGACTACCGTCTGCTCATCGCGTCCGCGTATTCCGGATTCGTCGTATGGCATGCCGGTGTTTCCGGTTCCATTCCACTTGCGCTGGCAACTCCTGGCGCTGAAGCGCTGGAACTGGCAACAGGCGGCGCTGTATCCGATGTGGTATCCACATCTCTGACGATCTTCTCGCCTTACAACCTGATCATGTGCGCAGTTATCCTGATCTGCCTGCCGTTCATCAACGCGAAGATGCATCCGTCTCCTGATGAGGTCATCGTTGTAGACCCTGCTCTGCTGGTCGATGAGGTGAGAGAGTACAAGAAGCCGGAAACTCCTGCTGAAAAGATCGAAAACAGCGTGATCCCGTCCGCTATTATCGCTATCGCAGGTCTGGTATACCTGGTATGGTACTTCATTAACAACGGATTCAACCTGACGTTGAATATCGTTAACTTCATATTCCTAGTTTTGGGAATCATTTTCCACAAGACGCCGATCAACTATGTAAACGCGATTTCTGACGCTGCGAAAGGCGCGGCAGGTATTCTGCTGCAGTTCCCGTTCTATGCCGGAATCATGGGAATGATGACATTCTCCCTGGCTGAAGGCGGTACAGGCACTTCCCTGGCGGCAGTCATCAGTGATTTCTTTGTATCCATCTCCAACGATGTGACCTTCCCGCTGTTTACCTTCCTGTCAGCCGGTATCGTAAACTTCTTCGTACCGTCCGGCGGCGGACAGTGGGCAGTACAGGGCCCTATCATGATGCCTGCAGGACTGCAGCTGGGTGTAGACCCGTCCATCACTGGTATGGCTATCGCATGGGGCGACGCGTGGACCAACATGATCCAGCCGTTCTGGGCGCTGCCGGCACTGGGTATCGCAGGATTGTCCGCAAGAGACATCATGGGATACTGCCTGATCACCCTGTTCTTCGTAGGTATCGTTGTTTGTGGAGGATTCCTGATCGTAGGACTGATTTAGTCGTTAATCCTATATTTATATAGAAAGGTGATTAAAGAGATGATTAACAAGTTTATGACTGCTGATGAAGCAGTTGCAGGCGTAAAAGACGGCA
>CALLDR010000174.1 GCA_937997955.1 uncultured Emergencia sp. | reverse complement strand
TCTCTATTTTATCAAAGTGAACAACCTATTACAACTTTAGTATATCAGAACAAATTTAGATTTTGCAAAGCATAATTCAATGCAAATACTCCCATATAACTCATAAGTGCTGCCATACACAAGTTGATAACCATTGCCCAAACTCTTTTAATAGGCCATTTGGCTATATCAAACAAATATGATATCTTAACTTGCTTGTCATACCGAACTACCAAAGCTCCACATCCAAATGTGATTAATATTATACAATAATTGCATATTTCACTTGATGCAGTGATGGCTCCATTCAGAAATATTCGGTAAAATACACCCAGACTTAATATTAATGCCATCGTTAATACGCTCAAAATCATTGTCCCTTTCAGCACATATTCGATGCCTTTATCTAACTTTCTTAAAATACTCATTTAATGTTCCTGCTTTCTTTTCTGCTGTTTCAGAACCGCGCTCAAAGATATTTGAATAGTGAACCATAACCATAAACTGGTCCCTTATAGCCAATTTTCTTTAATGCTGTAAACAAGGATACTTGATTACTTGATAAAATTATTGTTCCAAGTTTCTCCTCCATTATCTCTATTAATTCTATTGTCCGTGAATTTGTACAGCTAATAAATGCACCTTCTGCCGCTGGCGATTTTTCATATAAATCCAATAGTGCCTGTGCATATCGTTCAGGTGCGACTTTTACAATCTCAATATCCTTGCTGCACTGTTCTCCAGAAAAACTCAATACTGATACTCCCATAGCTTCAATAAATGCCTTTTCATCCACAGTTACATTGTCCTGATATGGGGTTGCCATATTGATTTTTTTACATCCTGTGGCACGTAACGCTTCCAGTAAACCTGATGAAGTTGTGGTTGCCGGTATACCCCCTGCAGCATCGGAAATTCTTTTAGCCAGTTTTTCATCCCATCCGGGTCCGCCCAGGAAACTTCCTGCAGTACAGCCAAATACAATAACATCCACTTCACAAGAAGCTAATTGTTTCGCCAACCGCTCCACTTCCGAAGAATTGACCATACGCCAAATATCCTCTTTTGTGGCGCTGTCATCATCAATAGAGATTCGTGCCACATGAAACGACACATCGTCAGGCAGCGCCATATGCCATTCTCTTTCCAATGAAAGACTTGAAGCAATATAGATTACTCCAATTTTTACATTCCAGACAGATTTTCTTTCCAACTGTCTTCTTTCCTCATTTGTTAAATCCATTCTTTCGCTCCTTTCTTAATCATTAAGTTCTGCTTCCAGATAAGCACCTGCGATGTAGTCAAGAATCAGATTCGCGCACACGTGGCTGGTAAGCTCTCTGTGGTCCGTCATCGGGTTGACTTCCACGAAGTCGATGACGTCCACATGAGGCGCGAAGGCTCTGATCAGGTCGGACATCTGGAAGTGAGTCAGTCCCGCAGGCTCCTGACCGCCGGAACCCAGGGCATAAGCCATATCCAGCGCGTCGATATCCACGGTCAGATAGACATAGTCCGTATCCTTCTTTACGATATCAAGGGTTCTCTTGGCGACCTCTTCCGCCCCCAGGCTGAAAACTTCCTTCGGCGTAAAGATAGTCATGCCGCTTTCTTTGATGAAGTGATAGTGTTCTGGATAGTTGAAACCTCTCGGTCCGATCTCCACCACGTTTTTCGCGTCGAACTTTTCCATCTCGATGGCCCGCCGGATCTCGCTGCTGCCGGAGTACAGTCCCTGCACCGCGGATTCCACCTTCAGGTCCAGATGGGCGTCCAGATCGATGATGCCGATCTTCCCCTGCGCTTTTTCGTGGATAGCCATGAAGCCCGCGTTGGTTACAGAGTGATCGCCGCCCAGCAGCAAAGGCTTATATCCCTGCTCCATGATCTTTGAGATCTCTGCCGCCATATCCTTCAAAGCCTGCAGATGGTCGTAGTGAACGATGTTGTCGCAGTCTCCAAAGTCTTTCAGATCAATCTGGTTGTAGTCGATGAGGCAGTTGTTGCAAACGTCGAAGAGCATATTGTCTTCCATTCTATTCATGATGCCGGAAAGGGCCGCCCGAATGCTCTTCGGTGCGTATCTGGCTCCTGGCCAGCCTCTTCCAGCCTCAGTGTCGTAGTTCAATCCCAACATACCGAATTTCAATTTTTCCATTGTGTTTCCCTCTTTTCATAAAAATGTCAAACTGTATTCGATGCATCTGCCAATATAATAAGCAAGAGACGTGCCAAACGCCGCAGCCCCGGGATAAAAAGTACAAACCCCCGGCGGACACCCTTTGATCCCTTGAAAAAACAACAATTTTCGCCTTGACGTTTATTCGCCGTCCCGCATAAAAACACGGTGCGCCATTCTAAATTTTACGATTACTTGTCTAATCTTCATTCATTTCGTCTAACTTTTATGCATTTTGTCTTGTTTTCTCGCAAAATTTCTGATAATATAAACGAGTGCTATGCAAGGAGGTATGAAAGATGCGGGCGGAAGACAGAGTATTCAAGGAGCTGTTCAGTTACACGGATTCGATTTTGATCTGCGATGTCAACGGCAAGGTCCTGTACTATGAGGACTACAACGACCAGATCAATATGATGCGGTATGAGGACGCCGTGGGGCGCTCGGTGTTCGAGCTGTACCCTTTCTTTAAGCGGGAGGATTTCACCCTTTTTAAGGCCATCGACACCAAGAGCGTCATCGTCAACGAGCTGCAGGAGTTCGAGGTAAAAGGCGTTGCCAAGAAGGCGCTGAACTCGGCTTATCCTCTGATCAACGAGACCGGCGTCATCGGCTGTATGGTCATGTCGGTGGAGCTGGACAACAAGGACGGCCGCAAGAGGAAAACCAGCACTTCGGCCAAGTACAATTTCGACGACATCATGACCCGAAACGCGGCTTTTAAGGCAAGCTTTGACAAGCTGCGCATGCTGGCCCGGGGCGACGCCAACATTTTGATCTACGGTGAGACCGGCACCGGCAAGGAACTGATCGCCCACACCATCCACGCCAACAGCCCCCGCAAAGGCAAGCCTTTCATCATTCAGAACTGCGCGGCCATCCCCAGCAACCTGATGGAGAGCATTCTCTTCGGCTCATCAAAGGGCAGCTTCACCGGCGCCATCGACAAGTCGGGGCTTTTTGAGGTAGCCAAGGGAGGCACCCTGTTTCTGGACGAGGTCAACTCTCTGTCGCTGGATCTGCAGGGCAAGCTGCTGCGAGCCATCGAGAACAAAGCGGTCCGCCGCGTAGGTGAAAGCTTTGAGCGGGAGACTGACGTGCGCATCGTCACGTCCACCAACGAGTCGCTGGAGACCATGGTGGCCGGCGGCGCTTTTCGGAAGGACCTGTTCTACCGGCTCAACGTAGCCAGTTTTTCCATTCCGCCCCTGCGCGACCGCAGAGATGACATTCCCCTGCTCTGCAGTCACTACATCAACCAGTACAACATCACTTTGAATCATGAGATCACCGGCATCGAAGACGACGTCATGGCTTTTTTCGACCAGTATCCGTGGGAAGGCAACGTCAGGGAGCTGAAAAACGTCATCGAATACGCCTGCACCATCAAAGCAAAAGGCGATATCACCATGAGTGACGTCCCGGACTACATGTTCCAGAAGAAGGAAATCGTCAGCATTCCGTCGGAGAAAAAGCGTTCCAAATCTGCCGCGGCTTCTGCCGGGGAACAGGAATATCTCCACCCCGGCGCTTCCCTCGCCAGCCAGGTGGAAACTCTGGAAAAGGATATCCTGCGGAACGCCCTCAAGCGAAACCGCTACAGCATCACAAAGACGGCCAGGGAACTGGACATCGCCCGGCAGACGCTATACAACAAGCTGGCAAAGCACGGTCTATTGTAGAATTCTACAATAGACCGTGCTTTATTCTATAATAAAATCTAAATACCTGAAATTGATTCTCTGCGGGAAAGGCTCTATGATGGAGATATCGACAAGTCGAACGATTACAAGGAGGAATACTATGGATATTAAAATTCTGGGGCGTAAAGAGCTGGAACAGGTTCTGGAAATGCCCACGGTCATCGAGGGGGTCAAGGCGGTATACCAGCTGAAATCCAAAGGGGATACCGCGGTCTGGCCTCTGATCGAACATCACTTTGCGGAAAAGGAGGCCGTCATGGATATCCGCTCCGGCGGCGTCTTCGGGGACATCAACCTTCACGGTCTGAAAATGCTGAACAAATTTCCTCAGAACAGCGCCAAAGGTCTGCCTGTCTTCACCGGCATGCTCATGGTCTGTGACTCTGACACAGGACTGCCTCTGGGAATTATGGACGCGTCCTATATCACCTGTATGAGGACCGGGGCGGCCGGCGCCATCGGTGCTCAGGCTCTGGCGCGCCTTGAATCCGAAGTCCTCTGCGTGCTGGGAGCCGGCACTCAGGCCATCTTCCAGATCGCTGCCGCTCTGATCTGCTTTCCTGGACTGAAGGAGGTTTTGATCGCGGATCCTGTAAAGCCGGAAAACGCGCGAAGCTTCGCTGGCGGCTGCCGCAGCAGGCTAGCAGCTTCTTTCGGCATAGACTGTCCGCAGGTCAGCTTTGCCCCAGCGGAAGATCTGGCGCAGGCGGTGAGCAAGAGCGACATCGTCATCACCATCACGCCTGCCAGGGAACCTGTTATCAGGAAAGAGTGGGTAAAACCAGGCACCCACTTCAGCTGCGTCGGCGCGGACATGGCCGGAAAAGAGGAAATCGACCCGCGGCTGTTCGCGGGCGCCCGGATCTACGCTGACGATATCGATCAGTGTCTCAGAGTCGGTGAAATGGAACTGCCTTTTAAGAACGGCGTGATCACCAGGGATGACGTAGCCGGCGAGATCGGCCAGCTACTCAGCGGCGCGGTTTCCGGCAGGCAGAGCGAAGAAGAGATTACCATTTTTGACGCGACAGGCCTTGCCCTGCTGGATCTGGTCACCGCCAAGAGCGCTATCGACCTGGCAGCAGAAAAAGGACTGGGCATTACAGTGGAAATTTAACAAATTTAACATAGGAGGACACGCTTTATGAGAATCGATGATTTTGTATTGGAAAACTGGCTGAATCCAGCCTGTGACAGCGAAAAGAACAAGATTTACCTGGGCGGCAGCTGCGTGCTGCCCATGACCGTGCGGGAGCTGTTCGACCTGACGGGAGAGAATCTGGACAGCTTCCTGGAGGAGGTCAGAGACATGAACCTTGGCTACGGCAACTTTGCCGGTACGCCGCGGCTTCGCCGGGCCGTCTCCAACCTATACCAGGACGTTGCTCCGGAAGACGTGGTGCTGGTCCACGGGGGAACGGGAGCCAACAACACAGTAGTCATGACGCTGCTGGAGCCGGGGGACTCCATCGTCGCCGTCATGCCTAACTACCAGCAGTTTTACTCCATCCCCCGCTCCATCGGCGTCGACGTCCGCCGGGTAGACCTGCAGGCGGAGGCCGGTTACAAGCTGGACATGGACCAGCTGCGCCAGGCCGTGAACGGGAACTGCGGAGATGGCCGTCCGCAGAAGGCCGCGAAGGCGATCCTGTTCACCAATCCTAACAATCCGACCGGTTCCCTGCTGGAGCTTTCTGAAATGGAACAGCTGGTGGAAATCGCGAGAGCCGCTGACGCGTGGATCGTCTGCGATGAGATGTACCGCGGCCTGAAGGAGGAGTACATGTATTCCTTCGCGGATCTCTACGAAAAATCCATCGTCACCTGCAGTTCTTCCAAGATCTATTCCATGGCCGGAACCCGGGTAGGCTGGATCATCTGCCGGGATGCCGCCCTGCGCCAGGAGCTGTTCAACCGCCGTTCCTACGACTCTATCTGCGGCGGTGTATTCGACGAATGGATCTTCGCCATCGCCCTGGAACACGTGGACAAGATCTACGCCCGCAGCCGTCAGATCGTCAACGCCAACAAAGCCATCGTCGACCGCTGGCTGGACGGCCATCCCTATCTCCATCAGTACGCGGAGGCCTGCGGCACTACCTATCTGATTCATTACGACCTGAATGTAGACGCTGAGACCTTCTGCGACGGCCTGCTGGACGAGAAAGGCGTTCTGGTCTGCCACGGTGACTGCTTCTATCTGCCTCATACCTTCCGCCTCTCCCTGTCCCACGCCCACCAGCTGGAAAAAGGACTGCAGCTGATCGATGAGTACATCGGTGAGCTGGCCGCGGCAGGGAAATGCTGATCGAATAGCCTGACAAGCTTGGCATTCCTATTGTCTTCTCAATTATTTTGGAGTATAATATAAATTATCATAGGTAAAATTAGAGAATATTCCAAAGGAGATAGAGATGCGTTTCACTGTTTCTGATTTTTATCACATGTTTCATCCCAGCGTCAAAATCCTGACGGGTGAGAAGCATATGGACCGGCAGGTGTCGGCCATCGGTATCCTGGATTATGAACTGGATCCCGCGCTGAAGAACAAATACTTCCATCTGAATTTCCAGGAAGGCCAGCTGGCTCTGACCACTTTCCTGTACGCCAAGGACAATCCCTTTTTGATCGGAGATGCCGTCAAGCATCTGGTCTCCAGAGGCTGCAGCGGCCTCGCTATCAAAAATGTGTTCCATCTGAATATCCACGAGACGGTGCTGCGCTACGCTGAATCAAAAGGTTTTCCCATCTTTGTCATGGATTCGCCGGAAATTTACTTTGAGGACATCATTTACAAAGTGACCCGGCAGATTGAGCTGATGTCTTCCTCTGTCTTCTCTGCCAGGGAGCTAGACGCTTTGCTCTGCGGCCAGGCTGCGCCGGAGGAAATCTGCCGCCGTGCCAGAAACCTGAATCCATCCTTTCAGGAGCATCTCTTTGCGGTCTTTGCCCGCCGCCGAAAAGACGAAGCTTGCTACGGCGGCCTTTCAGACGCTGATTATCTGCAGATTTTTGAGCAAAGTACCCTTCACGGGGCGTCCCGCGCTTTGATCCCCTACCAGGGCGGGCTCCTGTATATCGACTCCTGCGATGGGGCCCCGGAGACGGACATGAAAGCCGTGACGGAAGCCTTTTGTTCGCAGATCCTGCAGACACCGGAGGACTTTTACACTGGCGTCAGCAGCCTGCACTATCACCTGTCAGAGCTCCCTGCGGCCATCATGGAAAGCATGCGGACATGCCGTCTGGCCCAGCAGACCGGCGCGCCGCTCTTCTTCGATGACCTGGGTTCTCTGCGCCTGCTGCTGCCTCTGGTTGGAGATCCGCAGATCGCCGCCTTCAGCGACGGGATCATGGATCAGCTTGCCGAATACGATGCGGAGCACAACGGCCGCCTGTCGGATACCCTGGGATCCTACTGTCAGGCCGGCTGCAGCATCTCCGCGGCCGCGGCAGCTATGGCTCAGCATGAAAACACCCTGCGCTACCGCCTGGATAAGATCCGTGAAATCACGGGACTGGATTACAAATCCCCTGCCGACATGGAGCAGCTGTCCCTGGCGTGGAAAATCCACTTCTGCGGGCAGGTCTTAGAATAGAAAGCCGATGTTTGGCAGCAGTCCTATCCCTTCATGACCCTGCATTCTTTCTTAATGAAACAGATCCCATACTTTCTAATATCCTGATAGCCTTCCCTCAGAAGGCTTTCTTCATACTTCTGCGCCTCAATCTGCGTCAGGGCTTCCCGGCAATTCTCTTCCAGTTCCCTGAATTCTTTCGCCGCTTTGACCTCGAAGAGGAACGCCTTACCGTTACGAATTCTCGGTGTCTTTACCACCAGATCCGTCCGTCCCTGTCCGCTCTCCCGGTTAGACAGAACCAGATAGCCGCCTGCCGCCTTCAGCAGTCCGGCCAGGAATCCGTGGTAGTAACTCTCACCGTAGTCGAAGAAGCTGATGGTATCCATCAGCTGATCGCTGATGATCTCTTCCATAAGGCAGCAATCACCTTCCTCCATGGCCTGTATCAGAGGCTTCAGATCGGTTTGCTTAACTTTTGCGTCGAACCAATTCATCACTGTATCTCGATAGATGGTCCGAATCTCTGTATTAGGAATCTTCATCTCAATGAAGGTTCTCTCTGCATCAAACCGCTGTCCCCCTGATGTCAGATAGCCGGTGAAATATAAAAAGTTCCACAGGTTGTCGCTGGATGTATGAATATCCCCATAGGTGATTTCCTCGTGAACTGGTTTTTCCAGGAGATCCCCGGCGATGAGGCTCTCTATTTCACTGCGGGCCTCCTGATCCGCATATTCTACCAATTCCTTCACGATACTGTTCGAGGACGTGTTGGACCAGTACGCCTTCGGAAACGCATGGGGATTATAGTTTGCCTTTTTTACGTAGTTCAAGATGCTCCACGGGTTATAGATCTCCTTGTCCCCAAAGAGATAGCCATCGTACCACTGTCTGATTTCATCCATCTTTTCATTCAGACCGTAGGCCTGCACCATGGCTTTCACCTCTTTTTCTGTAAAGCCAAAGCTGTCTCCGTATTCCGAATCCAGTACAGAGTTGATCTCCAGATTATTCAAGCCGGTAAAAATGCTCTCTCTACTGATCCGCAGGCACCCGGTGATCACGCCGAACTCCAGGCTGCTGTTGGTTTTTAGGACTGATTCAAACAGGGAGCGTATGAAAGCGATCATTTCGTCATAGAAACCAGAAATCCAGGCGTTTTCCAAAGGCACATCGTACTCATCGATGAGTACGATGCACTTCTTGCCGTGGTACTTTTCCAGACAGGAGGAGAGAAAAGCCAGTGCCTTTGCGTACTGAACAGCTTCCGCCTTCTCATTTAAGATTTCCTCAAAGATCTTTTTATCTCTCTGGAGCATCTCTCCGCCCAACACATAGATGTGGCGCTGGAATTCTTTGATGATTTCATCGACCAGACTCTTGTACGACATCTCATAGGTCGGCTGCTTTCCTGACTTTAGCGAAAGATTGATGACCGGATACTGCTGCTGGTGCTTCAAATACTGCTCCCCGCATTGAGAGATAGCCAGACCATCGAACAGATACCTGTTGTCTATCGGCGTTCCATCTGCTTTCCGCTCGTCCTCGAAGAACCGGCGGAGCATGCTCTGGTTCAGAGTCTTCCCGAACCGGCGCGGCCGGGTAAACAAAGTCACCTTCGTATTGGATGTCAGCAGGTCCCGTATCATCAGCGTCTTATCCACCAGATACCCGTTTTTATCTATTATTTCCTTAAAATCCTCTATTCCGATGGAAATCACTTTTTGCTCCCGCGCGTCCATAGCTATGCTCCTTTCACCCTTTTGGGATTCCGTGTTTCGTATACCGTATAGTAATAGTATATGTGAAATTATCAAAAAACACAAGGAAAAGCGTCCGCGCCGGGATCTGCGCATGAAAACTGCTGCGGCATGTTCCGTGAGCTGGTCGAATCGCCCGGCAAGTGCTGTAAAGTTTTGCCATTACATTAACTGCGGCAATAAAACAGGACTACAGCAATCCATTTCCTGCAGTCCTTTACGGCTATTCTCTTTCTTCTATTCTATTGTTCGTCACATGCAACTTTTTCAAGGGAGTTTTTCGATCAAGTCACAACTTTTTCAAGGGACTTTTGCATAAACACGAACTTTACGCCTGCCAGTTCCACATCTATCCGTGCATCACTCCAACCTTTGCCAGTCTCTGCGAACTATCTGCTGGCACAGCCAACACAAGAAGATACCCGAACCTAAACCGCATAATTATATATTCTTATGCTAGCGCTTGACATGCACCCTTCTTCAGCGTAAAATACAGTTAGCGATTAGGTTTCAGATACTTGCGAGGACTGAGACCGCGGGAGGACCTGAGGGCTCTCCTTTTTGTTTACCTGCTCCCAGCTGCGCCGCCCCGGTCACTCCCTTCCCAATTGTTCATTTTCACGAAAAAAACCAACTTCTGCCCAAAATATAAATCAGAGCTTGAGTTTTTGAATACAATTTAAGCTGTTTATACCTAATTCTCAGCCGATCGCAGCTCAAATTTCGGGTTGTTTTGGTTTTTTGAATTGAAATATAACGATTCTACCCAATGGTTTTCCGCAAAATTGGGTTTTTGGATGTGTTTTGTTCTGGTCAACCTTTTTTGTAATAATGTGTTCAGTTTTTACAGTACCTTT
>CALLDR010000173.1 GCA_937997955.1 uncultured Emergencia sp. | reverse complement strand
TACCGTGTGAGGGGAAATGGGACTCTGACGATAACAAAATTTGATTGGTACCAGAATAAAGGGGACATTTATATACCTAATATGATTGATGGATACACAGTAACCGAAATCGGCGCAGAGGCATTTTCGCGCGGCGATGAAGATTTGCTATGTCTTAATTCTACTGATCCTTTTTCACTGCATTTCGGCTTGATTCCACAGCCTGTAACGCTTACGTTGCCAGATACGATAACCACAATTGGCAATCTTGCATTCTTCAATACCCCAATCAAATCTATCATTATTCCTGAAAGTGTGGAGCAAATTGGTGCTGGTGCTTTTGCAGGTTGCGTTAACATAGAACGCTTTTCTGTCTCTGCCTCCAATAGTACGTTTACGACGATTGACGATGCGCTGTATAACAAAAAAACCAAAACCCTGATAGCCTATCCCATCAAAGAGCCATATGGGGGCATCCCGGATGGAATAGTAAAAATTGGCGATTATGCTTTTTTTGGCAAAGATTTCGACGGACGCTATTTTTTATATAAGATTCCTCAGTCTATTAGGGAGATCGGAGACTATGCGTATGCTTATTGCACAATAGAAGTGAGCACCCATAATCTTGATTTGGAATACCTGCCAAACAATCTTGAAACCATCGGAAATTTCGCTTTTTATAACTATACCATAGATAGCAGATACGAACGTGAGTTTCGTATACCGGCTAGTGTTAAAAAAATCGGTGATTACGCATTTGCGAACTTCGAAAATGATGGTGAAAAAATAATCTTTGCTGAAAATGCGAAACTTGAGATTGGTGAAAGTTGCTTCCTTTCCGCAGAAGCTTGCATCATCATGGAGAATATTGCTGAAGTTAGCGTAAAAGACTATGCATTTTCAAATGTGCGAAGCGAATATTATGATATCAAAATCCCGTTGGATAAATTAACGAATCTAAGTAAGGGTATTTTTTCTGGGACAGAATGGGTGAGGTTTGCACCTAGGGAAATACCTGGAAGATTTGAAGTAATTCCAGAATCGGCTTTTGAAGGAAGTGACTCCTTCAGATATAATATAGAATCAGGAATCAGAGAAATTGGCAAAAAGGCTTTTAGAGGCTGTAGTAAACTAGATGAATTAACATTACCTGATACCCTAGAAACGATTGAAGAAGAAGCATTTGCGGCTTGTCCGAGATTGAAAACTGCAACAATTCCAGAAACGGTCACTTTCATTGGTGATTCAGCCTTTGATAAAGATACTATCACACTTATAGTTGAAGAGGGGTCATATGCCGAAACATGGGCGCGCGACAATGGATACATCTATCAATATACAGATAGCGATGATTTGAGCTGGTTGAACAATTAAAAAGGAACGGAGAGTCGAATATGCCGTTGACCGATAAAGAATTGCAAGTGCTGCGGATGCTGGTAGCAGAAGCACAAAAAAACGAGAAGAAGGATGGATGGTTGCCAAATGTAACTTTACCGGTGAGCAGCGATGAGCGTCGAGTCATCTGCGATAAGCTGCTGGCATGTGGCTGTTTAAAAAACTATGAATGCGTTGGATGGAACGGAATACAATGCGTGGTCAACTTGGATGTTGCCAATAAATATGTATAAAGGTCTCCCCTCTGTTGGTACAGAGGGGATTTTTTACACCATCCTCAAATACTTATACACCGTCGGCCTACTTAACCCACACACCCGCGCCAGTTCGCTCACATTCATCTTTCCCATCTTGTAGGCCGGATAGTGCTTGAGAAATATGCCGGGGATGTCCTCCTTGGTGCTGCGCGGTCTGCCGATTCTGCGCCCTTTTGCTCTGGCATTCGCCATGCCGCTTTTCACCCTTGCCCTGATGATGGACAGTTCCAGTTCGGCAAATACTGCGCTCATTTGGATGAACGCCTGACTCATGGGGTCGATTTCGCCGCTGCGGCAATCAACTGTGATGCTGCCCACAATTACCAGCCGCAAACGCTTCTGTCTAATAATGTTGATGATTTCGCACAACTGCTGCGTGCTGCGGCTCAGGCGGCTTACTTCGAGCGTGATGATGCTGTCGCCCTCGCGCGCCGTGTCCAGCAGCATTTGAAGCTCCTTCTTGATTCGCGCGTCGCCGTGCTCGTACTCAAAGACGACTTCCTCCGCGCCCGCCGCCTTCAATTCCCTAATCTGCCGCCGGATGTCCTGCTTGCTGTCGTTTGTTGAGCACCTTGCATATCCGTATATCATGTCTGCTTCTCCTGTCAAAGAAAGGGTCAAAAAAGGATTTTACATGGCGGACACGCCGCAAAGCCTGAAAAACGGTGCACGGGCCGCGGCGTGTCCGTTGGAAAGTTAATCATTTGTTTGATTTGACACATCCATGGCTTCCTGAATGGCGGCCTCCTGCGCGTCGCTGATCTGGCTGTGCAGTTCATACAGGGCCGCGCCGATGGTGTCAAAGGCGATTGCCGCCTTCATGTTCCCACTCTTTTTCGCCAGCAGGTTCAGGCTTTGCGCTTCGGATTCAAAAAGCGCAATGGCGCCCTCAGTCAGCAGGCGCGCGACCGACAATGTATGTCCTATATCGTAATAAACCTGTTCCATTGTGCTTCCTCCATAGGAAGATTGCGGCGAGCGCCGCCGCAATCTCTGTTTCATCAGGTTCCCAAAATCAGTGCAACGGCTTTTTCCGCCTTGCTGGATGCGCTGACGATGAACCGTTTGTCCCCTTTCAGCACATCCAGCCAGTTTTGAATGTAAGCAGCATTGTTGCGCAGGCTGGCGGAGGTTTCAAGCCCGGTATGATTAACCAGCGCCGCTGCGCCGATCTCCGCAACCAGTTCTTCCTTGCTGTAATCGTCGCTACCAAAGCGGGCGAGCGCAGTCAAACGATCAAGGCGGCTGTTGTGTCCTGTGGAGTGGACAAGCTCATGGAACGCGGTGCTGTAATACGCTGCGCTTTCCGCAAACTGTGCCAGCAATGGAAGCACCACGCGGTCTGTGCTGGGCTGATAATACGCCCCGTCAGCTTGTCTGTGTTCCACCTTCACGCCAGAGCGCTGCACATAGCCACTTATGATGGTTTCGGCGTTTTGGTCTGTGCTGGCCGTCTGCGGAAGGGGTTGGGAGTGTTTCGCCGCCAGCCCTTCGCACTGGTCGATGTGGAACACGCTGTAATAGCGCAAAAGGGGAATGGTTTTCTGTTCGCCCGTTTCCTTATCCGCCTGCTCCATCACCTTCCAGAACACAACCATGCTGGCCTTTTCACCCTTGCGCACATAGCCGCCCTCCTGCTGTATCTGCCGGAAAGTTGCGTATTCACCGGGGCGGCCCAGCAGCATTTGATTCAGTAGCGAATAGGGCTTGCCGGTAGCGTAGCTGATGGCTTGGCCGCGCGCGATCCACGGTTTTGTCCACGGAATGATGCCCTGCTCCATTTGCGTGATGATACGGTCGGTAATCTCCCTGTAAATATCCATGTTTCCTGCTCCTTTGCTTGTGGGGAGCAAGGCGATTGTGGTAGAATGTCCTTGCTCCCCGGTTTGTTGGTAGCTTACCTGTGGGGCATTGCCGGAGTGCTGTGGTAGGTGCTCCGGCTTTTAGTTGATGGAGAAGCGGCGGGCGGTGGTTTGCTTGGTGTAAGCTGCCGCAAGCTCTGCGTGGTCCTTCCTAAAGCGGGTGCTGTCAAAGCGACTGGCGGTGTAGGTGGTCCAACTGACCTTGAACGCTCCGGCCAAAAGCGTTTCTTCGTTGCCCATGCGGGCTTTGATTTGGTCTTCCAGCGCGGTGATCTCCGCTTCCAGTTCCTCCTTCATGCGGCGAAGCTCCATCAGTTCCTTGACTTTGGGTTCCATGTTCTGGTCGCTCATGTGGTGGCCTCCTTTGGATTGGGAACTTTGCTGTTCCTTATTACATGAACCATTATACAGGAAAATCTAAATGCTGTCAACCCTTTTCTAAAGAAAAACCTAAATAAAATTTCTTTATCCTTGACGTAAAGCAGAATACTCTATATAATATGTAAGAGGTGATTCAAGTGACGATTGCGCAGAAGATAAAAATGGCGCTTGCGTATAAGGGAATGAGCGAAGCAGAACTAGCGCGCACTATTGGTTCTTCGCCG
The DNA here is from genome assembly GCA_937997955.1 of uncultured Emergencia sp. Taxonomy (GTDB): domain Bacteria; phylum Bacillota; class Clostridia; order Peptostreptococcales; family Anaerovoracaceae; genus Senimuribacter. Next base: position 2,262 of record CALLDR010000173.1, on the reverse strand, counting down.
TCTGCATTCAACCAGCGAATGAAAACAGGGAAGTTTTCTTCGGAGGAAATGGAGCGAATCGCGGAGGCACTGGAAGCCACCTATTACTTCGGCTTTGAGTTCAAGGACGGGACAAAAATCTGATATGCCGCAAAGGCAAAGCGGCCGGTCCGTGCGTGCTCTGCATGAACCGGCTTTTTGTATGCGGGCCACCTTTCGGGCATGGTTTCTTTTTGTTCCTCAAAAATCTTTTCCCCCGCCGAAGGAAGCGCCGGAACGGTTTTTTGAAAAGGCTTGGGCCAAAACGTTATCAAATAATGGCTTTTCTCTAAAAAGCAGGCTCCGTTCCTATCATTTTATGGCCTGATGTTGTAAAATAAAGCCTATCAGATGTAAGAATAAACCCTTTGTTTCAAAAAGGAGTACGCCATGGCCGTTTATGATCGTGAAGAGGATGCGCCGCAGGTCAATCTGTATGGCCGCAAAATGAAGTTGCTGGAAGTGATGCGCATTTTGGAGAGAGAGACCGACGCCGAACATGCGCTGACCGCCAACAGGATCGCCGCCCGGCTGGAGGAAAAAGGCTTCCCGCACGCGGACCGAAAGGGGATTTATGATGACATCAATGTGCTCAACTGCTTTCTCAAGCCCGGCGGCGGAGGCGGCTGCAAAAGGCCGCGCATTGAGAAGGATGAAATCACCTTCGGCTATTATCTGGACAACCGGCCTTTTTCGGTGGCGGACCTCAAGCTCATCATTGATGCGCTGCTGTCCAGCAGATTTTTGTCGGAGGCAAAAACAATGGAACTGGTCGGCGCGCTGGAATCGCTCTGTTCCGTGCATCAGGCCAAAGGGCTGAAACGGCAGATCATCGTTGCCAACCGCGTGAAAAACATGAACGCCAATGTGCTCAACAATGCCGACCACATCCATGCCGCGATTGACTGGGATGTATGCATACGGTTCAGGTATTTTGATTATGGCGTAAAGATGGAACGCATCCTGCGCAAAAAAGGCGCATGGTATGTGGTCAGTCCGCTGGCGCTGGTGTACTGCGACGATAACTATTACATGGTGGGCTATGTGCCACAAGAAAACATGGTAAAAACTACCGTGTAGACCGAATGACAAGCGTATCGGCCACCGATATTCCGCGCACGGGAAAAGAGCATTTCACAAAAGAGGAACAGGGGCAGTATCAAAGCTATACCTTCAAGATGTACAGCGGCAAGGTGCAGGATGTGACCCTGCGCTTTCGTAACAGCATGATGAACGAGGTTGTCAGCAAGTTTGGCAGACAACCCTATGCCCATGCGGTGGACGATGAGCATTTTGAAATTACGGTGCCTGTGGCAGTCAGCCCGCAGTTTTTCGCATGGGTGTTCGGGCTGGGGCGTTATGTGCGGATTGTCGCGCCTGAAAGCGTGCGGCAGGATATGCACAGGATGCTGGGGAAGGTCGCTTCGCTTTATACGGAAACGTCTTGACACCCGTTCTGATGCCCCTTATGCTTTTCATGGGGAGCACCCTGCGTATCTTGACAACGGAATAGCGTTCAAAACATATGCCATCTTCAGGAGGAAAACAAGATGGCAAAGACCAGAATCAGGAGAAGAATTACCATCAACGGCCATGTCCAATGGATAACGGGCGCGACAGAGCAGGAGTATGCCGAAAACCTGTTCAAGGCGATGAGTGGAGGAAAAGCGCCGGAAAATCCACAGGAACCTCTTGGACATGATTTTGGGCGATACGCGCTGGACTGGTTTGAAGTATTCTCAAAGCCCAACATCGACCGCACAACAGCCATCACCTATGAAAGGCAACTCAAAAAGCACATCCTGCCCGCCTTTGACGGATTATGCGTTGAAGAGATCACGCCTGCCGACGTGCAGAAGCTGTTCAATGCCATGGATGCGGAAACCGCACCCAAAGCGAAAGCCACCAAGCAGAAGGTCAAGAATGTACTGAACATGATTCTCCAACAGGCGGCGGAGGATCATCTGATAACCAGAAATCCGCTTTGCTCCAGAAGCATACGCATTCAGGGGCGGCCAAGCGCGTCAACACCGCTGTACAGCGTGGCACAGATGCAGTATATCGCCGCGCATTTGGGCGACGTTGCCGGTGAATATGACCGCAACTATATTGCCCTGCATGCCCTGCATCCGTTCAGACCGGAAGAAGTGCTGGGCCTGCGCTGGATGGACATTGATCTTCGCGCCAATGTCATCTGTATCCGTAGCACCGTAACCTATCCCGACCGCAATCAACCCGTGTTTG
>CALLDR010000172.1 GCA_937997955.1 uncultured Emergencia sp. | reverse complement strand
TGGTCTTTGGCGGCGATACGCTGACCGCGACGGACATCGCCGTGCGCCTCGGCATGGCAGATATCGGCGACCCGGCCAAAGTCGCGCACATCAGCGAATCACGGGCCCAAAAGGCGATGGCTGCCATCCGGGAACTGGTGGAGGAAAGCATTGACGTGATGAAGGTCTCCAGCGAGGACGTAGACATCATCCTTGTTGGCGGCGGCTCCATTCTCCTGCCCGAAACGCTCGCTGGGGCGCGCAGCGTTACCAAGCCGAAGTTCTTCGGCACCGCGAATGCGATCGGGTCCGCCATTTCCAAGGTCAGCGGCACCTACGAGGCCCTGATCGACTACAACGAGCTTCCCCGGGAGCAGGCGTTGGAAAAGGCAAAGCAAGAGGCGATAGAAATGGCTGTGAGCGCGGGCGCGAAGCGCGAAACAGTGGAGATCATCGAAATGGAAGACGTCCCCCTCGCCTACTATCCGGGCAATACCTGTCGCGTAAAGGTTAAGTCTGCCGGAGAATTGCAATAAGCACTTGCGCCGGCGTTGGCCGGACGATGCGCTGGACAATTTTGATGGGATTTCTCAGAGCGGGCGCCGCGGTTATGACTGCGGCGCCCGTTTTTTGCACGTCGAAAACTGCTGACGAGTCGAGTGGATCAAAAGAAGACGATAGTCAACAGCGATAAAGAAACTCCCTTTGCCATAATGGGGGGCTGCCAACTGTACAAGTCAGGTAAAGGAAGATCATTCCAGGTGAACGTGTAAATCGTTTATTGCACACAAGGTAGATTTGAAAACTGCGATCGTCTAATAAGTATACATTTTTTGATGGAGCGGTATGAAATAGATGTATTGTAATCATCTTTTTATATCTACAAAATGTTTTTTTGCAGAAGATGCTGTGCAGGAAACATTCTTGAAAGCATAAAAGAGCCTTCCTTTTTTCGCGGAAATTGCGGTGGAAAAAACTTGATGTAACAGAATATGATTCGAAAGCTGAACGCCTTGAACTTTCTTCTCGCAAGACGCAACAGCTGACCGTTGAAGAACAGTTTTAATTCTATAATTACCACCCCGGCAAAATACTGGGTATAACAGCAGATGGCTTTTAAAGATTGAAGATTCCATGAAGAATCCAGGAAAGAACCAGCAAGCCCACGACACCCCTGGCCGTATGGACAAAGTGGAACAGAATGAGTGTATGTAAAGGTTTGAACGAAAAGTGAAAAGGCTTCATGGGAGAGCCATAAAAAAAGAGTGAAAATTTACTAAAAATGTGGATTTTAAGAAGGCTGTCTCGTCTAATTGTTTGAAGGGGGTGAACGGATAATGGAGGTAGTCACGGGCCCGGACTTCGTCCATACACAAACACTGAACCGTTTGGTGGAACAATATCAAACGGACTTGCTACGCATGTGCTATCTGTACCTCCATGACGCCGAGCTGGCCAGGGACGCGGTGCAGGAAACCTACCTGAAAGCCTATCGGGCGCTGGACAGCTTTCGTGGAGAGTGCGGAGAAAAAACATGGCTGATGAAAATCGCAATGAACACCTGCCGCGATCTGCGGCGTTCGGCATGGTTCCGCCATATAGACCGCAGGGTAACGCCGGATATGATGCCATCGGCATTTGTCGCCTTTGAAGAAAAGGATGAAGAAGTGCTGCCGGCCGTGATGGCGCTGCCCGTCAACTGGAGGGAAAGCGTGCTTTTATATTTCTATCAGGATATGAGCGTGAAGGAGATTGCGCAGGCGCTGGGCGTGTCGCCGCCCGCCGTTTCCGCACGCCTCAATCGCGCCAAAAGGAAGCTGCGTATCGCGCTGGAAAGGAGGCCCTGTCATGAATGAACAAGAGTTCAGAGAACAGCTTCATCATGCGGCGGAGACCCGTCTGTCTGGATTGCAGGGCGACCCATGGCTTGCGCAGCGAGTGATGGTGGCGCATATGAAGGGGAATATAGGGGCAAGAAGGAAAGTATCTGCCGCTATTGTACTGCTTGTTATACTGCTCATAGCTGCAGTTACGGCACTGGCCGTTATCTTTACAGGCCATGAGGTAATTCTATACCAGGATATAGAATTGACCGATCTTGTTCCTGAGCAGGTACAACAATATGATGTTTGTCATAAAACTTCTTTTGGTTATGTGATTGGTGGATTTGACTTGGGAGATGATTTTATTGCACCTATGAGCGAGGGTATGGCTATTACCTGTGTGAATGACCATTTCCAGCCGCAATGGACATTGGAAGACCCAAGATTAGTCGGCAGCCTTTTTGATAAAGTAAGAGAATCGCCTACCGCACTTTACTTTGGCACGGAGTATTATGCTGACAGATGGGAATCAGCTATCATGAAGGTCAGTCATTCCGGGGAACTTCTTTGGTATTTTAAAGGGCC
>CALLDR010000171.1 GCA_937997955.1 uncultured Emergencia sp. | reverse complement strand
GCGTCCACCGCGGATTTGACCGCGCCTACATCGCCTCTCACCATGACAGTGACCAAGCCGCCGCCTACGTGCACCTTGCCGATCAAAGACACATTTGCCGCCTTTACCATGGCATCTGCCGCTTCTACAGAACCTACCAGTCCTTTGGTTTCAATCATTCCCAACGCTTGTAAATTAGCCATCTTTTTTCTCCTCTTCTATTTCATTTCGTTTCTGTTTCATTTGTTAATATCCAGTCGGATTTTCCGCTACGAATTCCACCGCCGCCGCGAAGGCCTCGCAGGCGGATTTGCAGGCCGACTGAGAACCTGTCAGCAGCGCGCCGCCAAAGTTGGTTTCTGACGGCGGGGCATACAACACGCACAAATCCACCGCTGCCGCCTTCATCGCGGCGTCTACGCCGTACATGGCTTCCAGCGGAGGCGCGATCAGATATGCCAGCGCCTCTCCTTCTGCGATACCGGCGCCTTCAGACAGATACGAGCCTGTCCGGGAGATACACTGCGCGTAGTAGCAGATCGAGTCGTCTTCGTTAGCGGAGAAAAAGCACGCGCCGTTCTCAATCATGTCGATGCAGGCATCGAGACCGCTCTTCACCTCCGCCGGATTCGGTCCGGCCAAGATGCCGATGATCTCTCCCGCAAGCTTGGAATTAGCGTTAGCCGCGCCTCCATAGCAGCTTTTCGCGTAAACTACCTTTACATCGGCCTTCTTTGTCGCCTCATCTAAAGCCGTATAGGTGACATCATCGATGTCGGCAGTGATGAGCGCCAGGGACTTATAGTTTTCCGGCACACCGCCCAAATCCCGCAGCAGTTCAGGGCTTGCGTTCGGTATGATTTTCGCGGCCATTACCTTCGCCTTGATTGGATCTCTTTTCATTACATTTCTCCTTTAAATTTTAAAATCGATGCCGGAGGCCTTTTCCTTTGCCATCCTGACCAGCAGCTCCGCCACATAAGCGCCTGCCTCTGCCGGATTCGTTCCTCCATTGTAAATGTTTGATACAATCGTCCGGTTCGCTTCATTGATGCCGACGTGGGCGCCATAGCACATGTATACACTCAGAGACTCACTGGTGGCAAGACCCGGGCGTTCGCCGATACAAACCGCCGTAACCTTGGCTCCCAGGGTCTCCGCTATGACATCCATGGAACGAACTCTGCCATACTTTACGAAAAATGGAGTTCCAATGGACAGCCCGCTGTTTGCCAGGCCCTGCTTCAGAGACGGCAGCAAATCCCTTAGGTTCGCTTCGATTGACGAGCTGGAAAGGCCGTCCGCGAAGTAAACCTGAATATCCGGGTTCATCGTGCATCTCTCTTTTATCTCATTTTTCGTCTCTTCATCAAATTCCGCTCCCAGATCAGGACGCGTCAGGAACTCGTCCTTGTCCCTGCACTTTGTCTTCACAACGAACAGATCCTGTTCTTTCAGCAGCTCTTCATCTACATCGGTAAAAACGGCGTCCATGGCAGCCGCATGGTCTGCCCTGAAACGGAGATAGGTTTCTGACCGCGCCCTCGGGCCAGTCCTCCATACGCCAATCCGCGCAGAGGTTTTTTCTTTGATCCTCATGAACTCCTCTAAGTTCGCGGGATTCGGCGTACTGTTGATCTTCCGAAAATCTACAGCTGACAGGTCTGGAATGAAGTCGTCCTCGATATTGAGCGCCTTCTTTTCGGGCTCGCGTCCCGCGGCAGCATCCGGCAGTTCCACTGTTCCCATGCCTTTTTCTTTTATCATTTCAGATACAATCTGAGAAATCATATCCTTCATCTGGTTTTCATTCATAGCTATGCCTCCCTTATACTAAGAAGATGGAACCGTCTCCGGCTCTTTCCGTCAATATGCCATTCTCGTCCATCAGTCCGCGATCCATCATCCAGCGGTGAAATTCCGGCGCAGGCTTTTTGTGCGCCAGTTCCCGCAGCGTAGCGTCGTCATGAAAACTGGTATCCTGATAGGACAGCATTACATCGTCACCAAGGGGAACTCCCATATAATAGTTTGCGCCAGCGAGATTCAGCAGCATTGTCGCGATCTCCTGATCGTCCTGCGTAATCGACGTGTGATTGGTATAGCACGGCGCCATTCCCATAGGCAACCCGCTGAGTTTGCCCATGAAGTGATCCTCCAGATTGGCGCGGATCATTTCTTTTCCATCATAAATGGTTTCAGGTCCGATAAATCCGGACACGTTGTTTACCATGAATGGGTTAAAGGACCGGCCGAAGGCATAGCATCTGGCTTCCAGCGTCATTTCATCTACACCGCAGTCCGCGCCAATGGATACCTCTGAGCCTTGCCCTGTCTCAAAGTACAGCAGATTCGGCCCCGTTGCCAGAGCGCATTCTCTTGCCAGCTGATAAGCTTCCTCCAGCAAAGCCTTGTTGACGCCGAAGTTATCGTTGCCTTCCTGCGATCCCGCGATGGACTGGAACAGCATGCTCAGCGGCGCTCCTTTTCTCATAGCCTCCATCTGCGTCGTGATATGTGAAAGGACCACGATCTGCGTCGGTATCTCATTTTTACTCATAAACTCATATACCTTGTCCGCAATCCTCGTCGTGCTTTCCACGTTGTCCTCTACAGGATTGATGCCCAGACACGCATCGCCGGAGCCGTATGATACGCCCTCCATCAGTCCCAGGACGATGGTCTCCGGATCATCAGTCGTACTGTTGGTCTGACAGCGGTAGGATATCGTTCCCGGCTGTCCAATCGTGGT
>CALLDR010000170.1 GCA_937997955.1 uncultured Emergencia sp. | reverse complement strand
GGCGAAGAAATTCGCTGAGAGCTTGGCTTGCGGGCTTTTTGCGTATTCAATTTGTCGCAAAATTTGTGATTCTGTGACCGCTGATCCAGATGGAGAAAAATCTGTCCGCGTACAGCAATCACAGTTTTTATTATAAGGGCGCTTGAGGGAAATGTCAACCGTTTCCTATTACTAAAAATGAGTTAAGAACAGGGATTTTGCGCCTTTAGCGGGAGTGAAGGCAGAGTTCTAAACAATGATTCGGCAAAATGGCCGCGCAGGAGAGCGCTATATTTTAAGCCGTCAAAAATGCCGTCAAATGCGTTCGCGGGACGCGGACAAAAAGGAGGAGAAATCATGGCGAGACATGGTGAGAACATCTACAAGCGCAAGGATGGAAGATATGAGGGACGATATGTGATTGGAAGGACTCTGGCAGGAAAGACGCGCTTTGGCTATGTCTATGCCCATCAGTATTCCGAGGTACGCAAATTGCTGCTTCAGAAGAAAGCAGAGCTGCTCGGACAGAGGGAGAAGGGTGAGATCATTCGCCAAGGAACGTTGGATGAGTGGATGTCATACTGGATGGAAAATGAACTGCTGGGCAGCGTCAAGACTTCTTCCTATCAAACCTATCTCAATCAGATGAACCGGCATCTGCGCCCCGCGCTCGGGCATTACTTCCTGTCTCAGCTGACGCCGGGCATCGTCCATGATTTTGTGGAGGAACTGCACGCCGCCGGACTGGCCAGCAGTACGATTCGGGGCATTTATCGCCTGCTCTCCGCGGCCATGCGCTTTGCGCTTGAGGAAGGCGTCATTCGGAAAAATCCCTGCCGCAAGATCCGGGTGCGTCTGGAGGAAAGCATGGAACAGCGGGTGCTGAGCCGCACAGAGCAGGAAAAGCTCCGCATCATGGCCTCCGGTGAAGATGATCTTCCCGCGCTGCTGAGCCTCTATACGGGCATGCGGCTGGGCGAGGTGTGCGCGCTGAAATGGTCTGATATTGACTGGGAAAGGCATACGATTGCCGTTCGCCGCACGGTTCAGCGCGTTGCGCAAATGAAAAAGGAAAGCGGAGGGAAAACCATGCTGATGATCGGCACGCCGAAGTCCACCCGATCCCATCGCGTGCTCCCTGTGCCGGAGTTCCTTTTGGAGCGCCTGCGCGCTTTCCTTGAGGAGAAAGGGAACGCGGAGTATATCTTCGGCACCGTGGCGCATGCGGCAGAGCCTCGCACGGTGCAGCGGCGCTTTAAGCGGCTCATGGAGAAGCTGGGGATTGCGGATACGCATTTCCATACGCTGCGGCATAGCTTCGCGACCCGGCTTCTTGAACTGGGCGTGGATATCAAGACAGTGAGCGCGCTGCTCGGACACGGTTCAGCGAAGACGACGCTGGATTTCTATGCCCACAGCCTGATCGAGCAGCAGCGCGCAGCGGTGGAGAGATTGGCGGCATGCTGAAATTTTGAAGCCGTCAAGCGCCGTAGCGAGAGGAGCAAAATCTCAAGGAAATTAAGGGCTTTTGCGCTTGCCGCAAACTCACAAATTTTGCGACCATGTTAGTGTTTCCTCAACTGCCGCTGTCTATGTTGTTTGACGTAAAGTGAAAGAATTCGGAGGAATCAGCCGCTTCCAGGATCGCTTTTCCGCAGCTTGTGGAAAGCTGCGCAATTGCACAAGGAGCGGATCAGGCTTGCGGATTGGCATGTTTCACTGTGAATCGAACGACTGCCAGCACAGCGGGGCGGAAGCAAGCGCGCCCCATCCAGTGGATGATTCACGCCCAATAAGGGAAACCCCTCTGAGGCTGACTTTCTGAGAAGGGGGTCTCTTGCTGCATGGTTTACCAAGGGGAATTCGAGAGCCGGTTACTGTGCAAGGCGTAGCGGCGAAAGAACCTCTGTCATAGCGAAACGCAAGGCCGCGCACAAGAGGCGGAGGGCGAAGCTATGTCCCTTGCTTCGTACCCAGTCTGAAGAGAAGGTGCAAAGTTGGAAGGGTACAGTTGTGTCCGATGCCTGTTTTGCCATACAGGGCAGGAGGAAGCGGTTGTAAAGGCCGTTCACGAGAACGGCTGGGGACGGGCCATTTTCCCGCAGCGGGTGAAGACCATTCGAAAAGGTCAGAAGTGGATTGAGACGTTCGCGCCCCTGCTTCCCGGCTATGTCTTTGTTTACTCAGATCAGATGGCGGTTCGTCGTGATGAGCTTCTGGCGCTTCGGCATGTGATTCGCGTTCTGGCCTATGGGGAGGCGGCGCAGGATAGACTGGTTGGCCGCGACCTGGAGTTTGCGGATTGGCTGTGGCGATTGAATGGTCAAATCGGCATCATGAAAGCGCTTCAAATCGGCGACAGGATTGAGATCATCGACGGTGTCTTCAAGCAGCTGCACGGAAGCGTGGTTCGGATGGATAAAAGGCGAAGGACGATATGCGTTTCGCTGGAGACAGAGGGCTCCCCTAAACAGATTTGGCTGGCCTACGACATTGTGGAAAAACGGACGGGGTAAAGAGCACACAGCAGCGGTGCGGGAGATGGAAGTGAAGCTGTGAAAAGGCGCGATGTTCAAAGAAACAGATGGCCAAAGGGTTTGCTGCTGGTTTTTGCCGCCGTGATCGTGCTTGTGCTGGTATACAAGGGCGGGCGATGGCTGGAAACGAGAAACGCCAGACCTGAGGCTCGAGGCGATCATCTTCAGCGCTTCGATTATGAGGATACCATAGAAGTGGAGGGCGTTTCCTACCGCAAGAGAAAGGATGTGACGTCCATCCTGCTCATGGGCATCGACCGCGACAGCGACGCGGTTGTCACGGGCTATCGCAACGGCGGCCAGGCGGACTTTCTGCAGCTGCTGGTGATCGATTC
>CALLDR010000169.1 GCA_937997955.1 uncultured Emergencia sp. | reverse complement strand
ATCACTGTTGAAAATGATGGAACGATAATTCTTCCGCATTGTGCTTTACCTCCTCTCTGGTCTCGTGAATCAATACGCACAGACTCGTCTCACGCTCTGTGGCGATGGACTTAGTATATTCCATATTTCCTATTTTGTCAATAGGTTTTAGGGTTTTATTTTATAAAAATTTCCAAGTTTTTTTCTCCGCCGCCTCTGTTCCGCTCCATAGCCGCCCGTTTCCGCATGAAAACAGGAGGCGGTATTAACCGCCTCCCGCTCAGTCTTCTATCATGAGCCTTCAGACTTCAATCGTTAGTCCCCAGACTCCAATCGTAAAGCTTCAGTCTTCAAACATTGACCTTCTGTCCTTCATGATCGACACGCTTGATGTCCTTAACGGTTCATCTCCAGATCCCAGTTTTCCAGATCTGTATGGAGCAGCTCATGGGCTCTGCGTGAATTCGGCTGGCCCAGATATTCCTCGTAGGTCAGCTGAACGGCGCTGTTTTCGTGAGAGAACCGCAGACCTGAGAATCTGTCCAGACCATAGAGGATCTGTCCTCTCGGCTCGGCAAATTCATATCCGTCCTTGGTCGGCTGTCCGCCTCCGCCGACGCAGCCTCCCGGACATGCCATGATCTCGACGAAGTCATACTGGACCTCGCCGCTTTTGATCGCTTCCATCAGCTTGCGGGTATTACCCAGCCCGCTGGCAACGGCAACCCGGACTTTCAGCCCTTTGATCTCAAAGGTAGCTTCCTTCCAGCCGTCCATGCCGCGGACGCTCTTGAAGCTGTCAGCCTCCGGATTTTCCCCGGTGATCAGGAAATACGCGCTTCTCAGCGCCGCCTCCATGACGCCGCCGGTAGCGCCGAAGATGACGCCCGCGCCGGAGCCTTCACCGAAGATCGGGTCAAACTCTTCTTCCTTCAGGTCATCAGGCTGGATATTGTCGGCCCTGATCAGACGATCCAGCTCCCTGGTGGTCAGCACCAGATCCACATCCTTGCCGTGGCCGGCATCGTCCACCTGTTTTACGCCCTTCTCGTACTTCTTCGACAGGCAAGGCATGATGGACACGGAATAGATCTGGTCCGGATCCACGCCCAGCTTCTGCGCGATAAAGGTCTTCGCCATGGCGCCGAACATCTGCTGCGGCGATTTTGCGCTGGAAAGGTTCTTTACGTATTCAGGATACTGTGTCTTGACGAATCTGACCCATCCAGGACAGCAGGACGTGAACATCGGCCAATGGTACTCATCTTTGTGGGTGAAACGCTCGATGAACTCGCTGCCCTCTTCCATGATGGTCAGGTCAGCAGAATATGTAGTATCAAAGATGTAATCAAAGCCGATTCTGCGCAGGGCGCTGACCAGCTTGCCGGTCGTTGCCTCGGTCTTGGCAATGCCGATGCCTTCGCCCCACGCTGTCCTGATAGCCGGCGCGATCTGCACCATGGTGATCTTCTTCGGATCTGCCAGGGCGTCGCGGAGCAGATTCAAGTCGTCTCTTTCTCTCAGCGCGCCTACCGGACAGTGAGTGATGCACTGCCCGCAAAGGGAGCAGTCGGCCTCGGTGATCTTTCTGTTTCTGGCCACGCCTACGGAGGTCCGATAACCAGAACCCGTAATGTCCCACACGTTCAGCGCCTGCACTTTATCGCAGATCTGTACGCAGCGCATGCACTTGACGCACTTTGACGCCTCGCGGATCAGCGGAAGATCGAAATCCCAGCGGTTTACGTCGGCGATATTCTTATACGGCTGTTCAATGATGCCCAGGTCGTTGGCGATCTTCTGTAGGGTGCAGTTGCCGCTCTTCACGCACTGCACGCATTTGCAGTCGTGGTCAGAAAGGATAAACTCTACGTTGATCCTTCTCACTTCTCTGACCTTAGGGCTGTTGGTCAGGATCTCTATGCCTTCTTCTACCTCCGTATTGCAGGCGGTGACCAGCTTATCCATGCCAACCTTTTCTACGAGACAGACTCTGCACGCGCCGATCTCGTTGATATCCTTCAGATAGCAGAGGTGCGGAATCTTGATGCCGACTTTTTCTGCCGCTTCCAGGATCGTCGTCCCTTCAGGAACGGAAATTTTTTGTCCATCTATCTTTAATTTTACCATTTCTCTATTCTGCCTCCTCTGAATGATCCGAAACCGCAGGCATCACAACGCAGACATCTGGAACATTCTGCGAGGGACTCCTGTCTCGTCATTGGAAGTTCGACCGCGCCGAAGTCGCCGCCTCTTTCCGACGCGTATCTTTCCTTCAGCTCGATTCTGCCGCGGGCCTTCTTATCCTCGATCTGAGGTACCGGGATCTCGATATCGCAGATAATCTCGTGATTGTAGCCCAGATAGTTGTCGATGTTCGCCGCGGCTACCTTTCCGGCTGCAATCGCGTTGATCACGGTGGAAGGTCCGGTTACGCAGTCGCCGCCGGCGTAGATGCCCTGGACCTTGTCGACCACGTTGGTCCGTTCGGTTTTGATGTTGCCCCGGAAGACCGGAATGCCGTATTTTTCAAAGAAGCTCAGGTCGGTCGCCTGTCCGATGGCGGAAATGATAATGTCGCAGAGCAGCTTTTCTCTCGGCTGGTCAGCATCTACCGGCCTTGGACGTCCGGACTTGTCCGACTCTCCCGCGATCTGCGGCTGCACATACAGGCCTTTGACGTTGCCGTTCTTGTCTACGATGATCTCCGACGGCGCTTTCAGTTCCATCAAAAGGCAGCCCTCCGCGATCGCTCCGCCGATTTCGTCCGGCAGCGCGGTCATATCGTCTCTTCTTCTTCTGTACACGATGCATGTCTCGCTGGCGCCCAGACGCTTTGCGGTTCTCGCTACGTCCATGGCCACGTTGCCGCCGCCGACGACGATAACAGATTTGCCGTTAAAGTCAGGCATGGCGTCATCACCAATGCCTCTGAGCATTTCAACTGCCGGAATCACGCCTTTGGCGTACTCGCCCGGGATTCCTAAATTCTTATGGTTATGAGAGCCGATGGACAGATACATGGCGTCATAGTTTTCTTTGATCTCCTTGATAGCCTCATCGGATTCTACGTCGTAGTCAGTCTTAAATTTGACGCCTGCAGATGCGATGGCGTCGATATCCCACTGCAGCTTTTCTCTCGGGAGCCGGTAGCTTGGAATGCCGTAACGGAGCATGCCTCCCAGCTGGGCGCGCTTTTCAAACACGGTTACGTCATGTCCCATGATGGAAAGGAAATATGCCGCGGACAGGCCGGACGGGCCGCCGCCGATGACAGCGATCTTCTTGCCTGTACAGTCCATCCGCTCCGGCACGGAAACGGTTTCTGAACAGTTGTCCACAGCGTATCGTTTGATGCCTCTGATATTGATCGGCGCGTCGATGATGTTTCTTCTGCATTTCTCCTCGCAAGGGTGTTCGCAGATCAAAGCACAGACGGTCGGGAACGGATTGTCCTTTCTGATCAGCTTCACAGCATCGTCGTATCTGCCCGCGTGTACCAGGGCAACGTAGCCCGGCACGTCGACGCCCGCAGGACATCCGCCTCTGCAAGGCACAGGCTGCCGATTGTTGAGAATGTTGTCGGCGCAGCAGTGATTGAGGATATGGGACTCATAGTCCTCTCTGAATCCTGCCAGCCCGCGAAGTACCATGGCTGCCGCCTCTACGCCGATGGCGCAGTCCGACGCCGCCTGAATGGCCTTCGCAGTTCTCTCCAAGCGGTCCAAAATCTTCAGATCCAGATTGGCATCCATGGATAAGATGTCTTCCAGCATGATCTGAAGCTGGCCAAGACCTACTCTGCACGGCACACATTTGCCGCAGCTCTGCGCATGGCACATTCTGAGAAATGCGGCAGCCATGTCTACAGGACACTGTCCGGCAGGACTTGAGATGATCCGTCGTTCCAGATCCTTGTAAAGTCCCTCCACAGCGACCTGCGCCTGGTCTTTTGACTTCATGTACAGTCTTTCCATTACAATATAAACCTCCTAATGTCGCCCGACTTCCTCTTTCAGCAAAGTCCGGGCTCTATAAAACTTCTGAAGTTATTATACCATACTTCGACAATTTTTGCATTTATCTGACGCAAAAAGTACTGTATACTTTTCATAGCCTAATATTGTTAATCTTTTGTCAAAATCTCGTGGTTTTTTGACAAAAAAATATCATATTTTTTGTGTGAAAGTCTTATTATTTTTTCGGTGTTTTTTTAAAAAAACTTGCAGATTTCGTCACAGCCTTCCGCAAATCCCGACCTTTGTCCACACGCTTCCCTTCCGTATTTTTTAAGCCTTTGGCAGTTTTTGCACAGTTATTTCCAAATTGTATACAATTTTCTTCACAGTTTTATGTGGATAACTAAAATCCTCGTACCCCTCTGATTGCAACGATTGCACGATTTTCTTCTTTTGTCAAGGCGCAAGTTATCCACATTTTTTTGCAGGTTGTTCATAGGGGGATTTTTTATAATGTAGGAAATATCGATTTTTCGATATTTCCGGAATTTCAACGTATGCTTCGCATACTCCTACGCTCACTTTGTTCGCTCCGCTGTCCGTTTTGCCTAGCCAGCTAAAGCTGGGGCAAAACGGCAAGAAAAGTACCTTGCGAAGCGCCGCTCTTCACATTTTTCTGGCACAAGTGCGGGAATCCATGATATAATATATGATATAAGGCAAGTTGGGCCTTCTGCGTGTTTTTCGCGTCCGCCCCGCTTGCCTTTTCTTTTTGCCAGTCCACACGCGGGAAGCGACCCCGGAAGTCCTGCGACCGGCAAGAACAAATCATTCTATACCCATTTGATGAGAACGACGATCCAGAATCACGATCTGTCGTTCTTTTCTGTTTAAAAGGAGGTCATTATGACAAAGAAAAAAACACGCAGCAGTCTCTGCAACCCGGTCATGTTCAGTACCGTCATGAAGGATGAAGAGCTTTTTCGCGGGCTCCTTGCCCGTGTTCTTCCAGAAAGGAAAATCCGCAGTCTTCGCCTGCGTGACCACCAGGAAGAGGCGCCCCTCTTTTTACCGGAAACCCTGCTGCATACAGAGCACTCTGTCATCATAAACCCTTACGCCAAGTCCGTCCGCTTTGATGTCTTATTTGAAGATGATGACACCTGGTTTGATGTGGAGTGCCAAGCCGCTGATACCAGGGAACTTCCTCAGCGGAGCCGTTATTACCATGCGGTCGCTGCTGTGGATTCCCTCACAAGGGGACAGGAATATGAGGAGCTTCAGCCCGGCTACGTCATCTTCATCTGTCTGTTCGATCTGTTCGGGCAAGATGAGCCGGTATATTCTTTTGAAATGGTGGATATCAAAAATTCCTTGCATTTGAACGATGGCCAGTTTACAATATTTCTAAACAGCAAATGCGGCAGGGACGATATTCCCCGGGAGTTAAGGAATCTGTTCCAGTATTTGGAGGAGGATACTGTCGCTGAAGAGGACCCATGGCTGGTACGTCTGCAAACCGCGGTGAAAGCCATGGAGAATGAAAAGGAGGTGCGGAGCAGGATGACACTGTATGACGAATGGGTGCGGACCGCCACCGCATTGGAAAAGTACAAGAAAAAGCTCGAAGAGTCCGAAAAGGCCCGGCAGGCTGAGAAGCAGCAGGCCGAAGCCGAAAAGAAACAGGCGGAGGCTGAAAAGAAACAGGCCGAAGCCGAAAAGAAACAGGCGGAGGCTGAAAAACAGCTTCTGGAATACCTTCTGGATCAGGACCGTATCGATGACCTGAAGAAGTCGATGAAAGATTCCGCATACAAAGAAGCACTCCTTCGGGAGCTGAAAATGTAAACACATAATTCATATTTCCCAATCCATATAGAAACGCCCTGGTTTGGCATTGCACCAAACCAGGGCGTTTATTTTTATGTCCGAATGTCTCTATGAGACGTTCCTCCAACCCTTTACAGCGTTGGGGATAACTCTCCGCTTACGCTCCGTTCCTCCAGTCGACATTCTACACTCGAATGTCTCCTTTCGCTGTCCGGCGCCGCGTTGCTAACTGAAGTTAGCGCGTCGCAGGCACGGCTTCAGCGGTCGAGTGCTTCCGATCAGCCTTCGCTTTCGCTCGCCTTCTCGGGCACTCTTCGCATGAGACGTTCCTCCAACCCTTTACAGCGTTGGGGATACGGCTTCAGGGATTCTTTCTTCCATCATGTTCATCAGGGCGTCGGTGCACGGCAGTACGTCTACCAGTTTAGCGTCGGCCGCAGGAATGAACTTGGCGTGAGCAGGTCTCATAACGCCGCCCAGGACTTCGCCCAGCTCCGCGTACTTGTACAGAGGCAGTACATCGTCCATTTCCCAGGAAATATCGGATTCGTCTTCAAAGCCGAATTCTTCTTCAAATACGTGAGCAAGCTCAGCCGCGATCTCCCAGTTGCTGAAATCCACGTCCTCGCAGATAGCCGCTTCTACCGGCAGCAGTCTCCGCTCAGTATTGGTGTAGGTTCCGTCTGTGCTTGCGAAGCCGGTTCCCGGAATGAATACGTCAGCCTTCTTCGCTGTCTCTGTCATGTAGATATCGGAAACCATCAGGAATTCCAGTCCGGACAGGTCACAGCCAGCAGCCGCAGGGTCCTCGCCGAATACGATCAGTCCCTTGACGCCTTCCAGAGCCTCAGCGCCGGCGCGGATACCCATATCCGCCAGACCCTGAGAGTTGTTCTTCGGTCTGACTGCCAGGATGCCGTCTCTCGGCGTTCCGATATGGCCGGACAGCAGCGCGATCTCAGCAGCCAGAGCAGCCGCTTCTACAGACAGCACGTTCTGCTGATATACGATCATAGCCTTCTTGGCATTGGCGTACAGCTCAGCCACAGCTTTGATCTCGTCGCATACAGCCGCGTCAGCGACAGAAGCGGCAAACGCGTCAAAGCCTTCCGCGTCGGACTTCTTGCCCATGTCGATCAAAGCCTTTGCCAGGCCCTTCAGGAACGCGGTGCTGTTGTCAGTATCGACCACCTTCGCGGCGAACTCATAGGAAGTCTGGCTGTCCGGTGTATTGACAGCAACGACCTTAGCGCCTGCAGCTGCAGCCTGCTTGATCTTGTTCCAGATAACAGGATTCTTCTTCTTGATGAAGCCCGGTACCAGAATGACATCGGTGGACAGCAGCTCGTCGATGGTGTTCGGAGACGCGTCCAGTCCCAGTACGTCAGTCAGAGCATTGTGTCTCGTGTTGAAGCACAGAGTCTTCGCGCCGACAACCTGAGCAAATTTCTTCATAGCATAAGCTTCTTCGTTGGTGTATCTGTCGGAGATGGCAACGGCGACTGCGTCTCTGCCGTGTCTCACTCTGACAGCTTCCAGCTTCTTAGCGGCCATAACCAGCGCTTCGTGGTAGTCGGTCATGCGGAAGCTGTCTCCGTCCTTGATCTTAGGGTCCACTTCCTTGCCTTCCAGCACGGCAGTGTCAAATCCCCACTTGCCCTTGCCGCAGCAGATGCCCGCGTTGACAACGCCTTCCTTGGACGGATTCGCTTTGATCAGCATATCCGCGTAGGATTCCAGATCCAGCGTACAGCCGACGGAGCAGTAGGAGCAGGTAGTCTCGGTTACGTCTGTATCCAGAGGTACTTCCTTCTGCACGGTCTGTCTCTCCTGAAGAGCGCCTACCGGGCAAACGCTTACGCACTGTCCGCAGGATTCGCAGCCGGACTCAGCCAGCGGCTTCTCCAGGTTTGGCTTGACGACAGTATCAAAGCCTCTGTGTACCAGTCCCAGAGCGCCTACGCCCATGACCTCATCGCAGACTCTTACGCAAAGTCCGCAGAGGATACATTTGTTCGGGTCTCTTACGATGAACGGATGGTCGTCGGTAAACTCAACCATGTTCTTGTCGCCTGCCAGTCTGTCAGGGTCCACATCGTACTGGTTTGCGAAGTCGATCAGCTTGCACTCGAAGTAGTCGTGGCAGCCGCATTCCAGACATCTGGACGCTTCCGCCACAGCCTGGTCTTCTGTCAGTCCGTCGAATACCACTTCGCTGAAGTTATCTTTTCTCTCAGCAGCGGTCAGCTGGTCAGCCTTTTCTCTGCAAAGTCTTTCTCTGTCTTCAAAGGTCTTCTCTGTTACATCGGTTCTCTCCACAAAGTAAGGTGCCTCATAGCTTACGGCCTCACCGCCCAGATAGGAGTCGATGACGATGGCAGCCTTGTTGGCGTCCGCGATGGCTTCTACCGCGATGGAAATCTTGTCGTTGCCGCAGTCGCCGCCGGCGAATACGCCAGGGATGCTGGTCATGAAGGTGTCCGGATCGTAGGCGATGGCGTTCTTTCTCGTCTTATCCACGTCAAACGGCGTCGCGTCAACAGCCTGACCGATGGCCAGGATAACCGTGTCAACGTCGATCGTTTCCGTTTTGCCCTCAACAGGAACCGGTCTTCTTCTGCCGGAAGCGTCTGGCTCGCCCAGCTCCATAACCTGCAACACCATCTGTTTTACGTGTCCGTTTTCGTCCTTGAGGATTTCCAGAGGGTTGGTCAGATTCTTGAAGATCACGCCTTCCTCTTCACCTTCTTCGATCTCCAGACGGTCTGCAGGCATCTCGTCCTTGGTTCTTCTGTAGATGTTGTAGACTTCCTTGGCGCCCAGTCTTACCGCTGTTCTGCAGGCGTCCATAGCCGTGTTGCCGCCGCCGACGATGGCAACCTTTTCGCCGAAGTCGATGTGCTCGTTTCTGACAACCTTTCTCAGGAAGTCGATACCGCCGATCACGCCGTCAGCGTCTTCGCCCGGGCAGCCTACGCCTGTGGATACCCACGCGCCGATACCCAGCAGCACGGCGTCAAAGTCGCTGCGGACCGTATCAAAGGAAAGATCCTCGCCGATCTTGGTGTTCGGTATGATCTCTACGCCCATGGACCGGATAATGTCGATCTCAGCGTCCAGAACCTCCTTCGGAAGTCTGTATTCAGGAATACCGTAACGGAGCATGCCGCCCAGCTTCGGCATAGCGTCGAAGATGGTCACGTCATGACCCTGCTGTCTCAGGAAATATGCCGCGGACAGACCCATCGGGCCGCCGCCGATGATGGCAACGGATTTGCCGGTCGGTTCCGCGATCTCAGGAACAAAGACCTGCTCGGAAACCATATCGTAATCCGCCGCAAAGCGCTTCAGCATCGCGATGCTGATCGGCTCATCTACCAGGCCTCTTCTGCACGCGTCTTCACAAGGATGCGGACATACACGTCCGATAGATGCAGGAAGCGGGATTCTGTCTTTGATCAGCTCATTTGCCGCTTCGTACTCGCCGTTGGCGATCAGGCCCACATAGCCCTGGCAGTCCGTACCTGCAGGACAAGCCTTGGCGCATGGAGCTTTGCAGTCTCCGTTATGGTTGGAGATGAGCAGTTCCAGGTTGGTCTTTCTGGACTCTACAACTCTGTCCGTGCGGGTCATAACCACCATGCCGTCCGCGATCGTCGTCGCGCACGCCTTGCAGAGTTTAGGGTTTCCTTCTACCTCTACCACGCAAAGACCGCATGCGCCGTAGATCTCGGTTCTTTCATCAAAGCAAAGAGTTGGAATGAAAATATCATTCTCTCTGGCAACTTCTAAAATGGTCTGTCCCGGAAGGCCGAATACTTCTTTGCCGTCAATGTTCATTCTGAATTTTTTCATCGTATTTCCACCTCCCTATTTCTTTTCAATCGCGTTGAACTTACAGTTTTCTTCGCACTTGCCGCACTTGATGCACTTGGTCTGGTCTATGACATGCTTGCCCTTGACCTCGCCGGTGATCGCGCCGACAGGACACTTTCTCGCGCACAGCGTACAGCCCTTGCACGCGTCAGTGATCTCAAAGCTGATCAGCTCCTTGCAGGACTTGGCGGTGCACTTGTGGTTGTAGATATGGTCCTCGTACTCGTTTCTGAAGTATCTGATGGTAGTCAGTACAGGGTTTGGAGCTGTCTGGCCCAGACCGCACATCGCGCCGTCCTTGATCTTGGCCGCCAGTTCCTCCAGCAGCTCGATATCGCCGTCTCTGCCCTCGCCTCTGGTGATTCTCTCCAGGATCTCCAGCATTCTCTTGGTACCGATTCTGCAGTAGTTGCACTTGCCGCAGGATTCCTTCTTGGTGAAGTCCAGGAAGTATCTGGCCATATCTACCATGCAGGTGTTCTCATCCATGACGATCATACCGCCGGAGCCGACGATAGCGCCAGTCTTGTTGATATCCTCATAGGTTACAGGCGTGTCGATCAGATCAGCCGGAATACAGCCGCCGGAAGGTCCGCCCATCTGGACAGCCTTGAACTGCTTATCCTGCTTGATGCCGCCGCCGATGCCGAAGATGACGTCTTTCAGAGGCAGTCCCATCGGAACCTCGACCAGTCCGCCCTTCTTGATCTTGCCGGCCAGAGCGAATACCTTGGTACCCTTTGATTTATCTGTACCCATAGCGCCGAATGCCGCGCCGCCGTTGGCGATGATCCATGCCACGTTGGCAAAGGTCTCTACGTTGTTGATGTTGGTCGGCTGCTGCCAGTAACCCTTCGCTGCAGGGAAAGGAGGTTTCAGTCTCGGCATACCTCTCTCGCCTTCCAGTGATGCGATCAAAGCGGTCTCTTCACCGCAGACAAAAGCACCCGCGCCGGCTTTGATCCTGATGTCAAAGTCATAGCCGCTGCCAAAGATGTTCTTGCCCAGGAAGCCCTTTTCTCTTGCCTGCGCCATGGCGATCTCCAGTCTCTTGATAGCCAGAGGATATTCCGCACGGCAGTAGATAACGCCCTCTGTCGCGCCCATGGCAAAGCCGCCGATGGTCATGCCCTCGATGACGGAATGAGGATCGCCTTCCAGAACGGATCTGTCCATGAATGCGCCCGGGTCACCTTCGTCGGCGTTACAGACTATGTACTTATTCTTTCCAGGATTGCCCTTTGCCGCGTTCCACTTGAACCAGGTCGGGAATCCCGCGCCGCCTCTTCCTCTCAGGCCGGATACCTTGATCTCCTCGATGACTTCGTCCTGGGTCATGGAGGTTACGACCTTCTTCGTAGCTTCGTAGCCGCCTACTGCCAGATACTCCTCGATCTTTTCAGGATTGATCAGACCGCAGTGTCTCAGTACGACTCTCTGCTGCTTATCGATAAACTGCTTATCTTCTTCAGAAATAGAGAACTCCTCTACTGGCTTGCCGCCCTTCAGATGTTCCTCTACGATTCTTTCAACTCTGTCCGGCTGTACCTTGACATATCTGGTCATGTCGCCATTGTCCTCGTATACGTCGACGATCGGTTCCAGATAGCAGGTTCCTACACATCCGGTAAAGTCCAGCTTGACATCTACGCCATGCTTTGCGATTTGCTCTTCAAATGCAGCCTGGGTCTTCTTTGCGCCTGTAGCGATACCGCAGCTGCCCTGTCCTATAATTACTTTCATTATCTTTTCGCACCTCCTAAGCTCTTTCTCTGATCTCAGCCAGGATCTGCACTACTTTGTCTTTGGTCAGATTTCCGTAGGTCTCATCTCCATCGGCACTCTGGATCATCATGACAGGAGCCAGGGAGCAGCAGCCAAGACATGCCACGTTGTTCAGGGTGAACACGCCGTCCTCTGTCGTCTCGCCGTCCTGGATTCCCAGATACTCACAAACTGCTTCCGCAATCATTTCTGAACCGTTTACATGACATGCCGTACCCTGACACAGCATGATCAGATGCTTGCCGATCGGCTGCAGTCTGAACTGCGCGTAGAAAGTGGCTACGCCATAGATCTTCGCCGGCTTGATACCGGTAGCTTCAGAAATGTAGTTGATGGTATCTATGGAAAGATAGCCATAGATCTCCTGTGCCTTCTGTAAAATTGTGATCAGGCTGCCAGGAACTTTTGCGTACTGGTCCAGAACGGGCTGCAGTTCTTTAAACTGCTCACTCTTGGAACCACATCCGCAGCAACATTTTTCACTCATTGATGCTTCCTCCTATTTGCTTTATTCACTCCAAAAAGTTTTCTGGTTAAAAACTATACCCCTTATTATACTTTTTTTTTCAAACAAAATCAACATCTCTGCCGTTAATTTACTTTTTAACAAGGTTTATTTATACTTGATTTTGTATTAAATTTATTAATATATAAAATTATCCCAGAAAAATGGATTCTCTGGGATAATTTTATATAGAATTTCATCGGATATTCATGTAGAGCTTTCATAGAAATCCGGCAGTACGCGGCTTTGCTCCAGCCGGCCTACATGTTCAGCTCTTCGATGGCGTGGGTCAGCATTTCAATGGCTGCCGGAATGGAGTCCTCGTCCAGATCGAACTCCGCGTTGTGCAGGGTCATCGTCGTATCCGTGCCGATGCCCGCATAGGTAGCGATACCGCCGTTGTCCTGGACCTTGTTGATCATGACCGAGGCGTCGTCTGTGCCGCCTACGTTTCCTTCAAAATAGATCTTTTCAAACCAAGGAACCTTCTCCGCCGCCCGCTGAATGACCTCCATCATGGCGTCGCTGCTCTGGGCCGCCGGGATCTCGCCGAAATCCTCATAGGTGTATTCCATGTCGTAAGCCTTCGCCGCGCCGTCCAGAATATCGAAGACCCGCTTGCGGGCATAGGCCGCGATATTTCTGGTCTGTCCTCTGTACTCTATGCTCATGAACGCGTTGGGCGCGATGGTGTTAACAACGACGCCGCCGTTGAGGATACCCACATTGACGCGGCAAAGTCCCTCTTCATGAGGAGCGATGGCGTGCAGGTTCAGCGTCGCCGTACAGGCGGCCAGCAGGGCGTTCTTCCCCTCCTGGGACGCGCCGCATGGATGGGCGGCTTTGCCGTGGAAGGTTACGTCGATCTGGTCGTCGCTGAGGAAGTCCTTGCAGCCGCAGGCGATGGTGTTGGACGGAAGCGGCCGGCCGTCCGCGGTCAGAGCCATATGGATGGAGATGAAGTTCATGCAGCCGTCCAGATGTCCCTTGTCCACGATGGCCTGGGCCCCGTGATACCGCTCCTCTGCCGGCTGGAAGATGATTTTGATCCGTCCCTTCAGCTGTTCCTTTCGTTCCATCAAAGCCTCTGCCAGTCCCAGGCCGATGGCGGTATGGGCGTCGTGGCCGCAGGCGTGGACGCACCCGTCGTTGCAGGAGATGTAGCCCTCGTCAAAAGGCCGGAAGCCCTCTTTCTTCGGCTCCTGGTACGGCAGGCAGTCGATGTCGAACCGAAGCGCCGTAAACGGTCCTTCCCGTCCCGTGTCAAGCTCGACGATGACGCCCGGATATCCTTCTGTGCGGGCGACATAGGCGGGATCCGCGCCCTGGGCCACAGCACGCTTCTTCTCCGCTTCCTTTTCTTCCTCAGACAGCATCTCAAAGGTGATGCTGTCCTCGTTGACCACGTCAGTCCCCATGAGGCAGGTATAGCCCATCTTTTCCAGTATTTCAGCGATTCTGGCGCTGGTTCTCAGCTCCCGCCATCCGATTTCCGGATAGTGGTGAAATTCTCTTCTGTATTCCACAAATTTATTCATTCCGTTTCCTCTTCCTTTCCGTTCGCTTTTTTGTCTGCTTCTCTGGTTTCCAGGCCTCGTTTTCTGCACTGGTCCAGGGCTTCCCCGAGCAGGCCCACGCCCCGCCGGATCTCTTCCTCGTCCACATTGGAAAAACAAAGTCTGATATGCCCCGTTTTCTTTTTCTCGCTGGTATAGAACAGCCAGCCCGGCATGATGATCACGCCCTTTTCCTCCGCCAGCCTGCAGAGATCCCGCTCGCTGATGTCCTTTGCCAAAGCGCACCAGAGCAGCAGCCCGCCTTCCGGCTTTTGATAGGTGATGCCCTTCTCCGCGATGCCGTCCAGCTCTCCGCACAGCAGGTCCAGCCTGGCCCCGTAAGCCTGCCGCACCGCTTTGATGTGTCTGTCGTAGGCCCCGGACTCGATGTACTCGTTGAGGAAGTACTGGCCGACGCTGCCCACGAAGGTCTCGTCCACGCTGAGGACATAGCCCAGCATATCGATGAAGTCAGGCGGACCAACGGCATAGCTCAGCTTCATCAGGTAGGGAAAGATCAGCGTGTAGGAGTAGACGTAGATGACGAGCTTGTTGGCGTCCAGGGCGTACAGGCTGGGAAGAGACTGATCCGTATAGGAAAAATCCTGCAGATAGTCCTCCTCGATGATCGGTATGTTGTAGCTGTCCGCCAGCCGCAGCAGGGTCCGCCGCTTTTTCAGCGACATGGTGATGCCTGTCGGATTATGGTAGTTGGGCTGGGTGTAGATGAATTTCGGCTTATACTGCCGTATACATTCCTCCAGCACATCCATGCGCATGCCGTCCGCCTCCATAGGCACCGTGATGATGTTGATGCCCCGGTTATAGAAGATGCTGTAATTATCCGGCACCATGGGCTCCTCGGCGATGACGCAGTCCCCTTCCCGGAGGTACAGTGTGATCAGATAGCTGATGACCTGGTTGCTCTCCGCCAGGAGCTGCACGTTTTTCGGCGTCACGTAGATGTTCTGACGGGTCAGAATCCGACAGATGTTCTCTCTCAGGCGCTGGGTTTCCTCCGCGAACCGGGTCATGTAATCCTTTGCTCCGCTGTCAAAGAGCTTCGCCGTTACCTTCTCGGCGGTTTCCACAGGGTCCAGATTTCGGTCCATAATCATGCCGCCGAAGGAAATCACGTCCGCGGCCTCCGACTTCCAGTAGATATCGTTGAACCGTTTTTCCGCCCGGCGGAACTCATATCGAAACGCTTTTTCCAGCGGAAAAAAACGCTTGCTGAAATTCTGCGGTTCCTGCAGTTCTTCTACGAAATAGCCCTTCGGTCTATTTCTTGATACCACAACCAGCCCCTCCTGAATCAAAACATCGTAGGCCTTGATGACGGTATTGCGGTGGACGCCCAGCTCTTCCGCCAGCCGCCGTTCCGCCGGCAGCTTGAACCCCGCGGTCAGCTTCTGAGACAGGATCCTCTCTTTGATCTTTCTGGCAATCTGTTGATAGACCGGTACGCAGCTTTCACGATCCAGATTCAGTTCCATGCCTTGCTCTCTTTCGTTTTTGCCAAAAATCCAATAAAAAATCCAACTATCTGTATTATATCAGGGCCAGATGATTTTATCTGCTGCGATTTACTGATTTTTTTTGATTTTCTTCAGATGATGTGTCCCTATAATGATGTTCCTATAAAGAGCAAAAGGTTTTGGAACAGT
Organism: uncultured Emergencia sp.; assembly: GCA_937997955.1. Classification (GTDB taxonomy): domain Bacteria; phylum Bacillota; class Clostridia; order Peptostreptococcales; family Anaerovoracaceae; genus Senimuribacter. The sequence goes on along the minus strand of CALLDR010000169.1, from coordinate 2,763 downwards.
CCAAAACCTCAGTCCAAAACCTTTTTACTCTATAAAATTACTGATCTTTAAAATTACTGATTTTCGCAAGCTCGCTTTTCCATTTGCCCGCGAGCAGGGTGACGGCTCCTGCCGCTGAAGCAGCCGCTTGCGTTCTCTATCATCTAGTTTAATATCCGGTTTTTTACGATTCTCTGCCGCACATCATAGCCGCGATCTCCGCGAAGATCTCCACGCCGTGCAGGAAGGAGTCTTCGTTGATATTCAGGATAGGACTGTGCAGGGAGCCGGTCTCTGTCCCCTCCTGGGCGCAGCCCAGCATGAACATGACGCCGGGCACCTCTTCCTGATAGTAGGCGAAATCCTCAGAGCCCAGATGCGGCCGCTCGATCAGGTACACGTCGTCCTTATGGGCCAGGACCCGCTCAGCCGCCTCTATGGTCAGCCTGGTCAGCGCCGCGTCGTTGTTCACAGACGGGAAGCCCGGAATGAACTCGATCTCCCCTTCTCCGCCAAAGGCCCTGGCTGTATTTTCGACGATGGCCTCCATGCGGGCGCGTATCTTCATTTTATCGCTTTTCTCCACGCAGCGGATCATGCCCTTCATCTCCGCGCTGTCGGGGATCACGTTGATGGCCTCGCCGCCCTGTATCTGACAGATGGAGAAGGTTGCCACCTGAAAGGGCCCGATGTTGTTGCTCAGAACGGAATCCAGAGCCGTGATCACGTGGGACGCCACGACAATGGCGTTGAGCCCCACCTCCGGTTCTGAGGAATGGGCGCTCTTCCCGTGGATGCGAATGACGAACTCGTCATCTGTGGCTGAAAGATGCCCCGCCCTGATGCCGATGGTTCCGCAGGGCAGATCCGGCATCATGTGCAGTCCAAAGATCGCTTCCACGTCAGGCTTTTTCAGTCCGCCGTCGTTGATCACGCATCTGGCTCCGCCGTTGGCTTCCTCTCCCGGCTGAAAGATGAACCGTATGGTGCCGCGCAGCTCGCCGCGCAGCTCCCGCAAAATCATGGCGGTTCCCAGCAGCACGGCCATATGGCCGTCATGGCCGCAGCCGTGCATCAGCCCCGCCTTCTCCGACTCAAAGGCAAGGCCCGTCTCCTCCAGGATCGGAAGGGCGTCCATGTCCGCGCGAAAGGCGATGTGCCTGCCCGCTCTTCCCGTATCCAGCTCAGCGATGACACCGGTCCCTCCGATGTTCCGCTTTACCTCGTAGCCCATCTCCTGCAGTCTGGCGGCGATATAGTCTGACGTATCAAATTCCTCAAAGCTCAGTTCCGGATTTTGATGGAAATGCCGTCTCCACTGGACGACCTTTTCCTGATTCTGCCCGGCAAAGGCTTTGATCTTCTGTTCTAATTCTTCCCGCATCTCTCAACCTTTCTCAATCTCTGATCTTACTGCTTACACTTACAGCGTTTCCAGTCTCTCCAGCAGCCTGTCCGTGGTTTCGCAGTTGGCGTAGATGAACTTGGTGCTCTGCAGCGCTTTGTCGTGGCGCTCCTGGCTCATGGCGGTCATGGCGTCCTCGATCATATCCACTTCGTATCCCAGATCCGACAGGTCGCGAATAGATGTGCTGACACACTGATCCGTGTAAAAGCCTGTGACGATGACCTTCTTAACCTGCAGATTTCTCAGCACCCTGTCGATGGGCGTGCCTACGCAGATGCCGGAGCAGGTTTTGTTCAAGATGATCTCGCCGTCCAGCGGTTTCGCCTCATCGCAGAATTCGGAGGCCATACCGCCCGGCGGATAGTACATGCCCGCGGAAGAATGGAGCCTGCCCGTATCCTTGGCGTCAGGAAGCATGGACTGAATTCTGATGTGAATCGGCCGGATGCCCTTTTCTCTGCACTTGTCCAGGATCTTTTCGATGTTGGCCAGGGCTTTGTTGGTGTTTTCCTCCAGCTGGTCCAATACCGGCATCAAAGGCTCTACGTCTACGCCCATAGCCTTGTAGCCCTCTACAAAATATTCTTTTGTGACGCATTTCTGGGCGTCGATGATGACCAGCGCCGTGTCCTCCGCGCTGACCGCTACAGGCTCCGCGTATACGCCTGCTGCCAGCTGTCCGTAATACTGAGCGACAAATTCATTCAATGCCTTATTGTTATCCATTCCTTTTTCCTCCTTGCAGATGGTGATGCATTTTTTCTTTTGTCACTATATAAAGCAAGTTTCGTGCCAAAGGGATTTTCAGGGAAAACGCCGGTCTCCGCCGCGAATCCCGTCACCATTTTGCAATATTTTGCAGCAACTTCCTGCATTATTGCAATTTTTTGCAAAGATCAGATCCCGTATTTTTTGCATTTATAGTAAAGGGTGCGCAGAGGCAGGCCCAGCACCACGGCCGCTTTGTTCTTATCTCCGCCAGACGCTTCCAGGGCCCTCTGGATACAAAAGCGTTCCACCTGTTCCACCGCCTGGCCCAGATTCGCCGGAACATCAAAGGAGTCTTCTCCTTTCGCGCCGTCAGAGGCCTGGCCGCTTCCGACGGCAGGCGTACCGGCGGGCGTCTTTGGTCTTCCATTCTCGCCGGAAAGGGCCTGCGCTATATCCTTCTGTCCCAGCCGTGTTTCTGCCGGATCCATGTTGATAAAGGCCCGCGAAAGGACATTTTCCAGCTCCCGGACGTTGCCTTTCCATTCTTCCTGCTGCAAAAGCCGCACCGCCGCTTCATCTACCTCCTCCACCTGCCTGCCGTAAAACTCGTTATACTGATGGAGCAGGTATCTGACGATGAGCCCGATGTCCCCCTTCCGCTCTCT
>CALLDR010000168.1 GCA_937997955.1 uncultured Emergencia sp. | reverse complement strand
AGCTCAAGTCAAAGTTATTGACATTTTTCAGATTGATGATTTCTGAATTGGAGATACGGACAAACTGATGGGGCGGCAGCCGTTCCTCTATTTCATAAAGGCGAAGGCGCAGTGCATATTCGCCTTTATGGGTAACAGCAAAAACTTTTCCGGTGCTTGCATAAATCCGGATCAAATCCTCCGGTTCTATAACTTCAATTTTATTCTCCCTGCTCCCTGAAATAATCTGCGGCGCCTGATCTGATAGCTTGTTCAATATAGTCTGAACATCCTCCGTCATAGAAGCAGTCAATATGATTACTTTAGGCTCAATATATGCGCTGTCTATTTTTATTTCGAGCTGCATTTGAAATTCCTCCTTTCTGTGACAATATTATATGAAAAGCCAATGGCGCTTTCAATAGGTTTCCAATAGTCGGTTGATTTCTAAACACAAGTGGTCAAAATCGACAAGCCGGAAGCGTGTGCAGATGAAACGAATGTTCCATAAAAAAGTAATCATATCTGCCTGTCCCGCGAATATGATGTTAGAGAAAGAAAGGACAGGCAAGCTATGAAACATTTTGAAAAGGTCTTTCAGTGCTTTCCACAGGAGATCCAGCGCCAGATCGGCGCCATGGACCAGACCGCGCGGGAAGCCATTGAAGAAGTGAGGGTATACCGGGACAGGGAAGTGAGGCTCATGTGCCGCGGCAGAGCTGTGGCTCTGAGAGGCCGCGTCAGCGGCAGCGACATCACCAACATACTGAACAATCTTCTGAAATTCTCCTATTACGCCTACGAGGAGGATCTGGCTAAAGGCTTCGTTACCATAGACGGCGGACACCGGGTCGGTATCTGCGGCAAGGCTGTCATGGAAAAGGGAAAGGTCACGCTGCTGCGTGAGATCAGCTCCCTGAATATCCGCTGCTGCCACGAGATCATCGGCTGCAGCCGGCCTCTGAAGCATCTGCTCGTCAAAGACGACGGCAGACCAGCCAGCCTGCTCATCGTTTCTCCGCCGGGCTGCGGGAAGACCACCATGCTGCGGGATATCGCCCGAAGCATGGGAGAGGATGAGGGGCTCAAAGTGGCCGTCTGCGACGAGCGCTCCGAGATCGCGGGTATGCACGGCGGGTCCAGCAGCTACCGGCTGGGACCCATGACCGACGTGCTGGACGGCTGTCCCAAAGCCGAAGGGATTCTCATGCTGATCCGCGCCATGTCTCCCGACGTGGTCATCACCGACGAGATCGGCAGGACGGAGGACGGCGAAGCCATCAAAGCCTGCAGAAACTGCGGCGTCAGCGTCATCGCCAGCGCCCACGGCAGCGATATAGAAGACATCAGGAAGCTCCCCATATCCGGTATCATAGACAGCGGAACCTTCGACCACATCATATTCCTGTCAAACCGGCCTTCGGTGGGCACTGTTCAGGAGGTGATCCATGGTTAAAGCAGCAGGACTGTTTCTGGCTTTTATAGCCGCTGCCGCCACAGGTATGATGAAATCCGCGGAGATCCGCCGCCGCAGGCAGCTGTTGGAAGAGTTTCGGGACCTGATCGCTCACATCGCTACAGAGATCAGCTACTTCAAAGAACCGCTGCCCCAGATCTTCGCCAGACTGGCGGCCAGCGACAACAGGGAAACCGCCATTCTGCTCCGATCCGTTATGGCTTCTTACCGAGATGAAAGGGCGGCGCTGTCCCTGGAGCAGATGTGGAACCAGGCCATCGACCTGGTCTACGAAAAGAGCCCTTTGACGGCGGACGATATATCTGTCATGAAGAAATGCGGCCAGTTTCTGGGACAAAGCGATTTCCGGGGACAGCAGGACCATTTTCGGCTGCTGGACGATCAGCTCGCCCGGCAGCTTTCAGAGGCGGAGGAAGATATCAGGACCAAAGGACGCATGTACGCCCGCCTGGGCGTTTCCGTCGGGCTGGTCATTACCATCGCTTTATTATAGCAATTAGCATAACGGTCAGCGGTTTCGTAAAAGAGGATTCTATCGTCGGTTTTACGAAACATTCCGCAGGCTTCTGCAGGCTTCCGCGCGGCATCAGCCGGTCCGGTTTCGTAAAACATAAAATAATTGCGTAAAATACGAAACGATTCAGCGGCCAGTACGGCAATTGGTTTCGTAAACAGCTGTAAAACCGCCCATATTACGAAACGCTGTCCAAGGTTTTACGAAAAAAGTTTCGTAAAACCCCGCGCAAACACCGTGAATACGAAACCGAGGCGCCGTAAAAGGAGCACGGGTTTCGTAAAACGACAGCTGTACTGCGGAAATACGAAACGAAGAGGGGGGAACATGGATTGAGTGTAAGTATCATCTTTAAAATAGCGGCCATCGGCATCTGCATCGCGCTTTTGAACCAGCTGCTGATCAAATCCGGCAAGGAGGAGATGGCTATGATGACGACTTTGGCCGGCGTGATCATCGTCCTTGCCATCATCGTCAAGATGCTTTCAGAATTCTTTGATACGATCAAAGTCTTCATGGAGTTTTAAAGCTATGGAAATACTGAAGATAGCGGCGCTGGCGCTGTGCGCGGTCGTGCTCATCGTGCTGGTGAAAAACTACAAACCTGAGTTCGGCGTATTCACCGCCGTGGCCTGCAGCGTTTTGATCCTGTACTTTCTGGCAGACAGCCTGAAATACGCCTTTGTCTACATGTCGCAGCTGTACGGCCAGCTGGCCTTTGGCAAAGCCTACTTTCCTGTGATCATCAAAGTCCTCGCCATCGCCTATATCACCGAATTCACATCTCAGCTGTGCCGGGACGCGGGGGAAGGCTCCATCGCGTCAAAGGTAGAGCTGGCTGGAAAAGTGATCATATTCTGCGTTGCCATACCGGTCTTCGTATCCATACTGGATCTGGTGGAACAGCTTCTGTAGCGCGGAGAGAAGGGGAACCCTATGGATTTTGATGAAATCGTAAAGGAACAAATGAAAAACGTCTTGGACCAGAAGCAGATCGCTTCTCTGGAGGATTACGCCAGCCAGCTGTCAGGCGGGATATCGGACCACTTTACCATGGAGGACATTCTGGACGCCACTTTATCGGGGAAGAGCATCTTCCAGTCCCAGGATATCATCGACAGCCTGAAGACGCTGCTCCTGTACGAAGTGAAGAGCGCCCTGGTCATAGGCGTGGAGATCCTGACGGTGTGCATCATCATCGGACTTTTGAAAAACCTGTCAGGCTCCTTCGGAAAGAAAGGGACGGCGGAGATCGCATCCCTGATCTGCTGTATCGTCATCGTAGGCCTGGCCATGACCAGCTTTCAGGACATCTACCAGATGACACTGGACGCTGTCAAAACCATTACATATACCATGGAGATCCTGCTTCCCATCCTCATCGCTATCCTTATCGCCATGGGACAGGTGGCGTCGGGCACCATCATGAGCCCGCTGCTGCTGACCGCCGTGACCATCTTCCAATCCATCATCAAAAACGTGGTGCTTCCGGCGATCTTCCTGTCCACCGTGTTCTCGCTGCTGAATTGTTTAACAGAAAAGGATTATGTAAACCAGCTATCAAAAGTTCTCAGGCAGGCGTCTCTCTTCGTCACGGGCATCATCATCACCCTGATGACCGGCATCATCGCCATCCAGGGCCTGATCGCCAAGACCAGCGACAGTCTCATCGTAGGCACCGCCAAGTATTCTCTGGACGCTTTCATTCCCATCGTCGGCGGTTTTGCCGCGGATACGGTGGAGCTGTTCATCAAGTGCATGGGCTCGATCAAAAGCGTGGTCGGCGTCTTCGGTATTCTGATGATCCTGTGTCTGATCCTGACGCCGATCGTCAAGATCCTGGTCATCTCCCTGATCTACAAGGTGACGGCGCTTCTGGTGGAGCCGGTAGCGTCAAAGAAGCTGGCGGCAGGCATCGCCGATGTTGGCAGCTGCCTGATCATCATGGGCAGCGTGCTGTTTTTCGCCTCGCTCCTGTTCATCATCTTTATCACTTCGATCATCAGTCTGGGAGGCGGCGCATGAGTACGATCACGGAATGGGTGAAGGATATCTTCATCGTCATACTGTCCATCACGTTTATCGAAATCCTGATGCCTGAGGGAAATATGGCAAAATACTTGCGATTTATCTTTTCCATCATCGTCCTGGCGGTGATTTTATCTCCCATCAGCGATTTCGTTCATAAATAGAGAAATTTCTCATAGGTATAAAAGAGAGGGTACTATGTTTGAAAGACCTGAAATCAAAAAAGAAACCATGGTAAAGATCATCGGAGCGATCATCGTCGCATCGGTCTTCCTGCTGACCATCAGCATACTCACGGACAGCCATGACAGCCGCAGGCAGATCTCCGACGACGACGGCGCCACAGAAAGCGCCCTCTGCAGCTTTCTGTCCGAAGTCAAGGGAGTAGGTGATGTAGATGTTATGATTCAATATGGAGAAGAGAGCAAAGTCAGCGGCGTCATCGTCACCGCCCAGGGCGCGGAGGACCCGGTGGTCAAGACCAGCATCATCAAAGGCGTTTCCACGCTCTTTGACATTCCGGCGTCCAGCGTCATGGTATTTGAAAAGAATCAGGAGGAAAAGACAGAATGAAAAGAAAGAAAATTGATATCAAAGGATTTTTGAATAAAAAGGAAAACGTAGCCATCATGGCGGTGGCGCTGATCTTCTGCGCTGGCCTGGTGGTCACCAACGTGAAATCCGGACAGATTCCTCTTCACGACGGCGACGTGCTGGTGGACAGTCAGAACGTGGCCCAGGCTGAGGATCCGGCGGACGCGGACACCGATGCCGCGCAGGACCCGGAGGGCGATACGGCTTCTAACGCCGAAGCCTCTGACGCTGAGAAAACCTCCGGCGGAAGCCCCTTTGATGAAAAAAGGGCAGCCCTGGAGTTAGAGCGAAACGAGCTGATCGCGGGGTACGACGACACGATCAAGAACTCGACCAATGACGCGGAGAAGAAGAACGCCGTGGCGCAGAAGGAAAAGCTGACGGGATACATGGAGAAGGAAGTGGACATTGAGGGCATCATCGCCACGAAAAACCTGCCGGAATGTCTGGTCATCATGACGGACAGCACGGTAACGGTGACCGTCGACGAGCAGGATCTGAAGCAGAACACGGTGGCCAAGATCTGCAGCATCGTCATGGAGGAGACGGGACGGACCGCTGACAAGATCGTCATCCAGAGCAGCTATTAGCCTTAGGATTCTTCACGAAAAAGTTGATAATTGCGGATATCGATGATATAATATTGGCTAAGGGAGAAACGAGGAAATCCATGCAGCAAGAAAACTTAGGAACCATCAAAATATCTGACGACGTGATCACGGTCTGCGCGGCCAGAGCTGTCACCGGCATCGAGGGCGTGCACCAGCTGGCGGGCGGTCTGACGGACAGCCTGCCTATCAATCTGCCGGTGCTGGACACCGCCCCAAAGGGCATCAAGGTATCCCGCGGCGAGGAGGGGCTGGTGCTGGACGTCTATGTCATCGTGGAATACATGGTGAAGATACCCCAGCTGGCCTGGGACATCCAGGGCACGGTCAAACGGGAGATCGAATCGATCACGGATCTGAAGGTATGCGAAGTCAATATACATGTGCAGGGCGTACACCTGCCGGGAGAGGAAGACGAATAAATCTATGAGCAACACTATGACAAGAAAAGAAGCAAGAGAATTCATGATGCAGGTGTACTTCCAGATGGAAGCCTGCGGAGATTTTGACGTGAATAACAAGACGGACTACATGAACCAGGATCGCATCGACCGGAAGCAGCGCAGCTACTGCAACGACCTGTACTCGCTGCTCTGCAACAAAAAAGACCAGATCGACGGGCGCATCGAGGCCCACTGTACCGGCTGGAAGCTGTCCCGCATGCCGAAGACAGACCTGGCGGTGCTGCGGCTGGCCGCCTGTGAGATTCTGTATCTCGACGATATTTTACCGGCTGTTTCTATCAACGAGGCTGTGGAGCTGGCGAAGAAGTACGGCACCGAAGCGTCGCCGAAATACGTCAACGGAATTTTGGGAAGGATTGCCGAGGACGCTGTCGGCATGGCCAAAGCCGAAGCGGCAGATGCGGAAAAAACCGACGAAGGCCAGGAAGACCATGCCTAGGGCCGCGCGGGATCATGCTGTCCTGGGCATCGATACCAGCAATTACAAGACCTCTGTGGCTCTTGTCAGCCAGGAGGGCGACATCATATGCAATCTCCAGCGGTTTCTGGATGTAAAAAAGGGCGAGAGAGGGCTTCGGCAGTCCGTCGCTCTTTTTCAGCATGTAAATCGCCTTCCGGAGATGATAGAACAGGCCTTCGCGGCGCTGCCGCCAGGCACGATACTGGACGGCGTGGCGGTTTCATCAAGACCGCGTCCGGTGGAGGGCTCCTATATGCCGGTGTTTCTGGCGGGGCTTTCAGCGGCGCGGACGATTGCGGCCGCCCGGAGTCTGCCCCTTATGACCTTTTCCCATCAGGAAGGCCACGTGGCCGCTGTCAGGTTTCGATCGCCTTTGGAGGATACGGAAAGATTTCTGTCCTTTCATTTTTCCGGCGGAACTTCTGAATGTCTGCTGGCGGACGGGGACGGCCTGAACATCGTGGGCGGATCAAAGGATCTGGCCTTTGGACAGGTTCTGGACCGGGTCGGCGTCGCCATGGGATTTGAGTTCCCCTGCGGACAGGAGATCGACCGGCTGGCCATGGAAGAGACCGCAAAACGGGAGGCCCTGAAAAAAATCGGATCGTCTGCCGCGGGCAGGGTCAAGGGCAGCCTGCTGCCAAGGATCAAATGTGAAGACGGCTATATCAACCTGTCCGGCATCGAGACCAAATGTCAGCGTCTGCTGCAGGAAACAACGCGGGAGAAAATGCCGGAGAAAGCGGGGGAGCCGCCTGCAGAAACGGGCGTTCTCTCTTTCGGGCAGCTTTCGGCCATGCTGATGGACCGGATCTGCCAGGCGATGGCGGAACAGACCGCCCAGCTGGCAGAGAAATATGACGTATCTGACGCCCTTTTCGCCGGAGGTGTGTCCTCCAGCCAATATATCCGCAGATTTCTGCCAGAGCGGCTGGCAGGCATCCGATGTTGTTTCGGAGAGCCTTCTCTCAGCTGCGACAACGCGGTGGGAATCGCTCTTCTTGGAGGTAGAGAGCTATGGCGCTGAAACCAGTCACTGTATCACAGTTAAACGAATATATCAGCCGGGTCATCGGCACGGACCCACTGCTGGGAGCGGTGGTAGTCAAAGGAGAGATCTCCAACCTGAAATACCACTCCACCGGCCACGTATACTTTTCCGTCATCGACGCCGCGAGCAAGCTGAACTGTTTTCTCCACCGGGAATACGCGATGAAGCTGCCCTGGATGCTGGAGGACGGCATGGAAGTGATTCTGACCGGCGGCGTCAGCGTGTTCAAGAAGAACGGGACCTATTCGCTGTACGTGCGGAATATAGAGCTTTCCGGCGCAGGCAGTCTGGCGGTCGCTTTTGAGCAGATGAAGGCGAAGCTGAGCAGGGAAGGGCTCTTTGATCCTTCCCACAAGAAGCCGATTCCCCCATATCCTGATAAAATAGGGGTCATCACCTCCCGCACAGGCGCCGCCGTGCGGGATATCCTGAAGATCATTCAGTCCAGAAACGACACGGTGGACGTGATCCTGTTTCCTGTAGCCGTCCAGGGCGAAGGCGCGGGCGCTGAGATCGCCGCCATGATCGACTATGTGAACGGCCATTACGACGATATCGATACCCTGATCGTCGGCCGGGGCGGCGGCTCAGCCGACGACCTCTGGGCCTTCAATGAGGAAGCGGTGGCCAGAAGCATCTACCGCTCCCGAATACCCGTGATCTCCGCGGTAGGCCACGAGATCGACTTTACCATCTCAGACCTGGTGGCCGATCTGAGGGCAGAGACGCCGACCGCCGCGGCGCAGATGGCTGTACCGGACAGCAGGGAGCTTCCCCGTCAGCTTTCCGACATGGCGGGGCAGCTGCGGCTGCAGCTGTCCAATAAGCTGATGTATTATCAGCTGGTGGCGGAGCGTGAGGCGGAGTCCATGAAGCGGCAGCTTTCCGCACGGATCGACCAGTTCGCTTCTGTCATAGAGCGGCACCGTCTGATCCTGGAGGAAAACAATCCGTCCAAGGTTCTGGAAAGCGGCTATGCAGTCTTAAGCGGAGCGGACGGCCGGGTGATCACGGAAGCGTCGGCGCTGACGGTAGGCGAAAGCTATGATCTGACGCTGCGCGACGGACATGCCGCATGTGTAATTACAGAGATAGGAAGTGAAAAAGATGCGTGAGGGAAAATTTGAGCAGGCGCTGGAGGCCCTGCAGGCCATGTCAGAAAAGATCAAATCTCAGGACACCACCCTGGAGGAGGCTATCTCCTGCTATGAAGAAGGTATGAAACACTATCGGATCTGTGAAGATATATTAAAGAATGCGAAACAGAAGATTGAAACGTTTGAAGGCGAGGTGCAACAACAATGATGAGAGAGAACTACGATGAGTACAAAGAAATGGTCAACAGCCATCTGCTCGACTTTATGCCGGGAATCGACACCAAGAGCAGTTCCCTGTATGAATCCATGAAGTATTCCCTGACAGCAGGGGGAAAGCGGCTGCGTTCTGTACTGCTGCTGGCTTCCTGTGAGTTTGCCGGAGGCGACGCCAAGGACGCGCTGGCTTTTGCCTGCGCCATGGAGTACATTCACACCTATTCTCTGATCCACGACGACCTGCCGGCCATGGACAACGACGACCTGCGCCGCGGCATGCCGACCAACCACAAGGTCTACGGAGACGCCATCGCCATTCTGGCCGGCGACGGGCTGCTGACCACCGCCTTTGAGGTCATGAACAAGGACATGTTTCTCTATTTTGACAATTTAAAGGAGCTGAAAAAACGGATCAACGCCGCCTATACCATCACGTCCAACGCAGGTGTCCGCGGCATGGTAGCCGGACAGGTCTCCGATATAGAATCAGAGCACAAGCAGTGTTCCAACGAAATGCTGGAATACATTCATCTGAACAAAACCGGCGCTTTGATCGTAGCCGCCGTCAGGGCAGGGCTCTATCTGGGCGGCGCCGACGCCGAGATGATGAAGAATATGACCGTCTACGCTGAAAATCTGGGACTGGCCTATCAGATCGCCGACGACATCTTGGACGTCCGGGGAAATGAAGCGGAGCTGGGAAAGAAAACCGGCGCGGACGCGCAGAATGAGAAGATCACCTACGTGTCCCTCAACGGCATGGAGGCTTCCGATAAAAAGCTGCACGAGCTGACGCAGAACGCCGTCAAGGCCATCGAGGAATACTACGACAACGCGGAGTTCTTCCGGAACCTGGTCCTGAAGCTGGAAAAGCGGACCAGATAAGCGCGGGACAGCCTGTGCAAATACAAAGGATAAAAAGGAGCAATTTATGAGCAAGGATTTGACAGAATATGACTTTCCAGCTGATCTAAAATCCATGGATGAGGATCAGTTGGAACTTCTATCTTATGCAATCCGCGATTTTTTGATCGATCACGTATCGAAAACCGGGGGCCATCTGGCTTCCAATCTGGGGATCGTAGAGCTGACCATCGCTCTGCACCGGGTCTTTGACAGTCCCCGCGACAAGATCATCTGGGATGTAGGCCATCAGTCCTATGTCCACAAGATCCTGACCGGCAGAGCTGACAAATTCGACACCCTCCGCCAGATGGACGGCCTCAGCGGTTTCCCGAAGGGGAAGGAAAGCCAGCACGACATCTTTGATACGGGCCATTCCAGCACGTCTGTCTCTGCTGCGGCCGGCATGGCCGCGGCCCGCGATCTCAAAGGGGAGGATCACGAGGTCATCGCGGTGATCGGCGACGGATCTCTGACCGGCGGCATGGCGTATGAAGCGCTGAACAACGTAGGCGCTTCCAGATCTAAGCTGATCGTGATCTTAAACGACAACGGCATGTCCATCTCCCGCAATATCGGCGGCGTATCGCAGCATCTGTCAAAGCTGCGGACCAGCACAGGCTATCTGAAGGCGAAGAAGGCCATCAAAAGGACAGTGCAGAACATTCCCGTCATCGGAGACGAGCTGACGGTGGATCTGGGCAACTTTAAGGACAGGGTCAAATACGCGCTGCTGTCCGGCGGCGTCATCTTTGAGGAACTGGGCTTCACCTATCTCGGACCTGTGGACGGCCACAATCTTGCGGAGACCGTGGAGGTGCTGGAACTGGCAAAGCAGGCCGCCGGCCCTGTTTTCGTCCACGTGATGACGAAGAAGGGCAAAGGCTACAGAACGGCGGAGCAGAATCCGAATAAATTCCACGGGATCGGGCCTTTCGACCCTGAAACGGGAAAGGTGCTGGCAGCGCCGGTCGTGACCTACTCTGAGGTCTTCGGCCTTGCCGCGCTGCATCTGGCCGAGGAGGACGAGCGGATCTGCGCAGTTTCCGCGGCCATGTGCGACGCTACGGGACTGGGGCCTTTTTCCAAGCGCTATCCCCGCCGCTTCTTTGACGTAGGCATCGCGGAAGCCCACGGCGTCACCTTCGCGGCTGGACTGGCAAAGGCGGGTATGCGGCCCATCGTGGCGATCTACTCGTCTTTCCTGCAGAGAGCCTATGATCAGATTCTGGAGGACGTCTGTCTGCAGCAGCTTCCGGTGATCTTTGCCATCGACCGGGCCGGTGTAGTCGGCGCTGACGGCGAGACCCACCACGGTATCTTCGACCTGTCCTATCTGTCGGCCATGCCGAATATGACGGTGCTGACACCTGCGGACGGCAGGCAGCTGAGCGAAATGCTCCGATATGCTCTGACCCTGGACGGCCCTGTGGCCATTCGATATCCGCGGGGCGGATGCACCTTTGACGTCGGGGGCACGGCCTTCGACGGATCAGATTTTGTTGAAACGGCTTTTGATAGAACAGACTTTGATGGAACTGCCTTTGGCGGCGGATTTGACGGAAACGGAGCTGACTGCTTTGACGGCAGAAATCTTCGGCTGGCGTCAGGCCGGGACCTGGACATCTGGGCCGTGGGCAAAATGGCCGAGACCGGACGGCAGGTCAGAGAAAAGCTGGCGGCCCGCGGCATCGACGCCGGGCTGGTGGACGTAACCTGTGTAAAACCGCTGGATCTGTCTCTTCTTGAGGGGGCGCCGAAAAGGATCGTCACCCTGGAGGACGGAGTGCTGACCGGCGGCTTTGGAGAGAGACTGCAGGCCGTGGCGGCCGGTTTTGACGTGACCGCCTTTGGCTGGCCGGATCAGTTTATCGAACATGGCAGCTGCGCGCAGCTCTATGAAAAATACGGTTTAGACGCTGATTCTATCGCGGAAAGGATTTGTGAAGCAGATTGAAAGAAAGATTAGATACACTGTTGGTCAAAAAGGGCTGTTATCAGTCCAGGGAGCGGGCGAAGGCGGCCATTATGGCGGGCATCGTCTTTGTCAACGGGCAGAAGAGCGACAAGGCCGGCAACATGGTGGACACGGAGGCGGAGATCTTTATCAAGGAGAACATCTGTCCCTATGTGAGCCGGGGCGGCCTGAAGCTGGAGAAATCCATGGGCGCCTTTGGGCTGAAGCTGGAGGGCGCGGTCTGCATGGATATCGGCGCTTCAACCGGAGGCTTCACCGACTGCATGCTGCAGAACGGCGCTTCCAAGGTCTACGCCATCGACGTAGGCTATGGGCAGCTGGACTGGAAGCTGAGAAACGACCCCCGGGTCATCAATATGGAGAAGTGCAACGTCCGCTATCTGGATACGGCATTGATCGAAGAGCCCGTGGATTTCATCAGCATCGATGTTTCCTTCATATCCCTGCGGCTGATCTTTCCTGTGGCGGCACAGGTGCTGGCCGACGACGGCGAGATCGTCTGTCTCGTGAAGCCCCAGTTCGAGGCGGGGCGCGAGCAGGTGGGCAAGAAGGGCATCGTCCGCGACCAGAAGGTCCATCAGGAGGTCATCGAAAAGGTCATCGGCTACGCCGCCTCGGAGGGTTTGTACCCACAGGGACTGACATATTCTCCGGTTACTGGCGCAAAAGGCAATATAGAATATCTTTTACATCTTTCCAAACAGGAAAATCTATGTTATAATGTATCATGTATACACGAAATCGTTCGTAACTCTCACTTGGAGTTGGAGTAAGATTTTAAATTAAAGGAGACCGAAAGAAATGAAATTATCAAACAAAGTGGAAGCTATGCAGTTTTCCCCGATCAGAAGATTCAATCCGATCGCACAGAAGGCAAAAGATGCTGGTAAAAAGGTTTACCACCTGAACATCGGCCAGCCTGACGTTGAAACCCCTCCATGCTTCATGGAAGCTATCAAGGGCTATGAGAAAAAGGTTATCGCATACGCTGAGTCCGGCGGCATCACAGAGCTGCAGGATTCTGTAGGCGACTACTTCAAGACCTACGGCATGGACATCGGCAGAAAAGACGTCATCGTAACTACCGGCGGATCGGAAGCACTGACTATGACATTCCTGGCCCTGCTGAACGAAGGCGATGAAGTCCTGCTGGCAGAGCCTTTCTATACAAACTATCATACATTTGCTACCGCTGCCGGCGGCAAAGTGGTTCCTATTACGACAAAGGCGGAAGAGGGCTATCACTATGCCAAAAGAGAGCAGATCGAGCCGCTGATCACAGAGAAGACCAAAGCAATCTGCTGCATCAATCCGGGAAATCCGACCGGTACGGTTCTGACCATGGATGAAATGAAGCTGATCGGCGAGATCGCCAAGGAACACGACCTTTGGATCATCGCTGACGAAGTGTACAGAGAATTCGCTTATGACGGAAGAGAAGCTGTTTCTTTCGGTCAGCTGCCTGAAATCGCGGACAGAGTCATCATCATCGACTCCGTTTCCAAGAGATTCTCCGCATGCGGCGCAAGAATCGGATTCCTGATCTCCAAGAACGAGGAGTTCATGTCCAGCGTTATGAAGATCGCTCAGGGCAGACTCTGCAGCTCCACGGTAGACCAGGTAGGCGCTGCCGCGCTGTACAGACTGCCGGCTTCCTACTATGAAGAAGTTAAAGCTGAATACTGCGGCAGAAGAGACGTGGTATATGAGGAACTGATGAAGATTCCTGGCGTTGTCTGCCAGAAGCCTGGCGGCGCGTTCTACATGACCGCGAAACTGCCGGTTGACAGTGTAGAGGATTTCCTGATGTTCCTGCTGACAGAGTTTGAAGACAACGGTGAAACCGTTATGTTCGCGCCGGCTGAGGGCTTCTACGCTACGCCGGGTCTGGGCAAGGACGAAATGCGTATCGCGTACGTGCTGAAGAAGGAAGACATGAGAAGAGGCGTTGAGCTGATCAGACTGGGTATCGAAGCCTACAACAAGAAGCTGGGAAAATAGTCCCGCCGATTGAACAGCGCTGTATTCCAGGGTATAGGCTTGAATCCTGAATCATTGGCCGATACCATTAACCGAATACATAAATCGATACAGAATAAATTGACACAGATTGACACAAATTGACGCAGATTGACGCGGCCGCTGCAAAGCGGCTGCGTTTCGCATTTTTGGGGCGCGGACAGCCGTATAGGTTTCGGCAGCGGCTCAGCGGATCATCAGGGCCTCAGCGCCTTCTGCACCCTTGACAAAATTTTGAATTAGGCTTATCATATAAGTGGTTAGTTCTTTCTAACTGTTTATTCTGCTGTAATGCCTGACACCTTGCCGGCAGCTGGCCTTTTCAGCGTCGCGCAGCGACTGGCACGCCGGTCTGTCAGGGAAGAAGCGAATATTTCTGCAAAGAAGGAGGTATATAGTATGAACACGCAAAATATTGTGGCCATTTTGATCCTGGTCGTCGTTTGTATCTTTGCGGTAAGAAGCTGTTTAAACAAAAAAGCACATGGATGCTGTGGTTCTGGCGAGGCGAAGCTCAAAGTCCGGGACAAGAACCCTGACCATTATCCATATACGGCCGAAATTTCGGTAGAGGGCATGACTTGTTCCAACTGCAAGATGCGGGTGGAGAATGCCTTTCACGAAAAGGGAACGATGTGGGCCAGCGTGGATCTGAAAAGCGGAACAGCCACGGTAAGGATGAAAGAGCCTGCCACAGAAGAGCAGCTTGAAAACCTTGTGAAGCGAGCTGGTTATACAGCTACGTCAGTCAAGCTGGGACAGGCTTAACATAAACAGGGGATTATTTCTACAGCGGACAGCCTGATCAGGCTGTCTGTTTTCATAATCGGAGTTGGGTGGAAAAGTATTGACGCAGGAACTCACGTTCTGTATAATGTTGATAACGGGCGAAAATCAACATTCGATATGATGATATAGACAATTAAGGATACCGTATGGAAATCACATTAGAAAAAATATCAGAAGATAACAGAGCAGAATACAGCAATTTTGAGGTTAAAACTGATCTAGGCAATTATCAATCCCGTATCCGTCCGAAGGAGGATATGGATATTGTAGGCTGGTACTATATTATCTTCGAGAATAAGCCTATCGGGAGTATTTGGTTAGAGAAAAAAACTGGCGACTCTTTTGCGGTACTAGGTATTTTTATCGCTGACGAATCGTATCGGGGCAGAGGCTTCGGAAAACAGGCAATAAAGAGAATCCTCGAATTAGAACAGCAGCATATGGATATTGCAGAGGTGCGTCTGCATGTAAGAATGAGTAATTTGCGGGCGGCAGCATGCTATAAAAGCTGTGGTTTTTATGAGTTTGACAGATATGAGCGGTCCGATGGAATCTCCGTTATATCAATGAAAAAAACAATCCGGCGGCATATATAACTGCCGCGGCGGATATCAAAGAGCCGTTGGCGCGGCAGGATTACAGGAAGTGAACAACATGATGGATTTCATAAAAAGCAAAAAGATAAAAATCTCGCTGAACAAAGCTGACCAGGCACAGCTTTCTTCTCCGGAAAAAATCCAGCAGGTCCTTGATGAAGATCAGGCGTTTGCATTTGATATATGCGCTGGAGAAACCGTAATCGGATTCGCGCTCCTTCGGCCCTTCGGCGAACACGCTTTCTTTCTTTGGGATTTCGCTGTCGACGCCGCCTGGCAGGGAAGGGGCTATGGGGAAACTGCTTTGCGAGAGCTGATCGAGCTGTTGCGGGAAGAATACCAGGCACGGCTCCTTACGCTCACATATATTTTTGGAAATCAAAGGGCTAAAAAGCTCTATGAAAAGGTCGGATTTCGCGAAACCAACACAGTCCATCAAGACGACATCCACGAGGTGGATATGGAGCTGCGGCTTGATGAGAGGCTTTCCGACGTTGAGAAAGGATAACGCAAATGGAAATTCTGAAGATCAGGGAACACAGTGATATGGCCGGCGCAGCGGCAAAGTGGTTTTCTTCTAAATGGAGGATTCCCCTCGAAGCATATGAAGAGAGCATCGGAGCATGTCTGGCAAAGGGCGAAGGCGTTCCGCAGTGGTATGTCGCGGTTGAAGAGCGTGAAATCGTCGGCGGCATAGGCGTTATAGAGAACGACTTTCATGACCGTAAGGATCTGGCGCCCAATGTCTGCGCCCTATACGTTGAACCAGATTATCGATGCAGAGGAATCGCGGGAAAGCTGCTGCAGTTCGTCTGCGATGACATGCACAGCTTCGGCATAGACACTCTGTATCTCATTACAGACCATACATCCTTTTATGAGCGCTATAGATGGTCGTTCCTGTGTATGGTACAGGGGGACGGCGAGCTCGATATGTCGAGAATGTATGTTCACAGGCGCGGGATATAGGAGATATAAGGGATATATCAGTCATTTCTATATTTTTTTCTCAGCTTTCGCAATTTCAGACCGCAATAAATAAGCAGATAAAGATATATCAGCGCCAGGACGGAAAAAACTACAGTGAACACGGTTGCAAAAGAGTCACTGTCTTCGATACTTCTGATGAGATTTGGAAGCACACAGCAGAGAAAAATGATCAGGCATGGAAGCAAACGGGTTTTTATCACGTGGTTAATCATATCAAG
This sequence comes from uncultured Emergencia sp., assembly GCA_937997955.1. Lineage (GTDB taxonomy): Bacteria > Bacillota > Clostridia > Peptostreptococcales > Anaerovoracaceae > Senimuribacter. Next base: position 5,659 of record CALLDR010000168.1, on the reverse strand, counting down.
CCTTGATTCGTTGTCAGAAAAGATCTCACTGTCTTGTTCGCAGTCCGTCTCTGCCAGCGGTTTGCGAAAAAACAGCCACCCAAAACACCGGCCGACATATTCCCAGCCGTAATCCCTGAAGATTTGAAAATAGCTGCTGCTCTCCGCATTGTTTTTATAATCCAGCCGGTACGCCACATCCTCCGGCGCGCATTTCTCGAAAATGTAGAAGCATGGCGGGATCATTCTTAACAGTTTCCAGCCGTTCTTATGCTGATTGCGCAGCCATACTTCTTCCTCTTCATAATCCGCGATGGTAAAAAAGTGTATTAACGTTTTTCTGCTACTCATTTATTTCCACTCCTTTGCTGTTTTTATACAGGCGTTCTATGCGCTTAATTTCAAGATCCAGGATTTCTTTCCCAAGCTCAGTAATTCGATATAGCTTTCTCTTTTCTTCTTCTCTTTCAAAAGCGATCAGACCGTCTTTTTCCATTTTAGAGAGTGTTCCGTACATCGTCCCTGCGCTGATAATTAACTCTCCTCCTGTCATCTGTTTGACCTGTTGGCTGATTCCGTAGCCATGATGCGGCTGCTGGAGACAGAACAAAATATAAAAGCCGCTTTCCGTCATGGGTACATAAATCCGTTTGATTTTACTGTTCATAAGTGACCTCACTATCTCACCTCGATATATCGAAGTTCTATCTATACTATATCGAGCTCCGATGCGTCTGTCAAGAGCTTTTCAAAAAAAGATAAAGCGCGGCAAACAGCAACCGCCTTGCAATCCATGCCAAAGACCGCTGTTTGCTTAAAAAACTAACATACTTTATAAATATATTTTATAAATATACTTGTACATCAAAAAAACCTCTGCTATACTATATTTGCACATAGCAGCAAGATTTGCGCATGGTAACAAGATCTGCACATAATAACAAAGGGGAGGGCGGTTATGGAAAAGGAAATCATCATCAATAAAGAATTTATATGGAATGAAGACCGGTTCAGAGTCCTGTCTTTGAAGAACACCAATGGCAAGGCTGTGGTTCAAATCTGTAAGCAGGCTGAAAAGGATCAGCTTCTGGCTGCTTACGAAAAAGAACGCGAGTATGGGCTGCCGTATATGGCGATGGCCGGAGAACTTACCCATATGCAGCTCGAAATCCGGGAAAGTGTCAGTCCGCTGTCGGACAACTTCCGTGGAGCTTTCTTAGCCGGAGATCAGGCGTATGAAGCCCGCTTCTTCGGCACCGATTATTGGGACCCGGTTATCGTCTGCTGCGAGCCGAAATGGCAGGAGTATCAGGAGAAGCTGAAGAAAACACTGGCCTTCTACGGCCTTGACAGCTCCTGTGGCTGGCTGTTTATCAGCTTTGCCTGCGAAGCCTTGAGCCTGGAGGAGCTGCGGACTTCGCGTCTGTCCTTATCTGCGGACAAGGTTGTGATCCCCGGAGAAACCTTTGCTGTGAACGGACCAGGGGAGGAGTTTTGTTTTGTCCACCCGCTGCGAAATACCCGCCATACGTTGAAAGTTCTGCAGTACGAGAAAACAAGGCTTTCTCATGAAGCTGACGAGCCTCAGTATCCGCCTTATTGCGTAATGATGGAATATACGGTTGCGCCAAAGCTTGACCAAGAGGCTTTCGATATCAGGGACTGCGGCGATGGAGACGGGCCAAAGCCAAGCCTACTTTTTTATAGGGATACTCAGGAAGGCCGAGTCGCGGTATCCTCCATGTATGAAAAGCCCGCCGGGGATATTACCTGGCGCATGCTATTCTATGAAAAAACGAAGGAGGATATCACGATCGCATTGACGTAAGGTAAAGGGCCGCGAACCGCGGCCTTTTACCGCGCCTTTTTCTGTTCTAACTGTCCTAACTGGTTCAACTGTTCCAACGCCAGGCCGATAAAACGATCTGTCTGATCTGCCATAAACAGCGGAATATTCAGCACATCATCATCTATCTTCAAATTATCTAAAGAGAACCGCACGCGGAGCTTGACCTGATCTGGAAACAGTTCCTTGAATTTCTTCAGGCTCTTACTGGTGGTGTTGGCCCCAGACTTGACTTCGACGGGGAAGATATCGTTTTCCCGCTGAATCAGGAAATCCACCTCATAAGGAGGATTGTTCTGTGTCCAGTACCGGGGAACCACTTCAAACTGTGTAAGCAAGGTCTGCAGCACAAAGTTTTCCGTTAGTGAACCCTTAAACTCAGTGAAAAGGCGGTTGCCCTCGCCGAAAGCTGTAGGAGCCAGCTGAGCCAGACGACGGAGCAAACCTACATCTACCAGATAAATTTTAAACGCAGACAGGTCATCGTAAGCAGCCACAGGCAGGCCGGGAGCGCTGCTGCGGTAAACTTTGTGCACCAATCTGGCATCTACCAGCCACTGCAGAGCATCTTCATATTCCCGCGCCCGCGCGCCTTCTTTGACAACCTTGTAGAGGAACTTCTTGTTTTCTTTCGCCAGCTGGGACGGTATGGACTTCCAAATCATAGAGATTTTCGGAAACTCGCTGAGCTTGGGATGTTTGGCAAAATCACGTTCATAAGCGCCAATAATCCCCGACAGGGCTTCCTGCATGGCAGATACATCTCTGGCTTCTGTCCACATCAACACAGGCTCCGGCATACCGCCGGTGACATAGTACATTTTCAGCTTCTCATACAGAGGATTGTAGAAAGCGTCAGGAATCGGCTCAAGGGTATCCACGCTCTCCAAAAACCTGACAAGGTTCTCATCGCCGTTGGCGAGCAGGAACTCGATGAAGGTCATGGGATCGATCTGCATGAAGTTAACCTTGCCCACCGGGAAGGAGGAAGGCTTTGCCAACGCGATTCCCAGCAGAGACCCGGCGCAGGCAACGTGGTACTGTGGAGCATTTTCACAGAAATACTTCATAGCGTTAATGACCTTGGGACAGTCCTGCACCTCATCAAAAATAATCAGCGTCTTTTCCGGTACGATTTTCTGACCGCTGACCAGCATCAGATTCTGCAAGATGCGGTCAACATCTTTGGTAGTCTCAAAAAATTGTTTGTATTCTTCATTTTCATCGAAGTTAAAATAGGCTGTATTTTCATAATAGCGTCTGCCGAATTCTTTGAGAACCCAGGTTTTGCCCACCTGCCGCACGCCCTTTAAAATCAGCGGCTTACGGTAGGGAGAATTCTTCCAATCCAGCAGCTTCGATAGAATTAATCGTTCCACAGAAATGCCTCCTCACATTTTTATTGATGTTTTCGTGATTTTTAATCACATTTTTATTATATATTATGTCCATGAGAATTACAACCCTTATCAAAAGGTTTTCCTGTTTTTGGCAAGTTGAATCACATGGTGTCCGTTTTCGCAAATTTAGACTCCAATAAATAAGCAGGTAAAGATCTATCAGCCCCAGAAGGGAAAAGAATAACGGAAAAGAATAACCGATAAATTCCCATGATTCCTGTTTCACTGCAGGCCTTTTTTTGGTATAATAAAAAGGAATGAACAGAAAAGGAGTAAAACATTATTTATGGCAAAAGATAAACTGTCCCCGATGATGCAGCAGTATCTCGACATCAAAGATAGCTATCAGGACTGCATCTTGTTTTTCAGGCTGGGAGATTTCTATGAAATGTTTTACGAAGACGCCAAGACAGCTTCCAGAGAGCTTGAATTGACGCTTACGGGAAAGAACTGCGGTCAGGAAGAACGGGCGCCCATGTGCGGCGTTCCTTTTCATTCTGCCGATACATATATCGCGAGACTGGTAGAGAAAGGCTATAAAGTGGCCATCTGCGAACAGGTGGAGGACCCCGCGGCGGCCAAAGGCATCGTCAGGCGGGAGGTCATTCAGATCGTCACGCCGGGCACCGTCACGTCCCAGACCATGCTCAACGAAAAAGAGAACAACTACCTGGCATCGGTATACATGGACAAGCGCGGCATGTCCATTTCCTACTGCGACATCTCCACCGGAGAGCTGTATACCACAGAAGAGAGCCGCAGCCTGAACCTGTACGAAGACGTGCTCAACGAGCTGGCAAAGATCAATGCCCGCGAGATCATGATCAACGAAGCCCTGGCAGAGAGCTGCGATCAGGAGGAGATCAAAGCCGTCACCGGCGGGTTTCTCTTTGTCATGAACGACGCCTACTACAACCCAAAATCCTCCGAGGACGCCATCCGCGCCCAGTTCGGCGGATTATCCCTTACAGCCCTGGGACTTGCCGGCAGAGAGCTTTGCACCCTGTCCCTGGGCGCGCTGCTGGCCTATCTGCTGGAAACCCAGAAGCAGAGCCTTTCCCAGCTGACCCGCTGTCAGTTCTATGAGATGGGCAGGCACATGTCCCTGGACAAAGCGACGCTGCGCAACCTGGAGATCACAGAGACCCTTTACGACAAGCGGGTACAGGGGTCTCTGCTGGGAGTATTGGACAAGACAGCCACGGCCATGGGCAGCCGCAAAATGAAACAGTGGCTCCGGGAACCCCTGAACAACGCGGCCGAGATCAACGGCAGGCTGGACGCTGTGGAATTTCTCACCGAGAATCCCATGGTGGAAAACAACATCCGCGAGGCCCTGAAGCAGGTCTACGACTTTGAACGGCTGGCAGGGCGCGTAGCGTCGGGCAACGCCAACGGCAAAGACCTGGTCGCGCTGAAGTCCTCCGTCGGCGTGCTTCCTGAGATCAAAGAATGTCTGTCCTACGCTGACACACCGCTGCTGACACTGCTGTCAGAGCAGATTCACGACCTTTCCCCGATCTACAGCCTCATAGACGCCGCTGTCACCGACGATCCGCCTTTCACCATCAAAGACGGAGGCGTCATCAAAGACGGCTACTCCGAGGCCCTGGACAACCTGAAATTCTCCATCAAAGACGGGAAGCAGTGGATCGCGGGACTGGAAAACGCGGAGCGGGAGCGGACCGGCATCAAAAATCTGAAGGTCGGCTTTAACAAGGTCTTCGGGTATTACATAGACGTGACCAAATCCAACACCCACCTGGTGCCGGAAGACTATATAAGGAAACAGACCCTGGTCAATAACGAGCGCTATATCACGCCGGAGCTGAAAGAGATGGAAAATCTGGTTCTGGGCGCGGAAAGCCAGATCAACCAGCTGGAATACGAACTGTTCACCGCAGTCAGAATGGAGATCCAGCAGTACATCCGCCAGATCCAGGAGACCTCTCAGGCCATCGCCCAGCTTGACGTCCTCTGCAGTTTCGCCAGAGTCAGCAGCCGTCTTGGCTACGTCAAACCGGTCATCGACGACAGCTTCGAGCTGCAGATCGAAAAGGGCAGACATCCCGTCATCGAACAGATGACAGGCGGCGGCCTGTTCGTGTCCAACGATACCTATTTGAACAATACAGACACCTCCATGCTGGTGATCACCGGTCCCAACATGGCGGGCAAGTCCACCTATATGCGGCAGACCGCTTTGATCGTCCTCATGGCTCAGGCAGGCTGCTTCGTGCCGTGCCAGTCGGCTAAAATCGGCGTCGTCGACCGAATCTTCACCAGAATCGGCGCCTCCGACAATCTGACCCAGGGCCAGTCCACCTTCTTCGTGGAGATGAGCGAGCTGGCGTATATCCTGTCCTGCGCCAAGGACAGAAGCCTGATCATTCTGGACGAGATCGGACGGGGCACCCGCACCTACGACGGCCTT
>CALLDR010000167.1 GCA_937997955.1 uncultured Emergencia sp. | reverse complement strand
CAGGTAAAATCAAGCAATATTACCTTAAAAATCTTTTATTGTTATATTAATTCTTACAAAACTTTTATTTCCACAACGAGCAAAACGGCGGCAGGCGGGCCGTTCTGTAAAACTGCCATAAAACAGAGCGGCTGACAAAATCAAGAATCTCCTTGCTCCATGCTTCCATATTGCCTATGCGGAGCAGCGCTCGGAGGGACAGCGTTTCAGAGAATGGCGTTTCGAGAGGCAGCGTTTCAGGGAATGGCGCTTCAGAAAATAGTGTCTCGAAAAACGAAGCCTGCAAAGCGGTTTTTTAATTCCCTGCCAGAAACGCTCCTGCCTTCACAAAAAAGCGACATCGGAGAAGCTCTGCCGCATTCAGTAGTACTTCTCCGATGTCTGTTGCGATCACGAGGAGCTTTATGAAGCAGGTTCTCCGGATCAGGCTCCTCGAATCAGATTCCAAAATCAGGTTTTAATTGGTATACGCCGCTCCCGGCTCTGCGGCAATATCGCCGCGGCAGGCAGCTCTACAGCAGGCAGCTGCTCGCGTTGACCACCTTGGAATCTTTCATTTTCCCAAGCAAGTCAAAATCTTTGTCACCTCTGATATGCCCCACATCTTCACTGACCGCTGCGACGGCGCTCTCCTGCTCCGGGCCGCACTGCACGCTTCCGCAGTCGCGAATCGTCAGCTTTTGTAAAATATCCTCCGGCTTAACCCTGCTGTCAATGACTAACCGCAACACGTCGCAGACCTGGATACCCTCCGGCGAATGATCGAGGAGGGTCTGGTCCACTTTGACCCTCGCCATATCTGACAATACTCTTCCGCCTTTCATGACATTCAGCGATTTATACGCCGCGCCGATCTCCATGAAATCGCTCACCTGGGCTTTTGTCAAAGATACCGTTCCATACACCTCCAGCCTGTCAATCTGCTCGGCCAGACACTTTACATCAGCTTCTCTGTCCACGAGAAGATCTCCATAGATGAACAGACTGGAACCATGTTCCCGGATCAGAAGATCGTTCAGCTCTGCGTCTCCATAGACCAGTTTCATTCCCTTCGGCACCACCACATATTCCGTGTGCAGATCAAAGATCGCTGCGCAGTCCTCCACCATAGACTCCGGCAGCACCAGCTTCGGCGCGGCGATTTGAACCCTTTTTTCTATGAGTCTCTTCAAATTTACAGATTCGTCGCTGATCACTGCTTCATCGCTGACATAATATCGCCCCTCCTGCTCCGCGCGTAAAATGAAAAACTTGTCTATCGTCAGGGTATCTCCCAGCATCATATATCCATCGGGATAGAGCTCTGTAAAGCCGTTGACCTGAAACTTATCCAAAAATATCTTCATACTATCTGGCATCTTAAGAGAACCGTTGACTACGATCTTTTTATAGGCCCTCAACACATCTTCCGCACCTGCTTCTACACGCAGACACCCATTGACCACCAGCAGGCTGTTCTCCTGTACCGCGACAGACGGCGTAATATCAAAAGCTCCGTTCACAACATTGGTCTCTATATCCTCGTCATCGGCCATTTCCAAAACGATATCGCTGTTCTGGACGACCGGCAGCTGCTCGAGTACTTGCTTGCTGGACTCACTGACCAGCAGTATTGCCGTATTGAGGACAATGGACTCATAATTCTCATAAGTCTCTTCTTTCATCTTTCTCGCGTCGCATATTCCACTGTTGACGATTAAATTCTTCTTTCGCATACTCTTTCCCTCCTGCATCATATAATTTCTGCTCTTCCTCTGCTGGCTATCGCTGGCCGATCAGCTGACGAAGGCGTTTTCTGGCATCATGAAGCTTCGACCGTACCGTGCCTGCCGGCATATGCATCATCTTTCCGATCTGTTCCGAAGTATAGCCATGCAGATAGCGAAGGACAAAGATGTGCCTTTCCAATCCTGGAAGAAACGTCAAAAGTTCTCCCCACTCTACCATGAACAACGCTTCTGAGGCCTCATGCTCTGCCTGCGATTCTGGAAACCTGTCTACGGTCATCTCCCACTTCCCGCGGCGAACGCGGTCAACATACAGATTTTTTATCGTGCGGTAAAACCACGCTCTCTGCTGGCTCTCCGCAAGACCCGCAAGAACCTCTCCATGAAGAAGCGCCCGCAGGAAAGCCTCCTGTACCAGCTCTTCCGCTGTCTGCAGATCACCGGTCATAGAGCGGCACCACCGGATCAGCGGCGTATACAGCGTTTCATACAGCCCTTCTACCAGCTTTTCGGTACAATCTTCAGTCATAGCTTCTTCCCTTCCCGGCTTTCCGCCCTTTGCTTTGCCTTATACTTATTAGACGAACGACAGGGGTAAAGTGTTGAAAAAAAATCGTAAAAGCAGCCACGGCGGCGGAAGCCTCTTCGCCCTTTTTCCCGCGCAAAGCAGAATCTCCCGCGATGTGCTTTTCCTCACATTACGGGAGATTCCTGCTGTTTTTGAAACTGCCGCTCTACTTCCAAAGCTTCTCCGGGTACAAACCCTTGTCTTTCATGGACTGCAGCGCGTCGACCACGCTTTCTTTGTCCTCTTTGTACGTCACGCCGTACCATTTGTCGTGAGAGGTCAAAACCCGGACGGACGCCTTTTGTTCCTTGATCAGCTGATCGACGACGCCGGGCAGGAAATATTCACCCTTCAAAGGGTTTTCCGCCAGGGCTTTGTCCAGAAATGCCGGGAAGCGCGCCTCCATCTCGCGGACGAAGGACTGGGTGAAGCCCCAGAAGTTCATGGATACGGTGGTGCCTTCAGCCAGTTCATGCCAGCTTTCGCCGTCGTCCTCAGTATAGGCAGCAGCGCCGCCCCGACGCATGATCTTTGTCCGCTCCACGATGTCCTCCAGATAGCCTTTGTCGCTGACCTGGCAGATGCCGCGGGCCACATGGCCGTTTTCGGTCAAAGTGTTTTCCAGCTGGTAGCCGACCATGCAGTACCGGTATTTCTCGTCGTCCTGAGCCTGCTCCAGATAGTCGTAGATGGATGCGAAGGCTCCGGGTCCGTAGTAATCGTCCGCGTTGATCACGGCAAAAGGCCCTTCGATCAGATGGCGGGCGCTGAGCACGGCGTGACAGGTGCCCCACGGCTTTACTCTGCCCTCCGGCACAGTATAGCCCGCTGGAATATCGTCCAGCTGCTGAAACGCGTATTCCACCTCCATGTACTTGCCCGCCTTTTCATCTATCAAAGCGCGGAAGTCCGCTTCGTTTTCCTTCTTGATGATGAATACAGCCTTTTCAAAGCCTGCCATATGGGCGTCATAGAGAGAAAAATCCAGTATGATCTCACCCTGGTCGCTGATGGGATCGATCTGCTTCAGTCCGCCGTATCTGCTGCCCATGCCGGCAGCCATAATGATCAAAATCGGTTTTTTCATTTCCGTTGTCCTCCTCGGTTTTATCTCAAATTTCGTCTCAGATTCTATCAATGCACCTGCTCTTCTTTGGCACATCTGCTTTTCATCAGTTTCTTTTAATTCTCGTCCTCAAACATATAACACATATTCATATTATACCAAATATCCAGCATTTTACAAGACGCAATATGCCTTTGCTCAGGGCCTGCGGGAAAACCTCTCTTTTCGGTGCAAAAAAAGAGAGGACAGCCACCGGGCTTCATTGTATAATGAAGTGATAAAACAAAGGAGATAAGACAGATGGAATGGATCAAAAGCTTAAATCAATCAATCGAATATATCGAGGAACATCTGACGGAAGAGATCGACCTGGACCAGCTGGCCAAAATCGCCTGCTGTTCCAGCTTCCACTATCAGAGGATGTTCGCCTACATGGCCGGCGTCCCCCTGTCAGAATACGTCCGCAGGCGGCGTATGTCCCTGGCCGCGGTGGATCTTGCCGGCGGCGATAAAAAGATCATCGATGTGGCCCTGAAATACGGCTACACCTCGCCGACCGCCTTCAACAGGGCGTTCCAGGCGATACACGGCATCGCCCCGTCCCTGGTCAAAGGGGAAGGCGCCGCCGTCAAGTCCTTTCCGCCCCTGGCATTCAGCGTCATCGTCAAAGGAGCCGAACCGCTGGATTACAGAATTGAGAAGAAAGACGCCTTCCGCATCATCGGTATCTCTCAGCCCCTCCACAAAGAAATCGAGAGAAACTTTGAAATCGTACCGAACATGTGGCAGACCGCCGTCATGAACGGCACCCTGCAGCGCCTGGCCCAGAAGATCACGGCCCAGGACGGCCTGCCGGCAGGTCTGCTGGGCGTCAGCGTGTGCAGCGATCAGGAGCAGTGGAAATATTACATCGCTGTTGCCGTAAATCCAGATCAGGACAGCGACGGTTTCGAGTCCTGTACCGTGCCCGCCGCCACATGGGCTATCTTTCCCGGCAGCGGCACCAATATCTCCATGCAGGAGCTGGAACGCCGCGTCATTACCGAGTGGCTGCCGACGTCAGGCTATGAATACGCCGACGCGCCGGATGTAGAAGTGTACTTAAATCCCGATCCGGCCAACGCGGTCTACGAAGTATGGATTCCCGTGCAGAAGAAATGACAGACGGACAAAAAAGACAGATAGAAATGGCAGACAGAAAAGGCAGACGGAACTAGCAAGCAAAAATAACGAGCAGAATTGATGAGCAAAACTGATGATTTTTCCGTTCCTTCGTGATATACTTGATGTTATACTGCAAATAATCTCGATCACAGGAGGAACATCATATGATAAAGACCATGGAAACCGCGGAGCGGGATGCCGCTCTGGCAGTGGCGGACCTGATGGCGGCGGCGGCCAGAACAGCGCCTAAGGGCAGCGGCAAGGATAAAGTCGTCACCATGATTTTAACAGGGGAGGACAAGGCCAAACTGGTAGACGAAATGCACCGGGCTGCCGAAGAATACGGAGAAGCCTTCATAGAACGGGACGCTCTCAACGTGGAAAACAGCCACTGCGTCGTCCTCATCGGTGTCACCGGCCAGCCCTTCGGCCTTACCAACTGCGCCATGTGCGGATTTGAAAACTGTGGAGCCATGAAAAAAGCGGGCGCCAACTGCGCCTTCAACATCACCGACCTGGGTATCGCCATAGGCTCCGCCGTTTCCGTCGCCGCGGACCATCGCATCGATAACCGGGTCATGTACTCCGCCGGACGAGGCGCCGTCAGAATGGGTATCTTTCCCAAGGACGTCCGCGTCTGCTACGGCATTCCCCTCTATACAGGAGCCAAGAGCATCTACTTCGACCGGGGCGCCGGCAGCGTTCTGCTGTAGATTGCCGCAGCTTATTGTGCCGCGCTTTGATCAAAGGGTGTCCGCCAACGGGCCATATCATGCCCGGGCCGCGGCCCTTTTTGTTTTTTGCAAAAAAAAAAACGACCCGTCGGGTCTGTATTTAACGGATATCTTTAATAAGCATCTTTGGGAAACCTTTTCTGTGTTTGGATTTTGGATTTTTGGATTTATTAAGTGTAGGATTTTATTTCATTTTTAGGACTTTATTATGGATAGAAAACATTTCCCAAAGGTGTCTTATTCAAAATTTACAATTCTATTTTAGCAAAGTTGCATGAATATGTCTTTGTACTTTTTCATAAAAAATTGGCACTATTTTTGTCTCTAGTACAAATCACGCAAAAAACATTTATTTTGTGAATCATGCACAATTATCACGCGTTTTACCAGTTCCATTTTATCCGATCGTCCTAAAAACCTATCCTATCGGTTCAAAATCTTCAGCGCCGTGCTTGCAGAGAGGGCAGATGAAGTCAGCAGGAAGCGGATCGCCTTCGTAAACATATCCACAGATCTTGCATACATATCCCTTCACCTTCGGCTGCTCCGGCTTCGGTTTGATATGGTCGAAATAGTACTGATAAGTCGTGGACGGCACGTCAGACAATACTTCCTCTTCTTCCACATCTCCGATGAACATCATATGAGTTCCCAGATCCACCGTCCTGTTCACCTTCACAGAGATGAAAGCGTTGGTCCCCTTGGTCAGGCAGAGCAGTCCTGCCTCAGATCTCTTGACGTCGGCGTAATCAGCGAACTTATCTACATTCTCGCCGCTCTGGAATCCGAAGTGCTGGAAGGTCTCAAACTTCACATCCTGGCTCAGGAAAGACAGGCCGAAGACGCCGGTCCTTTCGATCATGCCGCAGGTGTAGTTTTTCTTGTTGACGCAGATGGATACCTGCTTTGGCTGATCCGTCACCTGGATCGCCGTGTTGATGATACAGCCGTTGTCCTTGTCCCCTTCACGGGCCGTCAGCACGAACAGGCCGTAGCTGAATTTAAACATCGCGCTCATACTTCATACCTCCTAAATTTCATTGATTAATAAGTATATTTTAACAGCTATAGCGAGATTCTGGTAAAACTCCTTTTCGTTGGAATCAGGGTCCAGCTTCTCCTGCAGCTTTCCAATACGGTATCTTATGGTGTTCTTATGGCAGAACAGCCGCTCCGCCGTCTTCACCGCGTCTCCCTTTGCCAGCACGTATTCAATGGCCGTATGCATCAATTCTCCGTCCTTTTCCTCCTCCTCAAAGAGAGGCGCGAAGAAATTCTGCACATAGCGGCGCATCGGCGTCGTATGGATATAGGATACGATCAGCTGATAGATACCCATATTCCGGTAATATTGAACATCTTTTTTTTCTATTTCCGCGACCTTTTCCGCCCAGTAAGCTTCCCTGATGGCCAGATTGAACTGGTCGTCGATCCTCCGCACGTTGCTGACCCCCGTGGTCAGATTCCTTCCCACCAGTCCGTAGACGATGGCTACGTCCTCCAGCAGCGTATGGAAACGGTCAGGATGGCCCTCGTCCTGGGATAAAATGATGATGAAAAGGTCCTCATACTTTCCCACAAAGGTCTTGCTGCGCAGCTTCTCATCTGGCCTGCTGCGCCGGATCTTGGCGCTGATCTGGCTGCCCTTCAGCTCCCTGTCCCGGATGCAGACCGCCGCCACCATGGGCCGCAGCAGAGGGTTGATCCGCTCGTGGGCTTCTTCGGCTTCCTCCTCCGTAAACTCCCGCGTCAGCATTTCCCCAATCAAAGGCTCTGTCAGTCCCAAAATGTCGTCCCGTTCCACCAGGCTGCGGATACTGAAAATGATATCCTCGAAGAATTCATCGTGGCCGAACTTCAGAATGGGAAACTCCATCTTGTCAGCATAAGCCAGGGCCTCCGCGGGCAGATCGTTGAAAAACACAGGCTTATAGGCCATGGCCTGCACGTTCTGGCTGATCAGCTTTTTCACCGCCTTCAGGATCAGCTCCGGTTCATCTTTGGCAAAGAGCAGGCTGGTCAGCACCAGGCTGCTGCCCTCAAAGCCCCGCTCCCGGTAGGCCAGACCCTCGTCCATAAATTCAAAATCCAGAATTTCCGTTCCCGTGACCGTCCTGTCCAGGCCTTTCTTTCCGGCGACCAGCTTGAAATCCCTGAGAGCATCAAGGTTCAAAAGGTCATTGATCGTTACCGCCATACATTTTTTCCTTTCCTGTGCGGATCAAAGACGTCCAGCCTTGTCTCCGCCTTCTCGCAGATCAAAGTGGCGGCCAGCAGAAAGGCCAGCCCCAGACTCCATCCGCCCAAAATATCCGTAGGGTAGTGGACACCTACATAGACCCGGCTGCATCCGATCGACAGGATCAGCAGTGAAAGCAGTATCGTCAGCCCGTTGGCCAGCCTTCTGTCCTGACAGTGCCTGCGCAGAAGATAGATCAAAATGCCGTAGCATACGATGCAGTTCATAGAATGTCCGCTGGGAAAAGACCAGCCGCTTTCCTCTATCAGCCGCACGGCCAGCTCCGGCCTCGGCCTGGCGAAAACAGCCTTCATGATCCTGTAAAGCACGGTAGATGCCGCGGAAAAGCCTACAAAGGGCAGTCCGTAACGCCGCCGGGTCCGCGGCAGCGCCAGCAATACCGCGCCCACCGTGACCACCGTCTGCCAGTTTCCCAGATAGGTGACGGCTATGATGACTCTGTTCAGTACGGGATTCCTTTGATCATAGGTCCACTGCCTGATCACCGTGTCGAAGGCCAGGATCTCATTGGAAGATATCAGCCAAGCAAGATAGGCGAAGCATATCAATGCTCCGCCTATGAAAAAATATCGCTTTTCAATCGGATCGCTGTGTCTCTCCATTATTTAAACTTTACGGCCGTTCCATACGCGATGACTTCGGCAGCGCCCTGCATGATGGCAGAAGACGCGAATCTCACGTTGATGACTGCGTCAGCGCCCAGGCTCTCCGCCTCGTCAACCATTCTCTTTGTCGCGATCTGTCTCGCTTCCTGCAGCATCTCCGTATATCCCTTCAGTTCGCCGCCGACGATGGTCTTAAATCCCGCGCCGAGGTCCTTTCCTATATTCTTTGACTGCACTACATTTCCCTTCACCAATCCGATCACGTCGAATTCCTGTCCAGGTATATGGTCAATATTGAGTAGCTTCATGATGTTTTCCTCCTTATTTTGCGGCAAATTCAAACTTTCATACCTATTATACCTTTTTTGAGTAGATATTTCCACTGCTTTTATGGTATATTATAGGTGAGATAGTTTTTGTTTTGTTTGAATAACAGGAGGAGCCCTTTGAAAATACTTCGGAATCTGCCAAACGGCATCAAGCTGTTCCGCTCTGTCGGCATATTTAATTTCTACTTAAAAGATCTGGAAGCCCTTCGGGCGTCAGGAGATGCGGAGAAGGAACGGGAGCTGATCGCCCATGCCACGAATATCTGGGTGGACAAGGTCATAGACCTCTTTGATCTGACCGTCAACGTGTCAGGCCGCGAGAATATACCGTCGGAAGGACCTTGCGTATTCATCGCCAACCATCAGGGCTATGCGGATATTGTCGTATTGTTCAAAGCAGCCCAGGGACGGCAGATCGGTTTCATCGCCAAGGACACCCTGGAAAAGGTTCCTTACTTCGGCAAGTGGATCCGGGCTATACGCGGCGTCTTCATCAAAAGAGGGGACACCCGGGAAGCCCTGAAGTCCATTCAGGCCGGCGTTCAGACACTGAAGGAAGGCTATTCTCTGGTCATCTTCCCTGAGGGTACCAGAAGCCGCAAGGCTGAGATGGGCAGCTTCAAAGCCGGCAGCTTCAAGCTGGCTACAAAGGCGAGAGTGCCTATCGTACCGGTTTCCATCAACGGCACCCGCCACATGTTTGAGGACAAAGGCGTCATCACCGGAGGCGCGACCGTGGATATCCTGATCCATCCGTATATCGACACGGCTTCCCTGGACCGGCATCAGACGGCGAATATCGTTCATCAGGTTGAAGATACTATCAGAAAGGGTCTCGAACAGCTGGTCGAGATCGAACAGGCGAGAGAGAATCAAAAGGAGGAGTAGAGAATATGACAATTCATCTGACAAAAGACAACTTTGAAAAGGAAATCATGCAGTCCGACGTTCCCGTATTGGTAGATTTCTGGGCACCATGGTGCGGCCACTGCATCAACCTGGCGCCGGTCATCGACGAGATCGCGGAAGAATACGCCGGCAAGGTCAAGGTCTGCAAGCTGAATATCGACGAAAATCAGGAGCTGGCTATCCAGTACGGCATCATGAGCATTCCGGTATGCGCTAAATTTGAAAAGGGCGAAATGGTGGCAAAGACCCTTGGAGCCCTGCCGAAAGCCGCTCTGATCCAGCAGCTGGGACTGTAAGATCTGACGATGAGAAAAAGCTGTCGTGCGAAATGCATGGCAGTTTTTTTGTTGTAAACGTTCTAATACTTT
>CALLDR010000166.1 GCA_937997955.1 uncultured Emergencia sp. | reverse complement strand
AGAAAGGCCGCGCCGTGGGCATGGAACAGGGCCTTGAACAAGGTCTCGAACAGGGTCTCGAACAGGGAATTGAACAGGGCCTCGAACGGGGTATTGAGCAAGGCCTGGAGCGGGGTATTGCTGCGTTGATTGCGGATTATTTAGAGGACGGAAAGGATAAAGCTGAAATTGTAAAACGTCTGCAGAAACGCTTTGAACTGGACGAGGAAAGAGCAAAGGCATACTTTGCAGATTATGAAGGAAGCACGCAGAAATAAACGGGGATTCTTTGTCTATCGTGAAGCCTATCACAGGAAATTTTTGATATTTATGAGGCGGCATGCTCTCAGGATTCAGCGGATTTGGCGGAATCTGCAAAAAACCCTTGCATTTCCAAGGATTTGTGGTATACTAATAGGGCATGATTTTCAAGTAGACGAGATCGTGCAGTTCTCTGCGTAAGCAAAACTTACGCCATTTAGTCCATAGGGAGGTGAAACCAATGAAAAAGTATGAAGTTATGTTCATTATCAACCCTGCTTTAGAAGATGAGAAGAGAGAAGCTGCCATCGAAAAAGTAAAAGCAGTTATTGCTGCTGAGGGCGAGGTCGAGAAAGTCGACGCTTGGGGAATGAGAAAGCTTGCATATCCGATCGAGAAGAAGAACGAAGGTTACTATGTAGTCATCGAATTCGCAGCAAGCCCGGAATTACCTAAGGAACTCGACAGAAGACTGAGAATCTCTGACGATGTCATGAGACACATCATCATTTGTAAAGAAGCGAAATAAGAATGGAGTGTAGTTAAATGAATAGTGTTGTACTAATCGGAAGGCTGACCAGAGATCCTGAGATCAGATATACCGCGGCAACGCAGATGGCGGTTGCGACCTTTACTATCGCTATCGACAGACCCGTGCGGGCAGGCGGCGAAAAGCAGACCGATTTTCCGCGCATCACCGTTTTCGGCAGACAGGCGGAAAACTGCGAGCGTTATCTGGCAAAGGGCAGACTGGTAGGCGTTCAGGGAAGACTACAGACCGGAAGCTATCAGAACAAAGATGGTGTGACTGTTTACACCACCGATGTTGTGGCGGACAGAGTTGAATTTTTGGAGTGGGGTGACCGCAATCAAAACGGTTCCGCGCCAAGACAGAACGCTTCTTCAAACTATGGCGGCCAGCAAGGCGGATACAGCCAGCAGGGCGGCTATGGCAATCAGCAGCAGGGAGGATATGCTCCGCAGCAGAACTACGGCGGCCAGGGTGGTTACAGTGAACCGCAGTCAGGCGGCATGCCGGAGGAGATGCCGGATTCCTTCCAGGCGATCGATGAAGACGTTCCATTCTAAGGAAAGGAGATACATGTAACATGATGGATAGAAGACGTGGCGGCATGAGAAGAAAAAAAGTATGCCAGTTCTGCGCTGACAAGACAGAAGTGATCGACTATAAAGACGTAGATAAGCTTAGAAAGTACGTTACCGAAAGAGGTAAAATCCTGCCTAAGAGAATCACTGGTACTTGCGCAGTACATCAGAGAGAAGTGACAACTGCTATCAAGAGAGCAAGAATCGTCGCTTTACTGCCTTATGTTGCCGACTAATTAAAAGCTGCATAAACAGAGAAACAGAAATCAAAGTCCTTAAATGCCTAAAATCAGGTGTTTAAGGACTTTTTTTCGTGCGGTAACTGCATAGAGCTTATCTGCGGCGTGTATTTTCCTGTCTGCTTTTCCTGCGAGGCCGCCTTCGCAACGGCTATTCCTCTCCTGTGTACAGATCATCAGAGACCTCGGAAAAATCGATGACGCACTTTCCATCAAAGATACCGACAGGAATCTTGCTCTGAAAGCCGTAGATGACCGGGTAAATTTCCTGTGAGAAATCATAGACCAGAACCTTCTCCTGATCAGGATCGATAATCCAGTATTCACGCACACCTGCATTTTCGTATTTTACGAATTTGATGCCAAGATCCTTTTTTCTCGTCGATGGCGAGAGAATCTCTATGAGAAGATCCGGCGCGCCGAAGATACCGAACTTGCGCCGCTTCCCGCGGTCACAGAGGACGATAACGTCGGGCTGGACCATGGTCCTGTTATCACAATCCAGCTGAACGTCCATGGGAGCTTCCAGAGCAAAGCAGTCCCCTTTATTTTTTAGAATATGGCTGAAAAGCGCCATGTGCAGTCTGGAAGCCAGCAGTTGGTGGTTGAAATTGGGAGAGGACATCTCGTAGATGACGCCGTCGATCAGTTCTGCCCGATAGTCATCGGGCAGAGCGTAGTAGTCCTCCAGTGTATATTCACCCTGCTTCTTTTCTGTTTTGCATGCTCCGTAAGAGAAGACTTCTTCCTGAACAGTTGAGGCGCCGCTGCTGGAAGGCTTTTGGTCGGCAAAGATCTTTTCCAGAGCCTGCAGAGTGGCATAACGGGGATGCTTGGTAGTGCCGGAAAATATCTTCTGTACCGTGCCGAAGGGCACACCGGACAGCTGCGCGATCTGTTCATTGGAATAGCCGAGTTCATGCTTTTTTTGCTTCATTTCTGTCAAAGTCATAATAAGAATATTCCTTTCGTAAGGGGCGGAGTCTCTTTTATACCGTTAATATACCATAAATAAATCAAATTGTCAATAAAAAGTCCGAAAAAGCACCGAATTATCTAGTTAGCGAAGCCTTGCAGTGGAATATATTGTGTGATACAATTAGGTAAACTCATATATAGAAAAGGTGGAACCGGCGTGCTGAACATTTTCCTGATGATGCTGGATACAGAGGATGAAAAGTCCAGATTTGTGCAGCTGTATCATCAATATAGAAAGCTGATGCATTATGAGGCCAAGCGGATTCTAAAAGATGACCATCTGGCAGAAGACGCGGTACAGGAGGCTTTTCTTCGCATAGCAAAAAATTTTCATAAAGTAGGTGAAATTTTTTGTCCCCAGACAAAGAATTTTACGGTTATTATAGTTAGAAACGCTGCGCTTACAATGATGAAGGGAAACTTTGCTGCAGAATCCTATGATGCTATGGAAAACTGGCAGGAACCGGGTGATTCGTGGTCTGACACTGTAGTGAAAGCACGGTATGATGAAGCAGTTCAGGCGGTCAGAGAGCTTCCGGAAATCTACCGCCATGCCTTTTACCTGCATGAATACTACGGGTATGATTTGAAGGAAACGGCAAATCTGCTGGGAATCACCGTAGAAAACGCGAAGAAACGAGCGCAGCGGGCCAGAAAGCTTTTGAGAGAAAGATTGGAGAATGATGGAGATGGAAAATAGAGTTCACCAGATCATCGAAGACGCTTTGCTGCTCGATTTCGCCGAAACAGATGCCTTTGATCCTGAAACGTATGACTATGCGTTCAGCGGGGAATTTACGGAGCAGATGCGCAGGATCTTTGTCATGGCGGACCGGCAGTACGTCAGCGTTGGCAGACGCAGAATCCGGCGGGCCGTGGCTTTGGCTCTCGCGGCCGCTTTGATCATGGTGACCGCGGCGTGCGGCGTGGCGGTGACAAAGCCTCTGGTGAAATGGCTGACCAGCGAGAATGAGGAGCAGGGGACCATGGACGTAACCTTCGAGGTTGAGGACCCCGACGGCCTGACAAAGGAGTTTCGTCACATCAAGCCAGAAACGCCGGAAGGGTATCGGATTGTGACAGAAGATAAGAGTAGGACGGACTACTATATTGAGTACGAAGGCGAAGACGGGACCGTGATTTACTATATACAGTCGCTTGGCATAGATTCAATGGGGTTAAGTGTGGATAATGAAAACGCTGATTTTTCTGAGATAGAGATCAGTGGATATAAAGGGTATTCTTATTCGAAGGCTGGAAATAATGCTATGATCTGGACCGATGGAACAAGTTTGTTTCAGATAATAGGAACTTGCAGAATGGAATTAGTGGAAGAAATGGTAAAATCAATTCGATAAAAATTTTTAAAAAGCTTGTCCCCTTTTGTCGCTTTTTCAGGTTTATATAGATGTAAGGGTTGAGACCCAAGCAAATATATAATGCGGTGATCAATTTGCCCCAAAGCACCAATTCCAGTGACGCCGAATTGAATAAGACAAACGGAGTCGCTTTTATTGTAGATTACGATGAAAACAGTGAGGCTCCAGATGGGGGTAAAGCTACAGCGACATGCACGGCAAGTATGGAATATCGGATGATCATGGACGGATTATCCAGATATTCAACAGTGACGACCGGAACCGCAACCATAACGCATATGCTTTATGGAAAGAATTACAAATAGAGAGGATTAGCAGATGAAGAGGCCAAGGAAAAAGCTTGTTGTGGGAATCTTTATTCTGGTTGCTATTTTTTCCTTGTGCGTCGTAAAAGACGTCCAAGAGAATATGAGGTACAATCAGAGCCTTCAGGATGCGAAAATAAAGTACATATACTTTCACGATCAACTAGAGGATCTGATAGAAGGAAACACTCCTGAGTTTCAGACCATCGATTTTGGATATGCGTTTTTCTTTAGTACGTATATAGAATGGGATAAACTGTATGTCCCTAGATGTGAAGAAAATCGTCTGCCCGATGAGGTCTATACCAATGTTTCTGATGTGAGAACTGCCCCTGCTCGGGCGTATCGACAGATCCGGGATATCTACTACGATTGCGTACAGCAGGTGTATTTTGATAAGGGAGAGCCTGCTGAAGACATGATGCAGAGATTGGAAGAGGCAGACGAATTGCTCCGGAGCCTGTATGTGGAAGTGGATTTATTATAGCAGGTTTTAATTGTACTTTCTTGGCAGGAAATCAATGGGAGGATAAAGGAAGCTTACGAAAGCTTACGTGCGTTTGCATCGCAATATTGATGATATTGCAGTCGAGCATGTATTTGAACACGAGCGCTGTCTATGCAGAAACGGATACGGATGCATATATCGTTATCGCAAAAAACGATGAAAGCATTGAAAAGCTAAAAGAAGAACATTCTGTGCTGGCTGAAAATGGCGATGCTTTGACTTTAGAGCTTACTGGTTCTGAAGCGGTTCAGGTGCAGGTGTTACAAACACAGCTGTACTAAACGATTATAGAAAAATTCAAAACCCTTGATAAAATATGTGATATAGGTTGAGGGATGAGAGAGGAAAATGACAGCAAATGACGAGAAAAAAAGGATTCTGGATAGCTGGCCTGATGATCATATTGTTTTTCACAGCCGTATTCTTATCATTTGATTATTTTGAGGATAAGGGAAGTGCGGTGGAGCCGGTTAAAGCTGATTTTGAGCAGGGAATTGTACCGGTTCCATATGGGAGCATAGAGACCTGCTTGGATTTGAGCCAAAAAAACTTTCTTTCGTTGACTAAGTACGGGTTTCGTCGGAAGGTGAGCTTTGATAAGACTTCGTTTGTTGGCCTTTGCCTGGAACGGGATCTGCCTTCTGCAACGCCGTACAACGGGTTGAAGTATGGAATATACCGCGACAAAGGGCTGACAAATCCCATAAAAGAAATCGATCTGCAGGCTGAGATGGATAAAGCTATCGCACAGGATACGATACTTGATATCGATGAACCTGAAGTCGGGATTGAAGCAGAACTTGACCCCGGAACATATTATGTGGCAGTATATACGAACCATTTTTGGGACACTTTTAAAATTTTGTTCCTGCGGTATTATATTGAGCCAAATTATTAGAAATAGTGCTGATTATTTTGCTAAATTACAAGTACAATAAAGGTTCATGTAATCTTATCAGGGAATGGCTTCGCCATTCCCTGTAAAAGGTTTTATTTAAGGGAAAGGGATGTTAAAGATGAAGTATATCAGTAAAAAAGAATTGATCGTTTTTTCTGCGATTTTGATTATTCTGGCGGCCTCTTTCGCTGGGTACAAGCTATATCAGGATTCCCGTATTCCAGAGAACGTGGTCGACTGTGAAGCGCTGACCCCTGTGTTGGCTGAAGCGGACTGTGACGGATACAGTCTTGATAAAGTAATCAGCTTTTCCGAAAAGCAGAGGATATCGTATGGAAAATACGGTTTCCGAAAGAGGCTGGTCATAATAGAGCCGACCGTAGTCATGCAGTATGTTACAGACAGCCACGATCAAAAACACATGTACTATGGAATTTATCGAGATGAAAATCTGACGGAGATCGTCAATGAAGTCGACCAGGGATATAATCTAAAAGCAGGATATGCCTTCGAAGAAGGTGCAAAATTGGAAGATTATCCGAAGTATCAAAAGATGATTGTGCAGCCGCTGGAACCCGGAACCTATTATATTGGCGTTTATACGAAGAACCCCAAGGAGAACTTTGATTTTCTTTACCGCAGCCAATTTGCTGTGAAGAAGGAAGAATACGATCTGGAAGAAAACCAAGTGCTGCATTTCTTTATCTGTGAGAAAGAACAGGCCGTGTACTTTAAGGTAGTTGCAGAAGCACCGCATGAAGTAGAAGTCGTCAGCGATAGTTATGAGGAAGACTTACAGCTGTGTGATAAGGATAAGAATGTGATCCAAGCACTGGCGAGAAAAAGGAAAGGGAAGATCAACGGATACCGAGGAGGTATATATAGCGCAAAGCTATCGGAAAAAGGAACTTATTATATAAAGATTGTGAAAGAACTGGATATAGCTCCGGCAACAGAGGTGCTAAATGCTTCGTATATTTTGTATAGAAGTATATGACATATATGATGCAGAGCACAACTTTCCGAGGAACTGCTGTGCCGGTGAACCAATGATGCTGTTTCAATTTGTCGAGGATGATTTGGGTATGGAACATGTCAGACTTGGTGTCTATTGCGACGCAGCATTAAGCTCTCCTGTGAATGAAGCTGACATCGGCCATAATCTTAAAGCATGGTGGGACTTTGAAGAAGGTGGGGATCTATACAACAGATGCGACAGATACTTTTACTTTGGAATACCACAGCTTGTACAGAATTGAACACAAAGGAGATGTTATGTCTGAAAAGCTACGAAAACGATGTATGATCTCATTGTTCGCAGCAGCGATGCTACTGTGCTTTGTCGTGTATATTATTCCTTGCTTTACGCAACCCACGTCGTTGTATAAACGGAGTGAGATTAGTTATGGAGGATTTCTGATTGGAGAAATCCTCCACATTCCTCTAAAACACTATGAACTGATCAGTCCGCCGGACTATTATTTCTGCACAGACACTGACACCAAAAGGCTGCTTGACCTGATCAAAGAACAGCCGAAGGTTGAGGATATCCGCTGTTTGGGGAAATGGGCGGACGAATCAGAGCGCTATTTGATCACGGTAAAGAACCAGAGCGGGCTGTCGTACTTGGAACTGTACGCGGTGCAGGAGGAGTTCCCCGTGAAGAAAGGCAAGCACTCCTATTTGCTTCGTGACGGCGGGATCATGATAGAAGACGGGGAAGAAGAGAATTGGCAGATTCTCTTTCCTGCGGTCATTCGGGATGAAAACTGGCAGGATATCATGTATAACACCGCAATGATGGAAGAGGGAAGACCGTATAAGGTATACGCGCCCGAAGGGCAGAAAAGGTCTGATAAGGCCGCCTTGGCCGATGAACTGCTCGCCTTCTATGAAAACGCGGCGATGTATCGTGTACTCAGCCATACGTCAGACGAAATTATTGTAGCCTTTGATGCCAAGGCTCTGGAATCAAACCCTGTTAACGCGCCAAAGCAGTCTGACACATTCGATATGACCTACAAGGGAAATTTCAGAATAAAGATCGGAGAAGGAGGAGACAGCGTTTCTGTCACATTGATGCAATAAAGAAAAAATGGAAAATCGAAATCGGAGCGTCTGGCGTCAAAGAAAGAATTAATGGAAACGTGGATGTAACAATTTTACCAGGCGAATCCATTATAGGTACGATGCATTTAGTGCTTCTGATGAATGAATGGAGGTAAACTGCTGTGAAAGCATGGAAAACTGGAATAGGAATATTGCTGATTATTTTGATTACCGTGGGGCTGTTCTACATTGACTGTAAAGATAAGCTTTCCAGAGAATATCGAACGAGGCTGCAGGCAGCAGAAGAAGCATATGATGAGCTTGATCAGGAGATGGGTAAGTTGCTCTCAGGGAAAGAAGTGTCCTTTGAAACGCTCAATAAACGTTATGCGGAAGCGATGATGGATTACTCGGATTGGCAATTGATCAGGGAAGAGTATGAACGCGTTGCCAGAGCAGAAATCAATCTGATGTATCTGAGCGATATTGTGACCAACTATATGGAAATGATAGACCTTCATTACTCCATCTGTTATTCCGTGTATTTTCCAGGGCTTGAGCCGGAATCTGAATACCTTGCATCGGAGGAAGAACTGACAGAGAGAAGAGAAGCTCTGCAAGGAAGGATGAAGAAGAGTTTTGAAAACCTTGCGTCGGTTGTTCAATGATGAAGAAAGGGATCAGCGGGATGCTTTTCCATGGCGACGATACGGCATAATTTGTTGTGCACTGCCTATCTATGTGGTAAACTGGACATATCATAACAGAGGACCGGAAAGGGGTATGACGGATGAAAAAATCATATGTGAAATACGTAAGTACAGTGTTAGTACTGGCATTGGCACTGGTTCTGATTGCAGCGGCAGTTCCCGACGCAGCCTTTGCGGGCGCATCCTATCGCGGAGATGTAAATCCAGGCCCTATGGGGAAGCTGACGGCGCCGAAAGTCACGGCAAAGACTGCAGGCAGGACGTCGATCCAGCTGAAATGGAAGGCGGTCAAAGGCGCGAAGGGCTATGTTGTCTACAGAAGTGAAGGCCAGTTCGAGAAAAACTTCAAGAAAGTCAAGACCATAAAAAACGGCACGGCATCCGGCTATAAGGATACGAAGTGCAAACGCGATACGATCTATGAATACGAAGTCTTCGCGTATAAGTATCAGAACGGTAAGCGTGTATACAGCCAGACTGGGTGGGTTACGGCCAACTCCGGCGCAGTGAAGCCATATGTTTCTGTGTGGCCGTATTCTTCGGAGGAAGTAGAGATTCATATCCTCAGCAGCGGCGCGGACCGGATCGTTCTCTATCGCAGCGACAGCGGGGATGGATCGTACAGTAAAATCGCAGAGTATAATGAGGAAACGAGTTCTTTCATCGATCAGGACGTAGCCTTTGCCGGAACGTACTATTATAAGGCGAAAGCGTACAAGAAGGTCAACGGAAAGACGTATGCCAGCCAGTGGAGCGATGTGAAAAGCTGCAGCGTGTACGACCCTTATCTGAACATCTCGGTAGAAGATCTGAATCAGGCGGGTATTCAACGAGATACCTTTCTATACAAGCTGTCCTCCAAGGATACCAACGCGCCGGCAACCATCTACCGCAGCGGCGAAGACGAGTTCGGGTTCTTCGAGTATTTCTATCGTGGTGAAAAGACGGAGGGCGGCTCTTACTGGACCAGCCAGACTCCGGTAACGCTGGACAGCTATTCTCTGGACGGCATATCTTATCAAAAAATGCCTGACTCTATCGTGCTGCAGCCGGGGGCTTCGGTCTATCTGAAATTTCAGTCGGAAGATCCGGTCACCTATTACAGGGATGGAACTGTGACTCTGGATATGGCGTATAACGGGTATCGCGTTGAAGCTGGAGCCATCTTGCTCAGCACAACAGATACGCCGCGTTTTAGTTATGATTATTAGGAGAGACCGATATGAAAAAGAAAGTATTCACGGCAGTTCTGGCGCTGCTGATAGCCGCAGTTTTCCTGCCGCAGGCAGCTCTGGGAGCTTCCGCATCCAAACAGAAAGCGCCTGCTGTTACGGAGACCCTGCGGGGCTTTTCCGCTTACACGGCAACCGCTGACTGCATTTCTCTGCATTGGTATGCCCTTGATCAGGCGGAAGGCGTTTTGATCTATCGCGCCAGCAGCGCGAAAGGAACGTTTAAGCAGATCGCGAAAGTAAAGCAGAGTTCAGAGGCCGGAACCGAATATGAAGATAAGACGGTAAAACCGGGAAAGACCTATTATTATAAAGCACGCCCATATGTGACGTATAAGGGAAAGATCATCAAAGGCAAGCTGACAGGGATCAGCAAAAAGAAGGCCGCGTATTACAGGCCGACCGCTGCCGCGGTCATTGTAACGCAGACCGGAGAGAAAGAAGTCCTCTTCCAGATTACCATGGACGCACCGGGCTTTGACGCGGAATTCTTCTGTGAAGGCGAAGGGAAAGACGAGGAGCTGGGAACGCTGGAACTGATGCAGTCCTGGATCAGCGGGAAGGCCTTGGAACAGCGGAGGACAGAACTGAAGGTAACCGGCCTTGGCACAGATGGCATGACCTACGCTGAAAGCGGCAGCATAAAGGTGGCTCCAGGAGGTACCGTCTATCTGAAAGCAGCGGCTGGCGAGGTCCTCACGCTGGGAACCGAATCGAGGCTGGAGTGGAACCTTCCGTGTCTCTACGACGGAAAATATGGAAATGTAAGTTTTGACAAGAATCAACAGATTTAAGTCAAAATGCATTTCCTGCCTTTTGGTAAATTTGTTCTAAGAGGCGGAGCTCTTTCCAAATTTCTTGGCCTGTGTCAAAGGAAACGCGCCGCCGTCCTCGCGAAATATGTCGATATTTATAAAAAAATGCACAATTAACATCTGAAATGCAAAGAAGTGTTCTGATATACTAAAGTTGTAATAGGTTGTTCACTTTGATAAAATAGAG
>CALLDR010000165.1 GCA_937997955.1 uncultured Emergencia sp. | reverse complement strand
CAGGACAAAGCCACTGTCTGTTCCTTAGTAACCGTCGCAATTAGATCACGGTTCATGGTAACACTGTGACTATGCTCTATCCTATAGGCATTCGCCCAATAGTCTTTTTCCCATTCTTCATCAAAACCATACGATTGATCATCTTCATTACAATCCTCGGTATCCTCAGCTTGCCTGTCGATCCGCAGAACCTTCCCGTTCATGCCAAAACGGGCATCCAGAAAATGTGCTGTAAACGTCGAATTGGTATAGGGATTCGTATCGTTATAATAATACCGAAATCCCGCAATCAGATAACCCTGGCCGTCCTTACGAATCCACGTCTTATTCTCCATGCCAATTCGCAGATAGATTGTTTTACCTGGATTCAGCAACAGCGTAGACTTCATGTCATAAAATTTCTTACCATCATAGCTATACTGCACGCTGATCGGTTTCACAAGACAAGTTGTTCCTGTCTTGCTGGATCTAACAGCCAAGGTCATTTCCTTCTTCACCAGCCTGGTCTTGTAATTGGCCTTATCGCTGGTGATCTTCCAAGTCAGAGACTTGGCATAGGTGCCCTTCTGATTCAGCTGCTTAACGGTATACGTCCCATAAGGTTTCACCCTAGACGTCAACTGATAGGCCCGCGGGCTTTCCGCCTTCATCACGCTGCCGTCCACCAGTTTCAATTCGCTGACCGCCTTATAGTAATAGGTCTTCCCCGGTTTTACCGTTTCATCGCGGAAAATCACCATTCCTCCAGCATCCTTGAAATTGGCATGGGCCTGATCGCTTCTGCCGTCTTCCTCACCGACCAGCACATATTCGCCGTCCTTGGAATCGGCCCGGTACACCTTCAACACCGCATTCTTCTCAGATACATTCCAGATGGAATCCACATAAGTACCGTCGGATTTAGCGGAATAACTCACATAAGTTGGCGCAGTCATATAGGTTCTTCCCTTCAGCGCCAGCGCTTTTCCGGCCACCTTTTCCCCATCTTGATTCATCAAAAGAACCGCTACCGTAATGTCATATTCCTGCTCTGGCTCCAGTCCGTTCAGCAGATAGGAGCGGCGGCCGTTTTCCCCTTCCTCCGCCTTCACATCTGTCGTCTTCCACTGGGTGTCTTCTGCCTTTTTCCATGAAATCCGATATTCCTGGCTCGCCGTATACAGGTCAGCCCAGTAAACGCGAATACTGTCCGCGCTGGCGGCTTCCGGGCCGCCGCAGACTTTTAGCTCATAATACTGCACTCTCTGCTCTCCAGAAGGCGCGTCATCACCCGCAAAGATCGCCTGCGGCATCGCCACCGCAAACAGCAGCATCAGACACAGCACAACTGATAACTTCCTTCGTAAATTGTTTCTCATATCTCCCTCCCACTCTCTATATCCAAAATACTTTTTATTATTATATCATATCTTTCAATATGGAGCAACTTATAAAGCCATGCTTGTCTTTTTTCACTTTGACATCCCGCAGGCAATACCCTTTCTGAAAAATTAACAAAAAAATCACCAGCTGAATACTATAAAGGAAAAAGAAAGGAGCACCCTATGTCAATATTCAAAGGTTCTGGTGTAGCCCTGGTTACACCTTTCAAGGACGGGCGCATAGATTACGACGCTTTGGAACGGCTCATCGAGTGGCACATCCAGTCAGGCACCGACGCCATCATCTCCTGCGGCACCACAGGAGAAGCCTCTACCCTCAGCTCTGTGGAGAAGCTGTCTCTGGTAGAATTCACCGTAGCAAAGGCCGCGGGCCGGGTTCCGGTCATCGCCGGAGCGGGCAGCAACGACACGGCGGCATCCATGTATCTGGCAAAGGAATTTCAATACGCCGGCGCTGACGGTCTGCTGGTGGTGACACCGTACTACAACAAAGCCACCCAGCAGGGACTGATCCGTCATTACAACATGATCGCGGATTACACCGATCTTCCCATCATCCTCTATTCTGTCAAAAGCCGCACCGGCGTCAATATCCTGCCGGAAACGGTAAAAGAATTATCAAAGCATCCCAACATCTGCGCCATCAAAGAGGCCAGCGGCGACATCTCTCAGATCTGCCAGATCGCGGCGCTGACGTCGGGCGATGACTTTGACATCTATTCAGGCAACGACGACCAGACCATTCCAATCATGTCCATAGGCGGAATCGGCTGTATCTCCACAGCCGCCAATGTCATTCCGGCCGATTACCATCAGATGACCACCGACTTCCTGAAGGGCCGCTGCAAAGCCGCCCTGAAGCTGCAGCTGAAAATGATACCGCTGATCCAGGCCCTGTTCAGCGAGGTCAACCCGATCCCTGTCAAAGCCGCCCTCAACATGATGGGATACATCGAAAAGGAATACCGGCTTCCGATGTGCGAGCCGGAAAACGCGACCCTGTATCTTCTCTACGACACCCTTTCAAAATACGGCGTTCCCATAAAGTGAGCCGGGAAAAGCTGATCCACAGCCAAGGTGTCTGACAGCCGCGGCAGCGAACGGCCGAGGCTGTCAACAGCCAACAGTCAAGCGTCCCCGGCCAATACCACGAAAAAAGAGCAGTTCTCTGCAAACTGCTCTTTTACATGCTTTGAAAAAATACTTAAAGCTATTCAGCTACAACTT
The DNA here is from genome assembly GCA_937997955.1 of uncultured Emergencia sp. Lineage (GTDB taxonomy): Bacteria > Bacillota > Clostridia > Peptostreptococcales > Anaerovoracaceae > Senimuribacter. The sequence goes on along the minus strand of CALLDR010000165.1, from coordinate 6,590 downwards.
CCCTGCCATCATAATAGTTGCAATTAGGGCATACTCTGTGTGGAAGTTTCGGCTCGTGACACTGCGGACAGATAGAAATTCCTGGTAAAGATTTCTTCATGTTCGGAGATCTTCTCTTGTCTCTTCTAGCCTTAGATGTTTTCCTCTTTGGAACTGCCATTGTCTACACCTCCTCCGTTCTCGATTCGATTCTATTTCAACAAATATAATAATCGTCAACTTCTAAAGTATATACGCAAACCCGAAGAATGTCAACATTATTTTTTATGTTTCTTGACAATATTGTAAGTATCTCTTGCGATCATCAGCTCTTCGTTGGTCGGGATCAGCAGCAGCTTCACTCTGGAATCCTCAGTGGAAACGATGGTCTCCTTGCCTCTTACCTTGTTCTTGATGATATCCAGCTTGATGCCCAGGTTGCCCAGGTCAGTGCAGATCAGCTCTCTCATGTTCACGTCGTTCTCGCCTACGCCGGCTGTGAAGATGATCGCGTCAACGCCGTTCATCTCCGCGATATACGCGCCGATGTAGAATCTTACCTTCTTAGCGAAGATCTTCAGAGCCAGAGCCGCTCTTTCGTTTCCTTCTGCTACAGCTTCTTCCAAATCTCTGAAGTCGCTGGATACGCCGGAAATGCCCAGTACGCCGGACTGCTTGTTGAGGATTTCGTTAGCCTTGCCCAGAGGCAGGTTTTCCTTCTCTCTCATGTAGGTTACGATCGCAGGGTCGATGTCGCCGCAGCGGGTTCCCATGACCAGACCTTCCAGCGGCGTAAAGCCCATGGACGTATCGATGCATCTGCCGTGCTTGATGGCGGATACGGACGCGCCGTTGCCCAGGTGGCAGGTGATCAGCTTCAGGTCGTTGATGTTGACATTGAGCATGGAAGCGGCTCTCTGCGCAACGTACTTATGGGAAGTTCCGTGGAAGCCGTATCTTCTGATGCCGTGCTTTTCATAGTATTCATAAGGGATCGCGTACAGATATGCTTCAGGCGGCATAGTCTGATGGAACGCTGTATCGAATACGCCTACCATCGGTGTGTTCGGCATCAGCTCTTTGCAGGCCGCGATACCGTACAGGTTCGGTGTGTTGTGCAGCGGAGCCAGATCAACGCACTCCTCCAGCGCCGCGATAACAGCGTCGTCGATGAGGACGGATTCCGCGAATTTTTCGCCGGCATGCACGACTCTGTGGCCTACCGCGCCGATCTCGTCCATGGAGCTTACGACGCCGTATTCAGGATTCTGAACAGCTTCCAGCACCTGCTTGATGGCGTCCTTGTGATCCTGCATCGGAACTTCATTCTTAACCTTGTCCATGCCGATCTTCTCATGGGTGATCACAGATCCATCCATGCCGATTCTCTCTACCAGGCCCTTTGCCATCAAGGTTTCTGTCTCCATGTCCAGCACCTGGTACTTCAGTGAAGAGCTTCCGCAATTTACTACTAATACTTTCATTCTAATCCTCCATATTTCATGAATTTCTATATCTGCTTTTCTCTGGTATAGTGACTTTAAAAATTATACACCTTAAAGCAAGGAAAATCAAGGAATTTTTACCGTTTTCCAGGATCCCCGCGCGAAATCATGGACAGGTCTGTCCTGTTCCTCAGACTCTCCTGACCTGCATCACGTAATCGGAACACGCGTACAGATCCCTGCTCAGGAGCAGGTTGTGCAGATCCGCCGCCAGAATATCCTTTTCCAAAGTTTCCCTGATCTCCGGAAAGTCCCGCAGGCCCCGGTTCACGTTGGTGATCAAAGGGAGTCCGGCGCATCCCCGCTTTCTCACCTCCCGCAGCACTGCCGCGCCGCGCTGATCAAAGGCCAGCACTCTGATATACGGCCTGGCCTCTTCGACGCTGCGTCTTTCGATACCAAGCAGAGTCTGGGCCAGCATCCGCCGCACCCTGGTGTGGGTATAAGCCTTCGTCTTCAGCCTGTCCAGCAGCTCTTCCACAGAGGACGCGTACCGGATCTCCTTTTTCAGCTTGTCGGAAAGACCTCCCCCCGCCGACAGGATCTGCTCCAGCTGTGAGCGGTCTGCCCGCAGCACTGCCGCCGCTGCCATCTGCCAGTAGGCCTGCTGCCGCCGGTTCCATTCCTCAGGATCCGCCGCCGCCAGCTCCGCCCGGATCTGGGACGCCGATACGTGGTGCCCGCTTCCCTGCCGCTTCACGGTCCACGGCTCCATCTTCTTCACATGACGCAGATACTCCACGGCCAGGATATTATTCGGCTCTGAAATGGCCTCCGGCTCCACGCCGCCGCCCAGCTTCTCAGCCGCCGCCTGCCTGGCTCTCGGGTAGGACATGCCTTCCTTCACAAAGGCGGATATCTCCCGGTGCAGCTCCTCTTCACGGCGGTCGAGAAAATCCGCCGCCCGCCGCAGCCCTTCCAGCTCACCGCTTTCACTGCCAAAGGCAAGGCGGTCGACGCAGCCAAGCCCTTCCAGCACCTGTACGCCGCCACTGGCGAAATACGCCGCGCTACTGCACGCGAAAACAGCGGGCAGCTCCACCACCAGATTGACGCCGTTCTTAACGGCCTCCTCCGCCCGCGTCCACTTGTCAAAGGCCGCCGGTTCGCCCCGCTGCACAAAGCTGCCGCTCATGACCGCCAGCACCGCATCCGATCCCGCGGCTTCCTTTGCCGTCTCGATCAAAAATCTGTGTCCCTGATGAAAGGGATTAAATTCCGCGATAATTCCTAAACATTTCATGTCTATATCATAACACAAAACAGCACAAAGAAAAAGTCAAGATTCCGCTGATAAGGCCGTGGCTCAGCTTCATGAGAAACAGCCGCCCGAAGGAGATGTCACAGCCGCCCAGCATGCTCATGGACTGGCCCAGCACCGACAGTCCCCCAAAGCTGATGATAAAGGAGATCATCGCCGCCTTTGAGGCCGTGCCGCACTGGCACATGGCCAGGCTTCCTGCGCCTACGGTCATTTCCATAAAGCCCTTGGCCATGGCCGCCATTTCCGGCTCGGGCAGCAGAGACAGAACGCCGGAAAACTGCAGCAGATCCCCTGCGATCATGAAGATCATGATATAGGCCAAAATCAGGCCCACGGACCGGAAGCTGTCTAAAATGGCGTCTGTGAGAATGTCGTAATATCGGTCAGTGCGGCATGTCTGTATCCCCTGACAGACACCCTTTGATCCCTCATCTCTGTAAAACAGGCTGTTGAGCAGGGCCGCGGCGTAATGGCTCACTGCCAATATCACTCCCAGCTGGTGAGACCCCAGGAAGCCGACGCCCACAGACCCGATGATGAAGGCCGGGCCGGTGACCATGCTGTAGCTGAGTACGTTTTCCAGCTGCTTTCTGTCCAGCCGCCCTTCACGGTAAGCATCGCCGGCGATACGCGCGCCCATGGGATAGCCGGACAGGACCGCCATGGCCAGGGGATAGACCCTGGAAGGCAGCTTTGCCGCGATGCCGCTTTGACGCAGGAAACCCGCCGCAACAAAAAAAGGCATCAGACACGGCACCACAGCGTTGAGCCACAGACTGATGGCCTCCTTAGACGCCCGCTCTGTCAGTTCGGGAAAGGCCACCATCAGCAGGCAGCACCCCACGGCCCCCGCCGTCACCACTTTGTTTTTCTCTCTGATAAACTTAAAACCCATAGTAGAGAGTATTCCTCCGCCATGGGTTTTATGTCTCGTTTATTCTTCCTCGTTTCGCACAACGATCTCGTCCTGCCCGTTCTGGGTCCGGTATGCCATGTCTTTGATCTCGTCACGGTTGCTCTGCAGCACGCCGCCGATCTCCTGGAAGGATTTTTCCAGATTGCTGTACATCTCGCCGAAGTACTTCATGTTCAGCTCGTCCATTCTGGCCTGCATGTCGTAGAGCATCTTATCCACATAATCATATGTACGCATCTTCAGGACCTTGGCGTATTCCTCCGCGTCCTCACGGATGCCTTCGGCCATCTTCTGGGCTCTCAGGGTGATATCGTCGGTTTCCACCAGGTAGTCCGCCTGTTTCTTGGCCTCGACGATGATCTTCTCATACTCGCTCTTGGCCTCAGTCAGGATCCGCTCCTTTTCGTCCTTGACCCACTTGGCCTGCTGCACGTCATCTGGGAGGCTCAGCCTGATTTCCCTCACGATTTCCAGCAGCTCATTGGCGTCTACCATGATCTTGCCTGTCAGCGGCAAACCAGGGGCAGTATCAACGATATCCTCTATCTCTTCCAATAATTCTAATACTGTCATTTGATCCTCCTATTTTTTAATGCTGTACTTGTCCTTAATCTTCTCCAAGATGATCTCCGGCACCAGCCCGTCCACACAGCCGTTGAGCGAGACGACCTCTTTGATCATGCTGGAACTGATAAAGGAATATCTGGGGCTTGTCATGAGAAACACCGACTCAATGCCCTTATCAAAGAGACAGGCGTTCATCTGCGCCATCTGTATCTCGTATTCAAAGTCGGACGTGGCCCGAAGTCCTCTCACCACCGCGTTAAAGTGATTGCGGTTGACATAATCGGCCAGCAGCCCCTGAAAGGAATCCACCTTTACATTGGGAAGATCCGCCGTCACTTCCTCGATCATCGCGACCCGCTCTTCCTTGGTGAACAAAGGGTTTTTGTTGGGATTTACGATGACGCCGACCACCAGCTCATCGAACATCTTTGACGCTCTGGTGATGATATCCAGATGACCGTTGGTCATGGGATCAAATGATCCTGTATAGAGTGCCCGTTTCATGCTTCTGTTCCCTCTCCTTCTGCACGCGCTCCTTCCGCGCGGCATGATGCTGTGACGTCTGACTCCGCAGCTCCGGCCGGCCGTTTTGCTTCTAAAGCCTCTTCATCGTCCGCGGCCTCTTCATCGCCGCCGGTCTCCGCGTGACGGTAGATGCTGACCATGATCTTTCCGTATCTGCGTTCTCTGACCTTCCGCAGGCTGCCCGCCCGCTCCGGCATCTGGTCACGAGCGCCGTGTTCTGCTATTATTATACCCTTCTGGCTCAATAAATCAAGTGTGTCTATGCGCTCCAGGCAATTTTCGTAAAGGCCGGCCTGGTACGGCGGGTCCAGAAAAAAGATGTCCGCCTGCTCTCTGATCCGCGACAGACACTTGCTGTAGTCCCCCGCCAGAACGATGGCTTTCTCCGACGCCTGGCATTTTTTGATGTTGGTCTTGGCAAGGTTCAGGCTGTCCCGGGCGTTATCGCAGAAGTAACAGCGGCGCGCGCCTCTGGACAGCGCCTCCAGGCCAAGGTTGCCTGTCCCGGTAAACAGATCCACGCAGACGGCGTCGTAAACGTCATGCATCAAAAGGTTGAAGATGGCTTCTTTCACCTTGTCTGTGGTGGGCCTGATGTCTTCTCCCCGCGGCGTCTCCAATTTCCGCCCTTTATATTCTCCCGTGATGATCCTCATATGTGTATGTCCTCTTTTCGATTTTTCTCATGGGTTCATCGGCATCCGCAGACAGCTGCCGATCTCTATCTAAGTAGTATACCAGAATGACAGGATAATCGCAACGAAAAAGGTGCAGATGCTTAGCCAAATTTTACATGACATAGAAACCGCCGTCCGGGTTAAATTAAGAACGTAAACAGGAGGTGAAAACAAATGAACAACAATAACAACAGTTTACAGCAGATGGGTATCAATGTGAAACCCGCATTAAACAATCTGAAGACAGAGGTCGCAAACGAGCTGGGAATGTCCAACTACGAGCAGACTGACAAGGGTAACCTGACTGCAAGACAGAACGGTTACGTCGGAGGCTATATGACCAAGAAGCTGGTCGAAATGGCCGAAAAGCAGCTGTCCGGCAAATAAGCTGGGACAACTGGCAAAGACTGCCCCGCGTCTGGCAAAAGCCGCGCTGAGGCAGACACACTGCGGCAGGCGCGCCGCAACAAATGCGCTGCTGCGAAGGAAAAAAGGGAGCTGTCTCTGTATCTCATAGAGACGGCTCTCTTTCATTTCTGACAGATACTACAGCTCCAGCCTGATGTCTTCTCCGAACATCTTCTGTATCCGCTGCTTCAGAGGCTGGACGTCAGGCTGCTGCAGCTGCGGATCGCTGTCGATGATCTGCTTTGCCGCGTCCTTGGCCTTTTCCAGCACATCGCCGTGGCGGATCAGGTCGCTGATATGCATCTGGGGCAGTCCATGCTGCCGGGTGCCGAAGATTTCCCCGGGACCTCGCAGCTGCAGATCTGCCTCCGCGATCTCAAAGCCGTCTGTCGTGGCGCACATGATCCCGCAGCGCTCCCGGGCGATTTCGCTGTCGCTGCCGCAGATGAGGAAGCAATAGGACTGGTCGCTGCCTCTTCCCACTCTTCCCCGCAGCTGGTGCAGCTGGGCCAGCCCAAAGCGCTCGGCGTTTTCGATGACCATGACGGCGGCGTTGGGCACGTTGATCCCCACCTCTATGACCACCGTGGAAACCAGCACGTTCACATCGCCTCTGGAAAAGCGGTCCATGATCTGATCCTTTTCCTCCTGCTTCATGGCTCCGTGAACCAGGGCGACAGAAAATCCGGACAGGGTTTTCGTCAGTTCCGCGAAGAGCTCCTCCGCCGATTTGGCGTCCACCTTATCGG
>CALLDR010000164.1 GCA_937997955.1 uncultured Emergencia sp. | reverse complement strand
GGGGAATCGCCGGTAAGCATGGAGTGCCGGGTGGTGGAAACCAGGGAATATCCGTCTCACGACATGTTCCTGGCTGAGATCGTGCGGATCCACGTGAAAGAGGACCTCTTCGATGAGGATGGACGGATCAGGCTGGACCGGGCTGGGCTTCTGGCCTACTGCCACGGCGAATACTTCGGACTGAAGCGGCAGCCGCTGGGACGGTTCGGCTATTCAGTTATGAAGGCTAAGACGCGGAAGCGGATCAACAGAGAAAAAATGGAGAAAGCACAGAAGCGCAGAAAAAATGCCGCCTCAAAGGGCGGCGGGAAAAAACAAAGAAGAGGCTGAAGCAGGTTTTGATATTTTGGTTGGTTGTAACTGGAGAGTCAGGTTGATTGTATTAGCATTTACTTCTGTGTTTTCTTGACATATGCAAGGCAGTCCTCGCAGACATATCCGCCTTTGAAGACTGTATTGTGGTAGATGTTTCCGCAAAGGGAGCAGTAGTTTTTCATAGCGGATCAACCTCCTGAATTGGATTTGCTCAGCCTCTAATTTGTATGGATACTGTAAACCACTGGAAACCAAAAAGTCAATAGGGATGTCGATTTTTAGTATTTTTTTGTAGCTTTTTAGGGCTTTTTTGTAAATCGCCTGCGGAGCGGCGGAGAAAACGCCAAAGGAAACGCCAGAGCAGGAGAAGATAAAAAGGAGAAGGTAAGATGTACGAGAATTTTAGTTTTGAAAAGAGAAACAGGGAGGTAGCAGGATACCATTTTCCATGTAAGGACGCCAAATATGTGATGTGTCTGATCCACGGCATCGGGGAATACGCCGGACGGTATCAGCGCATGGCCCGTATGCTGGCCGAGCACGGCATCGCCGTCGTGTCTCTGGATCTGCGGGGCCACGGCATCTCTCTGGGCGTGCGCGGCGACACAGCTCCGAGAAAAGAAGTCCTGGCGGATATAGACGCTTTGATCGAGTACGCTGGCCAGCTCTATCCGGGGCTGCCGCTGACTCTGTATGGACACAGCATGGGCGGCAACATCTGCCTGGATTATCGGGCCAGAGGCGGCCACAATGACGTGCCCGACAAGTATATCGTCAGCGCGCCGTGGGTCAAGCTGGTCATGGACGTGTCAAAACCGATGTATCACGCTGTTAAGGCGGCGTCAAAGGTGCTGCCGAAGGTGACCATCAGCCAGAAGTTCCCGGAAAAGGATCTGGGCAACCTGGAATACGTCAGACCTTTTGACGATGATCCGCTGGTCCATTCCAAGATCTCTCTGCGCTGCGCGGCCCAGTGCTTTGACATCGGCAACAGCCTCTTTGACGGAACCAACGAGGACAACCACAGAGCTGACGGCAAGCCGTTCCTTTTGATGCATGGAGACGAGGACAGGATCTGCAGCGTGGAAGGCAGCCGCGCGGTGGCCCAGCGGTACAAGGATCAGCCGTGGTTCACTTACATCGAGTGGCCGGGCTACTACCACGAGATACACAACGGCGGCGCCCAGGCAACGGGGGACGCGGCCATCGAAGCCATCGCGGCATTTATCACAGAATAAGGGGGAGCATAGAGATGCAAGATGACAGACTGAAAGAATTGATGAACGCTTTTTTGCCGGAGGATTCAGAGGCGGCCAAAGAGATGCTGGAGAACTTTGATATTTTGATGATGCGGTACAATTCTGCCATTCGCGAGGTCAGAACAAAGCTGGAAATCCTCAACGATGAGCTGGCCCTGTACGGCCACAGCCCGATCTCGTCGATCAAATCGAGACGGAAGAAGCCTATGAGTATTCTGGAAAAGCTGCAGCGGCAGGGCTTTCCTATATCGCTGCAGTCCATCGAGGACAATCTCAACGACGTGGCGGGAATCCGGGTCATCTGTTCTTTCGTGGACGACATCTACAAGGTGGCCAAGATGCTGGTGGATCAGGACGACATCACGCTGATCCAGATCAAGGATTACATACAGAATCCCAAGCCCAACGGCTACCGCAGCTACCACATGATCGTGGAAGTGCCGGTCTTTTTTTCCAGTGAAAAGCGGCCGATGCGGGTGGAGGTCCAGATCCGGACTGTGGCCATGGATTTCTGGGCCAGCCTGGAACACCAGATGAAGTACAAGCAGGATATCAGCAACGCAGACGAGATCATGGGCGAGCTGAAGGAATGTGCCGACGTCATCGCGGAGACGGACATGAAGATGATGAAGATCCGCGAAAAGATCGGGAGGATGAAGGAATGATCACCATCGGCATCGACACCGGCGGCACCTGTACCGACGCGGTTGTTTACGATACAGAGGCCCGTCAGGTGCTTTCCTATGGAAAGACTCTGACCACCAAGCAGGATTTAAAGGAAGGGATCCTGAAAGCGCTGAAAGCTCTGGCCCCTGAGGCTGTGGCGAAAGCGTCGTGCATTTCTCTGTCCACCACGCTGGCTACCAACGCCTGCGTGGAGGGAAAGGGCGGCCGGGCGAAGCTGGTCTTTATCGGCGTCAAGCCTGCCGTGGTGGAGAAGATGGCGGGGGAGTACGGCCTGCCGGACGTATCAGAAATCTGCTTTCTGGAAGGAGACGCGGCCAGGCTGGCGAGAGGTTCCGCCGGTTCTGCTTGTTCCGTGACTTCTGCTGGTTCTGCCGGTTCCGTCAGTTTTGCCGGCTCCGCTGGCTCCGTCAGTTCTGCCGGCTTTGACGGTTCTGCCGGAACGCCGGACTGGGAAGGCTTTCGGCGGCACGTGGCGCGGGACTTCGGCGTCTACGACAGCGCGGCGGTGGTGCAGATCAATCCCAAATATAACGACGGCGCCTTTGAACGCCAGGCGGAGGCCATCATCAGCGAGGTTCTTGACATTCCCTGTGTGCGGGGCTACGATCTGTATCAGGAGATCAACGTCCAGAAGCGGGGAGCCACGGCACTGTTAAACGCCAGACTGCTGCCGGTGATGCGGCGCTTTTTTGATTCTGTAGACCGGTCCTTGACAGAAATGGGGCTGGATCTGCCGATGCAGGTGGTCAAGAGCGACGGCAGCATCATGAGCCGGGACTACGCTCTGCGCCGCCCTGTAGAGACGCTGCTTTGCGGCCCGGCGGCCAGCGTCATCGGCGCCCTGGAGCTCTGTCATGAAAAAGAGGATCTTGACGCTTTGATCGTGGACATCGGCGGCACCACCAGCGATGTGGCTCTGGTCCAAGGCGGCGTGCCGGTAAGCAGTCAGTCGGGCATCAACATCGGCGGCTGGAAGACCTTGGTCAAGGGCATCACCATCGATACCTTTGCGCTGGGAGGAGATACGGCCGTGGCATGGGGCGAAAACGGCCTTTTTCTGGACCGGCGGCGGGCGGTGCCCCTGTGTATGGCCGCCGCGGCTTATCCGCAGGTGACGGAGCGGTTGGAAGAGCTGACCGCTTCTTTTGGCGTATACAGCTATCCGGCCAACCAGTTTTTTATGCTGGCGGCCATGCCGGAACAGCTTGAAAAATACACGGAAAGTGAACAGCGGCTGATCAAAGCCCTGGCTGACGGGCCTTTGATCTATGAGGACGCGGCGAAGGCCGTGGGAATCAGCCCTTATATCCTGAAGGTGGGACGGCTGGAAGATGAGGGCGTCGTCCTCCGCTGCGGCGTAACGCCGACGGACGTGATGCATATCACTGGGGACTACGTGCAGTATGACGTCAGAGCATCGCGCCTGGGCGTCGAATATCTGCGCAGGGTGACCAAAGGCAGCTTTGACGATGTGTGCGGGGCCATCTATCAGCTGGCTAAGCTGCGGCTGTATCAGAACCTGGTCCGTATTCTGATGAAATATGAGACGGGACAGGAGCTGCCGAAGGAAGACGAGCAGGCGCTGGAACGGCTGACGGAACGGATCTTTCGCGGGGCCTGCGGAGCATGCTGCGACGAGGGTTTGGACGCCCGTGGAAGAAGCGCGGCCGGCATAAGGCCGGGCAGCGGTGCGGCAGCAGGGAACGGTTTCCGGTTTGTGGCCCCTGATTTCGCTGCAAAGGTAAATCTGATCGGCATCGGTGCGCCGTCCGGAATCTTTGTGAAAGACGTGGCCGGGCTGCTTCGCGGGAAAGCCCTTGTACCAGAATTTGCCATGGTAGCCAATGCCATCGGCGCGGCGGCTGGCAGCGTCAACAGCCAGTGCGTGGTCAGAATCCAGCCATGCACGGCGCCGGGGGCACCGGGGAAATTCATCGTCACCGGCGGCGACCTTCCGCAGTATTTCGATTATTACGCAGACGCTTTGAAGGCCGCCAGATCTCTGGCGGAAGAAAGAGCCTGCCGCCGTGCCCGCGAACAGGGGGCAAGAGGCCGCCTGCGGACGGAAGTCCAGGTAATAGAAGACCACTACGATGTGGCGGGTCAGGAAAACCGGCTGTTCTTAGAAGCCAGAGTGGAAGCCAGGACCACAGGTTTGGAAAGCTGAGGGCATACCACCAAATGTCAAGTTGAAGTCCGCGATCCAGCGGTTCGCATGTGGGGCGGCAGGGCCTGCCCCGTGAAAATGACAGGAAAATAAAATGAAATTAAATTGAAATTAAAATGAGGCTTCCTGTCTTTTTGCGCTGAACCGGGCAAAATGCGGAACTTTGCCAGAAAGATGACGAGAAGAATGACAGGATAAATGCTTTCGGTCCGATATATTTGATTTTAAATTACAGCAAAGGCCGGGTTTCGACGGCATAAAACAGGAATTTTCAGTCTGCGGTAGCGATGAAACCGCAATTTTGACTGTGAACGAAAGTAAAATTTCTTTGGGGCAGGCGAAAAGCCAAGAGAAGTTCCGTTTTTTGAAGGATATATAGTAAAATGACAGGAAAGCCTTTTTGCATTAGGGAAGCCGCCCTATTTTAGGCCTTTCAGGAAAGGCGTGATAGCCCGGAAGAATCCGCTTTCTGCCGGGCAGAAAAAATTCCCGCATTCAGCTCATTTACTCAACTGCGGGAATTTGCACACAAAAAGACTTGCACGAAAAAGACTTGCACGAAAAAGACTTGCACGGGAAGGGCTTGACGGGGAAACGCGGCGGGTTTATTCCCGCGCTGTTTCTGCTGCTGTTTCTATCGCTGTTTCTGCTGTTTTTCATCGGCGTCCGGCAGGCCCGGATTGACCCACACCGTTCTGTTATTGGTGAAGATGACCATGCCGGGCTTTGCCCCGGCTGGTTTTTTTACATAGCGGACCTTTACGTAGTCCACCGGCACGTTTTCGCTGTCCCGGCCCTTGCTGTGCCACGCGGCGATAGCGGCGGCCTGGAAGATGGCCTTTTCGCTGAGTTCGGCTCCGCCGCTCTGCACGATGACGTGAGAACCGGGAATATCCTTAGTATGAAGCCAGAGGTCGGTTTTGGCCGCCGTCTTCAGGGTGAGAATATCGTTCTCCCGGTTGTTGCGTCCGACCAGGACGGTGAATCCGCCGTCGACGACATATCTGTGAGGCTGGGCCTTGTATTTCTTTTCCTTGAACTGCTGTTTGCGGCGGCGCACATAGCCGGTCTCCACCAGCTCGCCCCGCAGGGCTTCAATCTCTTCCACTTTATCCGTGTTCTGCAGGTAGGTCAGCACTGATTCCAGATACGCGATCTCCGAACCGGTTTCCTCCAGCTGGATCTGTTTCTCTTTGATGGCCGTCATGGCTTTGCCGTAGCGCTTGTAGTAATGCTGCGCGTTCTTTGCCGGCGTAAACCGGGGATCCAGAGGAATGGTGACCTGGGAGTTGTCGTAGTAGTTGACCACCGTGACCTCCTTGTCGCCGGTTTTGACCAGATGCAGGTTAGCCGTCAGCAGCTCGCCGTAGAGCCTGAGATCGTCAGAATTCTCCGCTTTCAAAAGATCCTCGGACAGCCGCTGTTTTTTCAGGTACAGCTTATCCAGGGCGGCGCTGACCGATTTGACCAGGTCACTGGATTTCTGCTTTGCCCGGTTGGAGGACTGCTTGTGATCAAAGTACCACGCCAGGCACTGGCTCAGGGTGTCGAAGTCCAGCCGCCGCGCGCCGTTCTCAAATTCCGCCAGGTCGGTGATGTGAAACTCCTGGGGAACGCCTTTGTCGTCGGTGTATACGCGGGGAACAAAGGATTTCAGTCTGACGCTGTCCGCGATTCCGGCGATCCGGTCTTCCGGGGCCGCGGCGAGGGACAGTTCTCTGGCGATGGCCGGGGAGATGCCGCCGACGCGGGAAAGAAAGGCTTTGCTGTTGCCGCTTTGGGCCAGATCGGCAAGGTCGCCCGCTGTGATCTCCTTATAGGCGATTTTGTCCTGGGCCGGCGGATACTCGTAGAGCAGGCCGGGCAGCAGCTGGCGGACCCGGCTGGCGTCGATGGAAACCCTTTTGATGCTGTCGATGATCTTGCCGGTGGTCATGTCCACCAAGATGATGTTGCTGTGCTTTCCCATGATCTCGAAGATCAGCTTTTTGGATACGGTGAAGCCCAGCTCGTTGAGGGTTTCCAGGGAGATCTCGATGATCCGCTCCGCGTCCTTTTGGGCGATGTCCACGATGCGGCCGCCCTGCAGGTGCTTGCGCAGCAGCATGCAGAAGGACAGGGGCGCCGGAGGGTTAGGCAGGTTCGCTTCTATGAAGTGGAGCCGGGCGTGATTGCTGGAGGCCGAAGCGTACAGTTTTACGTTGCCAGCGCGGGTGTGTATGTGAAAGACCAGCTCGTCGTTTTCCGGCTGGTAGACCTTTTCGATCTTTCCCAGCAGGATCGTGTCCTGCAGCTCGCGCACCATGGCGCTTGTGATGATTCCGTCAAAAGCCATTTTGATACTCCTTTTTGATACTCCTTTTGATGTTTATTTTGATGTTCTTTTGATGCTTTTCGGCATGTCCCGCCTTATGCGGCCGCCCGGAGACAGCGCGGAGCGCGGCGGATCAGCCTCTTCTACAGATTCTTATTGTAACCCGGAAAGGATTGATTTGTCAACTGCTCTGAAATGTGCTACAATAGTTACGTTATCATTGATGAATTTGCATAAGAGGAGAAAAGTTAGATGATAAAGAGTATGACAGGCTTCGGAAGAGGCGAATATAATGATGGAAAACGGAACATCATCGTAGAGATCAAATCGGTCAACCACCGGTATTCAGACATTTCCGTGAAGATGCCGCGGCGGTATTCCTTTGTGGAGGACAAGGTGAAGAATACGGTGAAGGAGAAGATCAAAAGGGGCAAGGTGGACGTGTCCATCATGGTGGAGAACCTGACGGAAAACGACGTCCATATCAATCTGAACACCATGCTGGCCCAGCAGTACTACGACAACCTGAAATCCCTGCAGGAAACCTTTGACGTCAGCGGAGAGATCACCCTGTCCATGCTGGCGGGAATGCCGGACGTGCTGAAGGCCATTCCCGACGTAGACGATGAAGAGGAGATGACGAAGTGCATCCTGCAGCCGGTGCGGGAGGCGGCGGCAAATCTGGAGGCCATGCGCGGCGTAGAAGGAGAGAAGCTGGCCGCGGACCTTTTGATGCGGGGCGGCCTGATCAAGGATCTGGTGGATCAGATCGAGGAGCGGGCAGAGCTGGTGCCGAAGGCGTACACGGAGAAGCTGCGGGAGCGGATCAAAGAGCTTCTGGCGGGCAGTGTCACCGTGCCGGAGGACCGCATTCTGGTGGAAGCCGCTATCTTCGCTGACAAGTGCAACATCACAGAGGAGCTGACCAGGCTGAAGAGCCACATGGACCAGATGGGCTCCATCATTGAGAACAGCACCCAGCCGGACGGCAAGAAGCTGGACTTCCTGGTGCAGGAGATGAACCGGGAGGCCAACACCATCGGTTCCAAGGCCAACGATATCCAGATCACGGCGCTGATGCTGCAGATCAAAGCGGAGATCGAAAAAATCCGTGAGCAGGTGCAGAACATCGAATAATCTCTTTGATTTTTTCGGGAGAATATGGTATAATATTTATTCATACGAATTTGTTTAGGAGATAAAAATGGAGAGAGTTGAACATTCAGGCAAGCTGTTTATCATTTCCGGACCGTCCGGCGCCGGCAAGGGGACCATCTGCAAGAGGCTGGTGGAGGACACCAAGGTCGAGATTTCCGTATCTATGACCACCAGAAAGCCCCGCCCAGGCGAGGTGGAGGGCGTCAGCTACTATTTCACGACCAAAGAGGAATTTCTCAAAGAAGCCGAGGCCGGCGGACTGCTGGAATACGCGGAGGTTTACGGCAATTACTACGGCACGCCGAAGGCGAAGGTCATCGAAAAGCTGGAAAGCGGCATCGACGTGGTGCTGGAAATCGATATACAGGGAGCGCTCAACGTAAAGGAAGTATATCCGAAGGGTATCTTCATCTTCATCCTGCCGCCGTCCATGACTGAGCTGCGCAAGCGGATCACAGGCAGAGGCTCGGAGACGGAAGAAGCTATCAACCTGCGGCTTTCCGAAACTCTCAAGGAAGTATCCTACATAGATAAATACGACTACTGTGTCGTCAACGGAGAACTGGAGGAGGCCGTGGCCAGGGTAAAGGCCATCGTTACGGCGGAACATTCCAGAGTGTCCAAGAGTATCTATAAGCTCATTGAAATGTATAAGGAGGAAGTGTAATGCTATATCCATCGATCAACGAAATCAGAAAAAAGGCGGACAGCCGCTATACCGTGGTCATCATGGCCGCGAAGAGATCTCGGGACATCATCGACGGGAAGCCGATCCTGACCGACTGCGAGATCAACAAGCCGGTCTCCATCGCGGCTCACGAGATCGCGGAGGATCTGATCACCTACAAGCGTGAGGAAGAGACCGAAGGCGAGGCTGCTGCCCTGTAAAGGCGATTTGTGCGGAAGACATGCCGGACCGTCTGGTTCTGTTTATGGAATCAGGCGGACGGCATGTTTTGGTTTTTGCGGGGAGCCGGAGGGCGCGCGCCCGGATAATACTCCTGGACGGATATTCTCAGGCAGGTATGCGCGCGCTTTGATGGATAGCTTTGATGGGTATAAGCGCGCCCGGGTGGATGTGCGCGCGCTTTGACGGATAGCTTTGATGGGTATGCATGCGTCCGGGCGGGTATGCGTGCGCTTTGATGGATATGAGAGCGCCCGGGCGATACTCCTGCCTTCGCCGCTTTTGCCCCCCTTTGTATGGGAATGTTTCGACAGAATGTGACACGGTTTGTCGAATCTTGTCGGAACATTACCATTTACTTCCATAAATTATTGTATTATAATGAAATGAGAAAGGCTGGAAGTAAAAGAAGGAGAGAAAGCATGGCAGAGAAATATCTTTCGATTATCGGCGGCAACGTCAACGCCAGGATCCGGCTCAGCGATGTGGTTCTGATTGAACGGAAGAACAGGAAGCTGCACGTGGTCACAGAAGGCAGAAGCTTCGACTACTATGAGAAGATCGAGAACGTGGAGCCCATTCTGGACGGGCGGTTTTATCCGTGTCTGAAGGGCTGCTATATCAACATGGAGCGGGTAGAGGCCATGGCGGAGCAGAGCATCTATTTCGACAACGGAACGCGTTTTGAGCTGGGCCGGGACAACTTTATCAAGGCCAAGCGGAACTACAAGCATTATCTGCAGAAAAAAGCGGAATTTCAAGGAAATAGTGCTTGCAATTCCGGGTGAAATGACATATAATATTTAAGGCTCGTCTGATGCGGGCTTATATTTTAATTCAATTTGCACACCCGGTCATCTATGCAGGTGGTGCCCCAATCCTGGGGTCGTATGCACCCAGACCGAGTGGAAGGTAAAAACCAGGAGGAAAGAAAAATGGCAGTAATTTCAATGAAACAATTGCTCGAAGCCGGTGTACATTTCGGACACCAGACCAGAAGATGGAACCCTAAGATGGCTCCTTACATCTTCACAGAGAGAAACGGCATCTACATCATCGACTTACAGAAGACGGTAAAGAAGATCGAGGAAGCTTACGACTTCATGAAGGAAGTCGCTGCTACCGGCAAGCCGATCCTGTTCGTAGGAACCAAGAAGCAGGCGCAGAACGCGATCACCGATGAAGCAAGAAGATGCGGACAGTATTATGTAAGCGAAAGATGGCTGGGCGGCATGCTGACCAACTACAAGACCATCAGCGGCAGAATCAAGAGACTCTTCGATATCGAAAAGATGGAAGAGGACGGAACCTTTGAAAAGCTGTCCAAGAAGGAAGTCATCAAGCTGAGAGCTGAACACGATAAATTAGAGAAGTTCTTAGGCGGCATCAAGGATATGAAGGGCATGCCTGGCGCGCTGTTCATCGTTGACCCTAAGAAGGAAAGAATCGCTGTTAAGGAAGCGAGAATTCTGGGCATTCCTATCGTAGGTATCGTAGACACCAACTGTGATCCAGATGACGTTGATTACATCATTCCTGCAAACGATGACGCTATCAGAGCTGTCAAGCTGATCGCAGGCAGAATGGCTGACGCTGTAATCGAAGCAAACCAGGGCGAGAGCTACGACGAAGGTCCTGCTGAAGGCGAAGCGGCAGAGGAAGCTGTTGCAGAAGAGGCTGCAGCAGACGCAGAGTAAGATATACGACACCATTAGGAGGGAAAAACAATGGCTGTAACTGCACAATTAGTAAAAGAATTAAGAGAGATGACCGGCGCAGGCATGATGGACTGCAAGAAGGCACTGGTTGAAACTGACGGAAATATCGACAAGGCTGTAGAGGTTCTGAGAGAAAAGGGACTGTCCAAGGCCGCTAAGAAGGCTGGCAGAATTGCCGCTGAAGGTCTGGTTCAGATCGCGTTCTCTGACGACCACAAGCAGGCCGCTGTAATCGAAGTTAACTCCGAGACAGACTTTGTTGCGAAGAATCCTGAGTTCGTCGAGTTCGTTGATACTCTGGCGGGCAAAGTCATCAGCGAAGCTCCTGCATGCATGAACTGCTTCATGGATCTGCCTTACGCTGAAGAAGGCACCGTAAAGGACGCGCTGACCAACAAGATCTCCAAGATCGGCGAGAACATGAACATCAGAAGATTCGAGCGGAAGGCTACGGAAGGCGTCGTTTACACTGGATACATCCACGCTGGCGGCAAGATCGGCGTTATCGTCGGCATCAAGACCGATGCGACTGCCGCTGAGATCGAAACCGTCGGTAAGGACGTAGCGATGCAGGTAGCTTCCATGAGCCCGAAATTCGTCAAGGAAGACGAGGTTGACCAGGATTGGCTGGCTTCCGAAACTGAGATCGCAAGACAGCAGCTGCTCAACGAAGGCAAGAAGCCGGAGCTGCTGGACAGAATTATCCCTGGCAAGATCAAGGCTATCCTGAAAGAGGTTTGCCTGGTAGACCAGAAGTTCGTTAAGAACGGCGATGTAACAGTTGCTCAGTACGTTGCGGAAGAAGCGAAGAAGCTGGGTAAGGACATGGCTGTTGTCGAGATGGTTCGTTACGAAGTCGGCGAAGGCATCGAAAAGAAAGAAGAAGACTTTGCAGCAGAGGTTGCCGCACAGCAGGCAGCCGCGGCAGCAAAGAACAACTAATCTGTTCTGATTTTGTGGCTACCCCCGCTATCATTTCCTGATGGCGGGGGATTTGTGTTTCTGAAAGCCTACAAAATCCGTTTGAGGAGGAATTATGCTTATCAAAATCGTAATCGTATATCTCATCATCATAAACGTACTCACTTTTTTGCTCTACGGCATCGACAAGTGGAAAGCAAAGGCGGATCAGTGGAGGGTGTCTGAAAAGACCCTTCTGCTTACGGCTCTGATCGGAGGCAGCATAGGCGCGCTGATCGGCATGCAGCTCTTCCGACACAAGACGCAGCACTGGAAATTCAGGATACTGGTGCCGGTGTTTTTGATCCTGCACGTGGCGCTGGCTGTGTATGCGGTGTACAGCGGGTGGATCACGGGCGCGGCATAGACGGCGGATTACCAGATGCCTGCGGCTGGATATAAGTATTTTTACCATTATCATGTATGGAATCGGAAAAAGTACATATTTGGTATTTTTGTATTTAGATGAAGGCGGTAAGTTATGATATATATTGACTTTGATTCGATAAATGGTAAATTTATGAAATTTGTTTGCGAACACAGCAGTTTCGTGAGTTTTTTGATTCCCGCAAAAACGACAGAACCATCCTTTGCTGTACTGAATTCGAGATTGAAAGAGTGGGAACCATATTTGCTGCGTTCGTATTGCGATATGATATATCTTGACTCTGAATTCGGAGAGGAATACAGAATTTTACTGTATGAAATGAATGAGAAAATAAAAGAAAAATTGATCTGTAACAATGGCCTGGGAGAATGGAGGTATCCTAAATGGCCGGAGGATCCATGCTTTTTTGATGAAAATGAAGCGTGCTGGTTTAAGACGGTGATTCACGAGGAGCTCGCGATAATATATGATGAAAGCGAGTTGGCGATAGAAGAGATTGAGGCTTGCGGAATTGATTTTGACGTGTGGGAGATTGAGGAATCCAACATGCCGAGATTGAAAGATCCAGAAAATGTAAAACAAAGGACTGCAGAAAGGCGGCAAAGAGAAACTGAGCCAGAGCTTAGAACGGTTAGATATAAGGAAAGCGTAGCGCCGATATTGAGGAGAAAAGATTTTTGTGCATGTGGTGATACATTCTACAGGCTTATTGACAACCTGGTTTTGCTTTTAGTGGAAATCAGAGATGAGAATATCTATTTTGATACAATACCACTATGCATAGGGACTGACCCGGGACTGCGATTCCCTGTGGGAACATTTGATGTAAGGAGTCTCCTTGAGAGCAAATTTGTTGAAGATCCTTCAGAGTCTTTAATTATTGATACATTCATAAAAGATGTATTTGTAAGAATGTGCAAGGTTAAAGATCTGAAAGATGCTTGTGAATTCCATCAATTTTATTTAAAGCAAACGGAAGATGAGACGCTAGATGAGATTTTAATCTACGCTGCGTTATGGCTTGAGAGGTATGAGCTGGCATTGGAGCTAATTAAAAAGACATGTGCTGAAACAATAACTTCGTTCGAAGAAGATTATGAAGGAGGTCATATTTCTTTGAAAGAGATGGAAAACTTTAAGGCATATCTGGATAACTCTAAGTGCGGTAAACTGGCTCGGCTGCTAAATACACACAGCTGCGATTCGGTGCGGGAGAGACTTGAAATGAATAGACGGCAGAACTTGAAGACTATTTATAAACAAATATTTGGGAAACCAAATTGATGTTGTTGCGCAAGAGATGATGTGGTATAAAATATAAGAGGACAAAACTTATAGCTTTGCCCTCTTATGCTACAGGATAGGAGGCAGAACCATGAAAATGCGAGTGATGATTTTGGTTGCTTTGCTGTGTATTATAGCTGTCATGCTCGTATGCTTTGTCTACACGCCGGCATATTTCAAAATAAGTAAGCTGAATGAAGCTATCAGAACTGAAAACATAAACGATGTAGAGCAAATTCTTAAAGAATCTGATTTGAATTTAAACAAAAAGGGCGGATCTTTTATTGCATCTCTTATTTCAAGCGAGTGCTCAATGCAAACGCCTTTTGAGGCTGCCGCGGGCTGCGGAAACAAAGAAATAATGACAACACTGATCGAATACGGCGCGTCGCCGGAAATCGATGGAGAAAACCTGCTTTACTGGTTAATAGATGCTTATGGATTTGAGGACGACCCTGAGTTTCTGCTTTATTTGATTGAAAATGGCGCAAAGTGTGACGTGGAAGAGGGCGAGCATAGTCCTCTCCTTGCTGCAGCGTCAATGAAACCATTAGGCAAAACAGGGCGCTATGATGAAGAAGGCTCTGAAAAAGTTCTGATGCTGTATAAGCTGCTTGCCGCCCATAGCACGGATCAGTGTCCGCGGGACTCGGAAGATGGCGATACACCTCTGCATCGCGCTGCGTTATATGGGAACCCTGAACTAATCAATTACTTAATCGATGAACAAAATCTATCGGTTAATGAGCAAAACAGTTCCGGATTAACCCCGCTTTGTCTGGCCTTGAAGGACAGCTATGATAAGAGAAATCTGGTTCCAACAGTTACTGCGCTGCTCGAACACAATGCTGATATTACCCTGGAAGACAAGGACGGAAAAAACGCTTTAGATTATGCAAAAACTGCTGATGCAAGCAGTGATCTTGGTCTGGTGAAGATGATTTCAAAAGGGGCGCCTTCGATTAAATAGTGAAATCATTATCGAGAGAAGCGAAAGTCTGGCTGGATTCTGAAAGCGTTAATCAGACTCCAGACAGAAGTGTTCAGAATCAGGAAGAGAGAAGCATAATGGATAAGCAATTAGCAGAGAAAAAGAAATTTCATGAGACTGCAGAGAATCGTTTTGTTCCTATGGGGTTTAAAAGAAAAGGAGATAACTATTACCGGTTTGTGGGAGAAGACATTTTTCAAATTATAACGCTGCACCCTCTTAAGGGTGGAAGTAGTGACATTTTTTTTGACGTAATACCTCTTTGTTCACGTTGGCATATTGTGCACAGCCCCAGAGTCAAGGTGAAGGAGCTGGCGGGCATCATGGTGAAACGGTATGCTGACAGAATAGAATTTGAATCTTTTCTGCAGTTTTTAATTGACGAAGTGGCTAAGGATATGGAACAAGTACAAACGGCAGAGGACTGTTTTTATATGCGGAAAAAGTATGCGGACTGGGCGGGATATCTTGATCAGGAGGAGAATGAACTTGATCCAGAGATCAGCGCTTTTGACTTAGAGTGGAAGGAATATATCTGTCAAAGCTATCCCGGCTTCCAATGGCAGGCCTGTGATAATGATAATCTATATGCTGCACTGCAGTGCGGATGGTACGATTTGGCCCGGGAGTATTCAGAGTATGGAAGGATACTCAGAAAAACATATAATGAACTTCTTGTGAAGCACGGAGAAATATCACAAGCAGAAGCTGACAAAGACTTTTGCGAGTACGAAGAAATCTGTCAAGAAGAAATAGAAATTGTCAATGCAATACAGCGCAAGGACTATGACTATATTGACAGATGCTTGAAGAATAATAAAAAATACAATTTAGAGATTCTTAGAAAAATTGGATTAGACATAAACCGGAGAGGTTGATGCGATGAATAAAAGGGAGCTGAAAGAAAAAATCGGTATCAGTTGTACAGGCGTGGTCATTTTATCTGTTAATCTATTTATGTTTTGCCATGGCTTTCCAAGCATGAGATTGCTGTTGCCGGCGGCAGTTGGTTTAGGTTTTATAATTTTGCCATGGGTCAGGGAAAGAATGATTCAAGGGGGAGTTATAGGAATTGAATTGTGGGAAACAGATGAGAATGGGAACCGTTTAAAGCTTCTTCGTGAGCTTTCCGAAGAAGAGCGGAAAACAATTTGCCAAACATTCAGGAAATACCCACATAA
>CALLDR010000163.1 GCA_937997955.1 uncultured Emergencia sp. | reverse complement strand
GTTCTAATACTTTCTTCCGAAATCGGTCGTACTTTAGTCCGCTTTGGCCCCAGACCTATTTACTTTTCTTTTTCCATGAGGTAAAGTAAAACTGCAAAGGGGGACAAGAGATGTGTATGTGTTAAAAGTGTTTGTCGGTGTTGTGTTGCTATGTATGAATATAGGTGGACTTGCCCAGTTCATCCTGCCCCTGATGGGAGCAGTGATCATCTCAGTCCAGATCGTGAAGCTAAGAGGCAGCGACTGCTGCTTTCCTGCCGGACTGATTCTGACGGCCCTTACGGCGGCCTGTTCAGGAGCGGGCGCCATCCTGTACTTCATACCTGCCTATGGCGGGGCCATGGACAGCCTGATGTTCTTCGGCAGGATCTTGCTGACCTGCCTGGTGTTCCTGTCGCTGTTCATCGGATGCAGAGCCTATACAGGCGAGAAGTTCTACAGCTTTTCCCTGCTGTGTATCATGCATCTGGGTGTTGCCGCCGTCGCCTTTCTCAATCCGATCCTGCATTTCAACTATGACCTTTTCACAAAGGGCATGGCCGGCATGGTCTACATGTTCATTCTGATGTACGTGTACGTGGATATGCAGAATCTGATCATCGTTGAAAGGGAAGCAGAGATAGGGCAGCCTTTGCTGGCAGAAGAAAGTTAGTGGAAAGTCGAGGGACTTTCAAGCAGTTTGTGTAGTGTAACATGTGGAAAAAGCTCCGGCCTGAAAACCGGAGCTTTTTCACTGCATCACATTCTGCTGCATCGTATTCTGCTCTATTCTATCAGTCGTCCCACTCGTCGTACCATTCCTTTTCCCAGTCGATGATCACGCCGGAATTGGCGTCGATCTCGAACTCGTACTCGTAATCGCCCAGAATGGCTTCGCCCTCGTAGACGTAGCGTCCGTCGTCCTTCTCCAGCTTAAGCTTGATGATGGTTGCTCCCGGGATCTTGGCAAGAACGATGGATTCCGCCTTCTCCTGAGAGATCCTGTCGCTGCTGGAATCTCCATAGCCATTGGAGTTAGAATTGGAAGAACCGTTGGAGCTGGAGGAACCGCCGGTGCTGCTGGAGCTGCCGTCCTTGCCAGAGTTTGAGGAGCTGTTGGAATTGGAATTTGAAGAGCCATTTCCGCTGCCTTCTCCGCTGGTGCCGGACTTATAATCCCCATCGTAGTCAAAGTAGCTGGCATGTTCGTTTTCCAGAGTCACTTCGCCTGTTTCAGCGTCGACGATGTAGTCGTACTCCACGTTGTCCTTGATCAGCTCTACCTCATAGACGTATTTGCCTCTTTCCTTTTCCAGATCGATATCCTTGACAAATCCGCCGCCTGCTTTTTCGATGACCAGCTGCTCCACTTCCTCATAGGACAGGAACTTGCCGCCCTCCGAAGACGAAGAAGTTCCGCTTTCCTGATCCTCGGTCGGAATGGTTACAGCGGTGCCGTATTTCACAGTGCTTTCCAGAATCGCCCCTGTTTCCGGATGGATATCCGCGTCCCCGTAAAACTCGTTGGATTTAAAATCCGCTTCATATACGTAGAGTCCGTTGTCCTTTTTCAGGGATACGGTTACGCTGCTCACGCCATTGAACTTGTTTTCGACGATCTCCTTTACTTCGCTTTCCGTCAGGGTTACCGTCTCGCTTCCGATATCGTTGTCCAACTGAGTTTCCACTTTCTTAACTTTTTTCGTATCCTTATGGACTTCCACCTCGAAGCCTTCGCCGGCTTCATCGTCGTGGAACATGACTTCGTATTTGTTCTCTTCCTCTTCACTGGTCACAAACCTGGCCGTGGAAGGAACGTATTTGCTGGCGATCTCCTTGGCTTCATCTAAGGTCAGGGCCTGAGAAAAGCTGGTGGAGAAGACGATGGCGGCTATGACGATGACCACAGCCACCGCGGCGATGATGCCGTTTTTCTTCGTTAAATATTTATTCATTGCTTATCCTCCTGTACATTAATACAATTTATTTTATATTCTCTCTTCTTTGTAGCTAAAGAATAAATGAAAAATATGAAAATAAAATGAAAAACCCTTTGAAATTTGTTTTTTTTGAGCTATCATGAAAGTAAAGGAAAACTAACGAAAGAACAAGGGGGCTGTTTCATGAAATTGCTCATCGTAGAAGATAAAAAGAATATCTGCCAGACCATAGCCAAGCATCTGAAGGACGAGGGATACGCCGTAGACGCCTGTTATGACGGAAGCGACGCCCTCGCCTATATCGAAGGCACGGAGTATGACGCCATCGTTTTGGATATCATGCTGCCCGGCGTAGACGGCATCACAGTGCTGAAGACCCTGAGGAACAGGAAGCTGAAGACGCCGGTTCTGCTGCTCACCGCCAAATCCTCCATCGAGGACAAGGTCAAAGGGCTGGACAGCGGCGCTGACGACTATCTGACAAAGCCCTTCAGCCTGGAGGAGCTCTCCGCCCGCATACGGGTCATGATCCGGCGCAGCGGCGTAGAGCGCATAGACAACGTACTGACCGCCGGCCCTTTGTCCCTGGACACCGACAAGAAGACCGCCTTCCGCGACGGCAGGGAGATACCGCTGACCGCCAAGGAGTTTTCCATTCTGGAATACCTGCTCCACAACAAGGGCATCGTCCTGTCCCGGGAAAAGATCATGCACCATATCTGGAACTACGACTATGAGGGCAGCAGCAACATCATAGACGTATATATAAGGACCCTACGCAAGAAGATCGACGCCAGCGGTGATAAGAAAGTCATACAGACGGTCCGCGGCATAGGCTACGTGATCAAAGATGAGGAAGACCCGTCATGAAGATGAAAAACGCTTCCATCAAAAAAAGAGTGACCCTGTATTATTCCGCCGTGCTGATCGCCATCGCCGCGGCTCTGTTCATCGTATTCTACTTCGCGGCCCTTCGCCAGATGGACGTAGTATCTCAGGACACAGTCATGAAGGCCGTACAGAATTCCTTTGACGACATTACGGCAGGGGACGATTTCATCGAGATCGACAGCGACTTTGACTCTTACCGGAAGGGCGTCACCCTTCTGGTCTACAGCGAATCCGGAAAACTGATCAAGGGCAGGGTCCCAAAGGATTTTCCCTCCTACCTTCCTCTGGAAGCGGGAAGCTTTGAGAATATAGAAGGAGAGGAGGACACCTGGATCGTCTACGATCTCTATAACACCTATGAAAACGGCCAGGGCATCTGGGTCAGAGGCATCTATCCTCTGGATAACTCTGTAAACACCCTGAACGCTATCCTGCTGATCATGCTCGTCGCCCTTCCGGCCATTTTGCTGATCGCAATCCTGGCCGGCCGGCACATTACCAAGCAGGCCTTCGCTCCGATCTCCCAGATCACGGAAACCGCCAATTCCATCAACAACGGCCACGACCTTTCCAAAAGGCTTCCTCAGGGGGAGACAAAGGACGAGCTGTATGACCTGACGGAGACCTTGAATCAGATGATCGGCCGTCTGGAAGACGCCTTTCAGGCAGAAAAGGATTTTTCCTCCGACGTGTCCCACGAGCTGAAGACGCCGGTGGCCGTCATCATGGCGGAGTGTGAATACACCCTGCAGAAGCAGAGGCCGCCGGAGGAATATCAGGCGTCCCTGCAGACCATCCACGGCCAGTGCCGCAGGACCATGTCTCTGATCCAGCAGCTGCTGCAGCTGTCCAGGACCATCGACAAGGAGAGGACCATTGAAAAAGAAGAGTTCAGCCTGACCCTGCTCTGCGAAAGCATTTCCGAAGAAATCTCTCTGCTGGCGGAGGAGAAGGGCATCGTCCTGCAGACCCAGATCGATCAAGATGTGGATATCTGCGGAGACGAAACGCTGATCATGCGCATGATTCTGAACCTGCTGACCAACGCCGTCAAATACAGCAAGGAGAAAGGCGAAGAGGAGAGATGGGTCCGCCTGCAGCTGTCCAGGACAAAGAAAAAAGCCGTCGTCACAGTCGAGGACAACGGCATAGGCATCAAAGAGGAAGAATTGGAACATATCTTCCAGAGATTTTATAAAGTTGACAAAGCCAGAAGCGGAGAAGACAACAGCTTCGGCCTGGGTCTTTCCATGGTCAAATGGATCGCAGAGGCTCATCACGGCCAGGTACGGGCAGAAAGCGCCTTTGGCACCGGCAGTCGATTCACCATAGTTCTGCCTCTTCTGCCTATTGCCGATGAAACTCCTCACGAAACTGATTGACGATGTTCCGCTCCGCGCGGGAGATCGTCATCTGGGATACCCCCAGGGTTTTGGCGATTTCCGCCTGTGAACGGTTGTAAATGAACCGCTCTTTGAAAATATACCGGTACTGGTCACTGAAGCCTTCCATGACCTTCTGTATGATCTCAGAGGTTTCGATCCTTTCGTAGCCCTTTTCATCAAAGCCGGTATATTTCTCAAGGAATGGGTTTTCCCCGTCTTCCCCCATCTCGTCAAAGGTCTTATCCAGGGAATAAGTACCGTAAGCCTGAGAGCTTTCCATGGCCTCCACAATCTGCTCCTGGGTGTATCCCGTCACCGAAGCGATCTCTTCCACCGTAGGCTTCCTGTGCTGCTCCGCGTACAGGTGATCCTTGGTCTCCTGGACCTTGGCGGCGATCTCCTTCAGGCGGCGGGGAACCTTCAGGCTCCACTGCTTGTCGCGGAAGTATTTTTTGATCTCGCCCAGAATCGTAGGCGTGGCAAAGGAGCTGAACTCAAAGCCCTTGTCCGGATCAAACCGCTCCACGGCAGATACCAGCGCCAAAGCGCCAACCTGGTAGAGATCGTCGTATTCCACACCCTTTCCCAGATATTTGCGTATGAGAATGTCCACCATATACAGGTGTTTTTCCACGATCTCATTACGCAGCTCTATGCTGGGATTTTTCTTGTATTCGATAAACAAATCCTGTTCCATCATAAAACTTTCACCATTTTAATGGACTTGCGTCCGTCTTCTTCTTTACCAAATACGACCTCGTTCATCAGGGACTGTATGACGAAGATCCCCAGGTCTCCTTCCTTCGGACAATTCTGGCAGGGCTTCGCCAGCTTCTGCAGAGTATGCTCGCTGCAGGCGTCCTTAACTACGATCTCAATCCTTCCCTTTTCCACGCTGCACATCATCTCATATTGATCGGAAAATCCGTCAAAACCGTGGCAGGACACGTTCTTGCAGGCTTCAGAGACCGCTGTCTTGATATCCTCGCAGGCGTCCAGATCAAAGCCGGCTGTAGTGGCGATAGAGCCGATGGCAAGGCGCACCATGGTCAGATATTCCGGTTTTCCCGGTACGATAAACTGTAACTTATCCATATATTGTCACTCCCTTATTATAAAACAATGAAAAAAAACCTGCACGGGAATCTCCACAGAACTATCCATGGAGATATCCGTACAGGTCTAGTATATAACAACTGGCGTTTTTTTTAAAGGGTCAACTGTTCGTTATTTTCCTCTTTTTTAGTTGTCTTTTTCTTTTTCGCTGGTTCCGGTTCTTCATCGTCCTCGTCTTTGATCACCTTGGCCATGGCTACGATCTTGGTATCGTCGTCCACTTTCATGATCTTGACGCCCTGGGTCGCTCTGCCCAGCTTGGAAACCTCGCCTGCTCTGATTCTGATGATGATGCCCTCTGAATTGATCATCAGCACCTCGTCATCTTCGTCCACTACCATGGCTCCGATCAGGGCGCCGGTCTTCTTGAACTTGGCCTTGTCGTAGGTCAGAAGTCCCTTGCCGCCTCTCACCTGGATCTTGTAGTCCTTCACCGGCGTTCTCTTGCCGTAGCCGTTTTCCGTCACTACCAGCAGCTCCTGGCCCGGTTCCACCAGCTCCATGGCGACCACTTCGTCGTCCTTTTCCAGCTTGATAGCCCGGACGCCTCCGGCGATTCTGCCCATGCTTCTCACGTCTTCTTCGCTGAAGCAGATGCACTTGCCGTGCTTGGTCACGATGATGACGTTGTTGCTGCCCGTGGTCTGCTTGATGCCGATCAGCTGGTCGTCATCTTTCAGGTTGATGGCGATGAGACCGGTCTTTCTCTGGGTATTGAACTGAGAAAGCGGCGTCTTTTTAATAGTGCCGTGCTTGGTCACAGCGATGAGATACTTGTCATCAGAGAATTCCTTCACAGGGATCACCGCGGTGATGCGCTCTCTCTGCATCAGGCTCAGGAAGTTGACCGCAGGCGTTCCCTTAGCTGTCCTGGTGGCCTCTGGAATCTCGTAGGCCTTGATCTTATGCGCTTTTCCCGTATTGGTGAAGAACATCAGATAGTCGTGGGTGGACGTCATGATCAGGTCCTTGACAAAGTCGTTTTCTCTGGTGGTAATGCCCGTGATGCCTTTGCCGCCTCTTCTCTGAGCCTTGTAGGTGTTCGCCGGCACTCTCTTGATGTATCCCAGATGGGTCAGGGTAACAGCTACATTTTCTTCCGCTACCAGGTCTTCGTCGTCGAATTCATCTACGTCAGCGACCATTTTCGTTCTTCTCTTATCTCCGTATTTCTCTTTGATCTCAAGAAGCTCGTCTTTGATCACGCCCATCAAAAGCTTTTCGTCCGCCAACAGGGAGTGATAGTAAGCGATCTTTTCCATCAGCTCCGCGTATTCCTTGTCGATCTTCTCTCTTTCCAAACCCTGCAGTCTGGCCAGTCTCATGTCGAGAATGGCCTGCGCCTGGATTTCGGAGAGTCCGAACCGCTCCATCAGCCTTTCCTTGGCGTCGTTATAGGAGCTTCTGATGATCTTGATGATCTCGTCGATATTATCTAACGCAATGCGCAAGCCCTCTAAGATATGGGCTCTCGCTTCCGCCTTCTTCAGATCGAACTGGGTTCTTCTGGTCAGAACCTCCTTCTGGAACTTCAGATATTCGTCCAGGATCTCGTAGAGGCTGAGGACCTTCGGCTGCTTGTCCACCAGGGCGATCATGATCATGCTATAGCTGTCCTGCAGCTGGGTGTGCTTGTACAGCCTGTTCAGCGTGATCTGCGGGTTGGCGTCTCTCTTCAGTTCGATGACGATGCGCATGCCGTTCCGGCTGGATTCGTCCCGGATTTCCGAAATGCCTTCAACTTTCTTTTCCTTGACCAGCTCCGCCATCTTTTCGATAAGTCTGGCTTTGTTGACCTGGAAAGGTATCTCGGTTACGATGATCTGAGATCTTCCTCTGGTGGTCTCTTCGATCTCACAGCAGGCTCTGACCTTGACCTTGCCGATACCTGTCCGGTAGGCTTCTCTGACCCCCGCTTTTCCCAGAATCTGCGCGCCGGTAGGGAAGTCAGGTCCCTTGACGATTTTGATCAGGTCCTCCACCGTGGCGTTCTCATCATCGATGAGCTTTACCGTGGCGTCGATGACCTCGCCCAGATTGTGAGGAGGAATGGAAGTGGCCATGCCGACGGCGATACCGTTGGAACCGTTGACCAAAAGGTTAGGGTAACGGCTGGGAAGTACCACAGGCTCCTTTTCTTCTCCGTCAAAGTTGGGGATAAAGTCTACGGTGTCCTTTTCGATGTCCCGGATCATCTGCAGGGAGAAAGGGGACATTCTTGCCTCTGTATAACGCATGGCGGCGGCGCCGTCTCCGTCTACAGAGCCGAAGTTTCCGTGGCCGTCCACCAGCATATATCTGGTGGAGAAGTCCTGGGCCAGCCTTACCATGGCGTCGTAGATAGAGCTGTCGCCGTGAGGGTGGTATTTACCCATAACTTCACCGACGATACGGGCCGATTTCTTATGAGGTTTGTCCGGCGTTACGCCCAGCTGGCTCATGCCGTACAGGATTCTCCGGTGTACCGGTTTCATGCCGTCTCTGACGTCAGGAAGGGCACGGCCTACGATGACGCTCATGGAGTAGTCGATGTAGGACTTTTTCATCTCTTTGGATATTTCGTGTTGTTCCAGTCTTGTATCTTCTAACAATGTGCTCAAGATTTCGCCCTCCTTCCTTAAATGTCAAGCTCGGCCAGCTGCGCGTTCTCTTCGATGAACTTCTTCCGCGGCGGTACCTTATCGCCCATGAGGATAGTGAAGATCTCGTCGGCGGCAGCCGCGTCGTCTATGGTGATCTGGATCAGAGTCCGGTTGTTGTAATCCATGGTGGTCTCCCAAAGCTGATGGAAGTCCATTTCGCCCAGACCCTTATATCTCTGGATATCGATCTTGCCGGCCTTGCCGTCGCTGCTCAGATTTCCGATCAGCTTTTCCTGCTCGATCTCGCTGTAAGTATAGTATACTTCCTTGTTTCTCTTGGTCATGAAGAGCGGCGGTTTGGCGGCGTAAACATAGCCCCCCTCGATCAGCGGCGTCATGTACCGGAAGAAGAAGGTCAGCAGCAGTGTCCTGATGTGGGCGCCGTCTACGTCGGCATCTGTCATGATGATGATCTTATGATATCTCAGCTTGGAAACGTCGAACTCATTTCCGATGCCGCAGCCAAAGGCCGTGATCATGTTTTTGATCTCGTCTGAGTTTAAGATCCTGTCCAGTCTGGCCTTTTCCACGTTGAGGATCTTGCCTCTCAGCGGCAGGACGGCCTGTCTCAGCCTGTCCCGTCCCTGCTTGGCGCTGCCGCCCGCGGAGTCTCCCTCTACCAGGAAGATCTCTGACTTGGCGGGATCCTTTTCGGAGCAGTCGGACAGCTTGCCCGGCAGAGTAATGCTGTCCAGGGCGCTCTTTCTTCTGACCACCTCTCTGGCCTTTCTGGCAGCCTCTCTGGCGTGGGCCGCTTTCAGGCACTTGTCCAGAATGATCTTGGCCTGAGCAGGATTTTCCTCCAGGAAAGCCGTCAGGTTTTCGCTGGTGGAGGTCTCTACAAAGCCTCTCATCTCCGTATTGCCCAGCTTTGTCTTGGTCTGGCCCTCAAACTGGGGCGCGGTCAGCTTGACGGAAACGATGGCAGTTAAACCTTCTCTGACGTCTTCGCCCGCCAGAGAACCGTCCTTTTCCTTTAATATGTTGTTTTTCTTTCCGTAATCGTTGAATACTCTGGTCAGCGCTGACTTAAAGCCAGCCATATGGGTGCCGCCTTCTGTGGTGTTGATATTGTTGGCATAGGAAAGGACCATCTCGTTATACCGGTCGGTATACTGCATGGCGACTTCCATCTCCATATCCTGTTTGGCAACTTCAAAGTAGATGACCTCATTGTGGAGAGGGTCTTTGTTGTTGTTGAGATATTTTACGAATTCTATGAGGCCGCCCTCGTAATGGAAGACCTCTTTCTTTTTGCTTCCGGCTCTTTCGTCGGCCAAGGTGATCTTGATGCCTTTGTTCAGGAAGGCCATCTCCCGCAGACGCAGCTTCAGCGTATCGTATTCAAACTCTGTGGTCTCGGTGAAGATCTCCGGATCTGGCCAGAAGATGGTCTTGGAACCGGTCTTCTTGGCGTCCCCTACGATGGTCAGAGGCGTAACCGTCTTGCCTCTCTCGTAGTCCTGCCGGTAGATATGTCCGTTTCTCTTGACTTCCACTTCCATCTTGGTGGAAAGGGCGTTTACCACCGACGCGCCTACGCCGTGGAGACCGCCGGATACCTTGTATCCTCCGCCGCCGAATTTACCGCCGGCGTGAAGGACCGTATGGATGACTTCTACAGCGGGGATCCCCAGCTTCGGATGCTTGTCCACCGGCATGCCTCTGCCGTCGTCCTCTACCATGATGGAATTGTCCTTCTGTATCGTAACATCTATCTTCTTACAATAGCCTGCCAACGCTTCGTCCACGCTATTGTCAACTATTTCATAAACCAGATGATGCAGACCTCTCGGGCCCGTGCTGCCGATATACATGCCCGGACGTTTGCGGACTGCTTCCAGTCCTTCCAGAACCTGTATCTGGGCGGCGTCGTACTGATTTTGATTTTTTTCTTCTTTGCTCATAGTACACCACCTTTTGCATAAATTTGCCTTTTTACATACCTTATCATTATACACCAAAATCGGAGTTTTGGCAACAAAATACCCTCATTTTAAGTTTTTTCCCATGATACCGTAAAAAAATCCGCAGAATCGAAAATTAAGCACGAAAAAACCCATCAAAAATTGTCGACTCATACCCTCCGATTTCTGATAGGTTTTACGTTTCTATGATTTTTCCATTTTCCACATAAATCTGCTTGGCGCCGGGGAAGGATGCCAGCAGCTTTTCATCGATGTCCGTGGTGGTGATGAACAGCTGATTGTCCTTCAGAGTTTTGATCAGATATTCCTGCCGCTGCAGGTCCAGCTCGCTCATCACATCGTCCAGCAGAAGGATGGCGTCTTCGTCTGTCTCCTCTTTGATCAGGTTCAGCTCCGCCAGCTTCAGGGACAGGGCGCAGGTCCTCTGCTGTCCCTGGGAACCGAAGCTGCGCATGTTGATGCCGCCTACGTAGAAGGAAATATCGTCCTTATGGGGTCCCCTGGTGGTGGTCCGATGACGGCAGTCGCCCGGAAAAGCCCGCTTGATCTCGTCGTAGAAAAAACCTTCCAGCTGTTCTCTGTCGTCGGTCAGCGCCACGTTGGGATTGTATTCCAAAAACAGAGTTTCCTGTCCCGCCGTAATGCTGCTGTGGATAGCGCCGGAGAAGACGCTGATCTTCTTGATAAACCGGTCTCTCAGCTCCATGATCCTGGCGCCGTACTTTGCCAGCTGCAGATCCCACAGATCCAGCATGGACGGGTCTATCCGCTCCTCCTTCAGATAGGCGTTTCTCTGCTGCAGGGTCTTCTTGTAGTTGGAAAGGCTGTCGTAGTACCGGGGCTGTATCTGGCAGAGCTCCCGGTCTATGAACCTTCTTCGCTTTTCTGGCTCGTCCTTGACGATCTTCAGGTCCTCGGGAGAGAAGATGACGATCAAAATGTTTTCCAAAAGCTGAGACGTCTTTTTGATGTTGACGCCGTCTTTTTTGACGGACTTTTTGGAATCCTTTTTAATCGTGATCTCTACTGACGTATCGGAGATCTCCTTCTCCGCTTCCACGCAGATCCTGGCGGCCTGCTGTCCAAACCGGACCAGCTCGCTGTCCCTGTTGGTGCGGAAGGACCGGCCGATGGACGTGATGTAGATGGCTTCCAGCAGGTTGGTCTTCCCCTGGGCGTTGTTGCCCAGGATCAGGTTTACGTTCTGATGAAAATCCAGCTTCAGGCTCTCGTAATTTCTGAAATCCGTCAGTTCGATATGTTTAATATGCATATTAATTTCCCGTAATTCTGACCGGCAGGATCAGATACTCGAAGGAATCTCCCTCCAGCGGCTCCACCAGGCAAGGCTTGATGCTGGCGTTGAAGTACATCAGGATTTCCTCGTCGTCGATGGCCTTCAGCACATCGAGCACGTATTTAGCGTTGAAGCCGATGTCCAGATCGTCTCCTTCCTTGGAAATCAGAATGTCTTCCTTTACGTTTCCTTCCTCTGATTTTGATGTGATGGTCAGGACGTTGTCTCTGACGGCGAACTTGATCAGGTTGTTCTTGCCTTCCTTTGACAGGAGGGACGCTCTCTCGATGCTCTCCGTCAGATCGCTCTTGGATACCTTGACTTTGATGCTGCTGTCAGCGGGCAGAACGTCTCTGTACTTGATGAACTCTCCGTCCAGCAGGCGCAGGATCACCTTGACGCTGCCGATGGAAAAGACTGCGTTTCTGTCGTAGAG
Source organism: uncultured Emergencia sp. (assembly GCA_937997955.1). Taxonomy (GTDB): domain Bacteria; phylum Bacillota; class Clostridia; order Peptostreptococcales; family Anaerovoracaceae; genus Senimuribacter. The sequence continues at coordinate 68,309 of CALLDR010000163.1, read as the reverse complement.
CAGCAGCTTTACAGTTTCCTGCTCTTCCGACGCGTCGCTGAGGATCTTGTTGATCTCGTTCATGATCTTCGCGGAGATGACCACGTTTTTCTCTTCCAGATTGACCATGGCCTTTCTGGATACGGCGAGTCTGTAGCCGTCGATGGCAACCAGGTTGACGCTGTCTGACAGCAGCTCGATCAAAATGCCTGTGAGAACGCCTTTGGACTCGTCTACGCTGGCGGCAAAGGAAGTCTTTCTGATCATTTCCTTTAATATGTTTTTTTCAAAGATGATGGCCTGCTCATCGTCGGCGACAGCCTCTACGGCAGGAAATTCGTCGGCCGGCATGCCGATGATGCTGAACTGGGAGTTCAGACACTTTATGGTGACGCTTCCGTTTTCCACCTCTATGGCCACTTCGGCGTTAGGCAGCTTTCTGATGATGTCGCTGAACAGCTTGGCCTGTACTACGATGGATCCGCGGTCGGTCTCTGATACGCTGATGGTTTCTTCTATGGTGATCTCGTGATCAGAAGCGACCATTCTCAGCTTGCCGTCTTCCTTTACTTCCATGAGAATGCCCTTCAGGATGGGAAGGGTTGAGCGATTGGTAACTGCTTTTGATACGATGTTCAGTGCTTTGGTCAGTACGATCTGGTCGCATTTAAATTTCATGTTAACCTCCGAAAAATCCTATCTTTTTCTTATCTTAAAGATAGTAGTAATAGTAGTAGGGGGTGTTGAAACTGTGGATAACTTTTCAGCCCCTTGGAATGGATTGCTTTTTTATGCTGGAAGATATGTGGATAACCTGTCTTTTTTATTCAGAGATTTCCTTCTTCAGGGTATCGACGATCTCCTTCAGCTGTTCGTCGTTTTTCAGTCCGGCCTGGATTTTGTCGCAGGCGTGCATGACCGTGGTATAGTGTCTTCCCCCGAAGAGGTTTCCGATCTTCGGCAGGGAATAGTCTGTCAGCTCTCTGCACAGATACATGGCGATCTGTCTCGGATAGGCCACGCTGTTGGTCCGCTTGGAGCTTTCCATAGCCGTGACGTCGATGTGAAAGTAGCGGCTGACGATGGTTTTGATCTTTTCAGGCGTCGGGCTGTTGCTGTTGTTCTGCAGGATATCCTTCAGGATTCTTCTGGCAAAGACCTTGTCCACCTTTTCATCCATCAGAGAGGAGAATCCCACGATCCGGTCAAAGGCGCCTTCCAGCTCGCGGATGTTGTTCTTGATGCTCTCCGCGATGAGGCAGATGACTTCGTACATGTCGTCGTTGACGTCGATGTTGGCGTTTTCCGCTTTTTTCATCAGAATGGCCACCCGCGTCTCATAGTCGGCAGGCTGCAGGTCGGCGATCAGGTTCCACATGAACCGGGAACGGAGCCGCTCTTCCAGCTTGACCAGCTTGTTGGGCGCGCGGTCGCTGGAAATGACGATCTGTTTGTTCAGGTCGTAGAGGGCGTTGAAGGTGTGGAAGAACTCTTCCTGCATGGTGTCCTTGCCTTCGAGGAACTGTATGTCGTCGATGAGCAGGACGTCTACCTTTCTGTATTTGTTCTTGAACTCTCTGACCTTGTTTTCTCCCAGGGCCTTGATGAATTCGTTGGTGAACATCTCCGAGGACACGTAGAGGACGTTGAGGTTGTCGTTGTGCTCCAGCAGGTAGATGCCGATGGCGTTCATCAAATGGGTTTTTCCAAGGCCGGAGCCGCCGTAGATGAACAGCGGGTTGTAGGCCACAGACGGGGATTCCGCTACGGCGAGGGCCGCGGCCTGGGCGTACTTGTTGCTGTTTCCCACAACAAAGTTGTCAAAGGTGTACTTCGGGTTGAAGATCTTCTGCTTGCGCAGCTTTGGATCCATGATCACCGGCTGTCTGGTCACCGGGCCCGCCTCTTCCTTCTGCTGGGCGTAGTCAGAAGTGTGCTTGACCACTACCCGGTAGTCTTCGTTGGTAGCGGTTTGGAAAGCGTTTTCTATCATTTCTATGTAACGGTCCTTCAGGACCTTGATGACGAATTCCTCGTCGGATTCCAGGTACGCGATCTTCAGGTTCTTGTCCAGGGAATAGAGCTTGGTATTCTCAAACCAGGTGCTGTAGCTGACCGGCGTCACGTCCTTTTCTATGATTTCTAAAACTTGCTTCCAAATGCTTTTCATATCTGCTCCTTCGTTTTTTCTCTCGTATTTCATTGTACAAAATAAGTTATCCATATACAAGTGTTAATTTTAAACCTTGAAAAATAAATTTTCCTCGAAGTTTTCCATGTGATGTGGATAACTTTGTGCATATCTTTCATAATATACCTTTTTTTGATCCCGATGTCGTCTTTTTTTGAAAAAAATCAAAGTTTATCCATAGGTCCATGATGAAATCATGACAAAAAGGTTGACAAGTTCTCTCAATAAAAGTATAATAGTTAGGCATATGTGCATCCATTGGAATTTAGATGATGCATGGATTTTACATTAAGGAGGTAAAAAATAATGAAACAGACTTATCAGCCAAAGAAAAGACAGAGAATGAAAGAGCACGGCTTCAGAAAGAGAATGAGCACCAAGAACGGCAGAAATGTTCTGAAGAGAAGAAGAGCAAAGGGCAGAAAAAAATTAAGTGCTTAATTTTAAGATGCTGTTAAAATGCTAAAAAAAAACGTATTAAGAAGAAAAGCTGATTTTCAGGGAATCTACAACAGAGGAAAATCAGTTGGCGACCGATACGTCGTCCTCTTTTACAGGAAGAATCACCTTCCGTACAACAGGATGGCGTTCTTAGCCAGCAAAAAAGTCGGCAATAGTGTCAGTCGGAACAGAGCCAGAAGATTGATGAAGGAAAGCTACAGACTTACAGATTTTAAAATTCCTGATGGATACGATGTAGTGATCATAGCCAGAAACACTATTAAAGACGCGAAATGTGCAGAAGTTAAGAGATCCTTGGAGTCTGCCATCAGAAGGACCGGGGTACTGAAGAAATAATGAAATACGTCAGCCAGTTTTTTAAGATGATCATGATCTTTATGATCCGTATCTATCAGAAATGTATTTCACCTTTATTTCCGCCTACCTGCAGGTTCTACCCTACCTGTTCCACCTACTTCATTCAGGCTCTGCAGAAGTACGGTGTTTTTAAGGGTAGTTACTTAGGAATCAAACGAATTTTGAAGTGTCATCCGGGAAATCCCGGCGGATATGACCCTTTGAAATGACGGAGGAAATCGAATGGGAATATTAGCTAAACCTCTGGGATGGCTGCTCTCACTGCTCTACGGCGTAGTGGGAAATTACGGCATCTCGATCGTCATCATAACTGTCATCGTAAAGCTGATCCTGTATCCTTTCTATAAGAAGCAGATCATGTCTACCGCTGGTATGAGCGACATCCAGCCGAAGATCCAGGAGATCCAGAGGAAATACGCAAACGATAAAGAAACGATGAATGCCAAGATGGCAGAACTGTATCAGCAGGAGAACTTCAACCCGATGGGCGGATGTCTGCCGATGATCGTGCAGATGATCATCATCATGGGTCTCTTTGCTTTGGTGAGAAATCCGATGATCTACCTGTCCGACGACAGCATGTACTTCGCGATTCACGAAAGCTTCCTGTGGATCAAGGACCTGAGCCAGCCTGACCTGTGGATCCTTCCGATCGCGGCGGGCGTAGCCACGTTCTTCTCCTTCTGGATGAACCAGCAGTCTGGTTTAAATCCGCAGGCCGGCTCCAATATGATGACGAACATCATGAAGTACTTCTTCCCGATCATGATCGTATGGCTCGCCAGATCTTATCCGTCTGCATTGGCGATCTATTGGTTCATGAGCCAGTTCATTCAGATTTTCTTTAACTTGCGTTTTAATGCACTTAGGAAAGCTCTGAAAGAGAAGAAAAAACCAGCTAAGAAGAAAAAGAAGTAGGAGCTATTGGAGGAAAATAAACATGGATGTTTCTGAAAAATGGGGAACCGACGTGGAGACTGCTGTCAATCTCGCACTGGCGGATCTCAAATTGACGAGAGACGAAGTTGAAGTGACTGTGCTGGAAGAGCCTTCGAGAGGATTCTTCGGCATCGGTTCCAAGCTTGCTTTAGTCAGAGTCGAAAAAAAGAAACCAGAACCTGCGCCGGAACCAAAACCAGAGCCAAAGCCTGAACCGGTGAAGGAAGAAATAAAGAAAGAAAAAGAAGAAATCAAAGCTGCCAAGTCCGAAGCGAAGGCGAAGAAGCCGGAAGCGAAGAAGGGGCAGAGAAATGAAAGAAGAGGAGAAAGAAGATCCGAGAGAAGAGAGAAGCAGAAGGAAAAAGAAGCGGCTCCTAAATTCTCTCTGGAAGCTGAATTCACCGATCTGGAACCTGCGCCTGAGCATCCTGCCGTCGCTTTCCTCGCGGAAGTGACAGAGCAGATGGGGCTGGAGATCAAGATTTCAGCCAAGGCCAACGCGGAAAACGTATTTGTCAATATTTCCGGCAAGGATTCCGGCACTGTGATCGGAAAGAGAGGACAGACTCTGGACGCTATTCAGTATCTGACCAGCCTCGTCGTAAATAAGGACAATGAGAAGTATACCAGAGTTGTCGTCGACGCCGAGAATTATCGCGCCAAGAGAGAAAAGACTCTGGAAAAGCTGGCCAACCGGCTTGCAGATAAAGTCGTAAAAACAAAGAGAAGTGTAAGACTTGAGCCAATGAATCCTTATGAACGTAAGGTGATTCACGCGACTCTTCAGAGCAATTCCAGGGTCACGACCAGAAGCGAGGGACAGGACCCTTACAGAAGAGTTATCATAGAGCTGAAGTAATTTTAAAGCGAAGCCCAGTTCCCGGCAAGCCTGCTTGCCAGGAACGAAGCGGACGCTTGCAGCAAACGCGGGTGACATCCGGTGTTTGTTATGCCCGCATAGGAAGCGGGCTTTTATTGTTTACAGTCAATTGCTTATAAGGAAGTTTGGGGAGACCGTCATGGAAGATACTATTGCTGCAATTGCAACCCCTCCCGGCGAAGGAGGAATCGGAATCATCAGGATCAGCGGCGAGCGGGCAAAGGAAGTCATGGACCGGGTATTTGTTCCCGCCAACGGAAAACCTGCGGAAAGCCGGAGAATGACATACGGAACTGTCGTCGATCCTGAGGACGGCCGAAAGATAGACGAGGTACTCTGCGTCTATATGAAGGGGCCTAAGACCTATACAGTGGAGGACGTGGTTGAGATCAACTGCCACGGCGGCATGATCCCGCTGAGACAGACCCTGCAGCTGGTTCTGCGGCAGGGAGCGAGAATGGCTGACCCAGGGGAATTTACAAAGCGCGCCTTTTTAAACGGGCGGCTGGATCTGACCCAGGCTGAGGCCGTCATCGATCTGATACGGGCAAAGACGGACAAGACCTTTGACGTGGCTATGTCCCAGCTGGACGGACATTTTTCCCAGAGGATCAGGAGCATCAGAAAAGAACTCGTCGATATTCTGGTGAATATCGCGGTCAACATAGATTATCCCGATGAGGATATAGAGGAGATCACCTATGATAAGCTGGAAGCAGACCTGAAGCAGGTACAGGACAGCATAGAGACCCTGCTTTCCAGCGCTTCAACCGGCCGTATCCTGCAGGACGGCCTCGCCGTTGCCATCATCGGTAAGCCCAACGTGGGAAAGTCGTCCCTGATGAACAGCCTTCTGGGTGACGCCAGGGCTATCGTTACCGATATACCGGGCACCACCAGAGACACCATAGAGGAGCATTTGAGCATCAAAGGGATACCGGTCCGGCTGACCGATACGGCGGGCATCCGCCATACCGACGACGTGATCGAAAAGATCGGCATCGAGAGATCAAAGGCTTCCTTTAATCAGGCGGATTTGGTCATTTTCATTCTGGATTCCAGCAGGCCTCTGGAAGAGGAGGACCGGGAGATCATGGAGCTGATCAATCCGGAAAAGACCATCGCCGTCTTCAACAAGATCGACCTGCGGCCGGTTCTCAAAAGAACAGATATAGAGGAGCTGATGCCCGGCGTCCGGGTCATTGAGACGTCCATGGAGACCCGGGACGGAATCTCTTTGATCGAGGATCAGGTGGTATCCATGGTGTACGGCGGAAGGGTCAGCCAGAGAGAAAGCGTCATGGTGACCAGCGCCCGGCATCAGGATCTTCTGGAAAAGGCGCTGCAGTCGGCAAAGGACGGCATGTCCATGACGGCGCGAAAAGAAGCCCTGGAATTTATCGAGATCGACGTCAACAGCTGTTATGAACGGCTGGGAGAGATCATCGGAGAAACCGTGCAGGACGATATTATCAACGAAGTATTTTCACGATTTTGCTTAGGAAAGTAGGGAAACGTATGGAACATATTTTAATGGGTGAATATGACATCATCGTGGTAGGCGCGGGCCATGCCGGCTGTGAGGCGGCTCTGGCGGCGGCCAGGATGGGAAATAAGACGCTGCTCTTTTCCATCAATCTGGAAGCCATCGCCATGATGCCCTGCAATCCTTCCATCGGAGGAACCGGCAAAGGGCATCTGGTCAGGGAAATCGACGCCCTGGGCGGCGAGATGGGAAAGAACATCGACAAGACCTTCATTCAAAGCAGAATGCTGAACACGGCAAAGGGACCGGCGGTTCATTCTCTGCGGGCCCAGGCCGATAAGCACAAATATCATACGGAGATGAAGAAGACCATTGAAAAACAGCCGAACCTGGATATGAAGCAGGCGGAAGTGGTGGATCTGGTCGTCGAGGACGGGCAGGTCCGAGGGGTTGTGACCATGACCCACGCCTGGTATAAGGCGAAAGCTGTGATTTTGGCTACCGGAACCTTTCTCCGGGGCAAGATCTTCATCGGAGACAGCTGTTTTTCCAGCGGCCCCAACGGTCTTGCGCCGTCTGTGCAGCTGGCGGATAATCTGCGGAAGCATGGTATGAGGCTGCGGAGATTTAAGACGGGAACGCCGGCGAGGGCATTGGCGTCTACCTTTGATTACAGCAAAATGTCAGAACAAAAGGGTGATAAGAAAATAGTACCTTTTTCATTTATGAATGATAGATTAGAAAAGGATCAGATTTCTTGTTGGTTAACTTATACAAATGAAGAAACACATACAGTGATAAGAAATAACTTTCATAGATCTGCATTGTTTGGAGGACAAATAGAAGGAATAGGACCAAGATATTGTCCATCTATCGAAGATAAAGTAAATAGATTCGCTGATAAAAAAAGACATCAATTATTTGTAGAACCAGAAGGTCTTGATACTGAGGAAATGTATATCCAAGGTATGTCATCAAGTTTACCTGAAGATGTGCAATTAGAATTTTATCATACTATACCTGGACTTGAAAATATTGTTATCACACGACCTGCTTATGCTATAGAGTATGATTGCATAGATCCGTTGGATCTGAAAACCAATTTAGAAAACAGGTATATTAAGAATTTATTTTGCGCGGGACAGTTTAACGGAAGTTCCGGATATGAGGAAGCGGCGGCCCAGGGATTGATGGCGGGAATCAATGCATCTCTGTTAATAAATGGAAAAGAACCATTTGTTCTGGACAGAAGTGAGGCTTATATTGGCGTTCTCATCGACGATCTGGTCACAAAAGGTACTAATGAGCCTTACAGAATTATGACCAGCAGAGCGGAATATAGGCTGGTTCTGAGGCAAGATAACGCGGACATGCGTTTAACGGAAAAATCTTACAGGATTGGACTGGCTGATCAGGAAAGATATGATAGGTTTCTCGCCAAGAAGGAACGGGTGGAAGCAGAAAAGAAAAGACTGGAAAATACCTATGTTTATCCAGGAAAAGCCAACGAATATCTGGAAAGCATCGGCAGCGCGCCGCTGCAGAACAGAGCGACCCTGGCCGAGCTGCTAAAGAGGCCCGAGGTAACCTACGAAAATCTCCTGGCCATAGACCGGGAGCGGGGGCAGCTGTCCTCCCACGAGGAAAATCAGCTGGAGGTGCAGATCAAGTACGCCGGTTACATCACCAAGCAGCTGGCCCAGATCGAGCGCTTCAAGAAACTGGAAACCAAGCAGCTTGATGAGGATCTGGATTACAGCGCCATCGAAGGCCTGCGCATCGAAGCCATGCAGAAGCTGAACCAGATACGTCCCCGTTCCATGGGTCAGGCGTCGCGGATTTCCGGCGTTTCACCTGCGGATATCAACGTTTTGATGATCTATCTGGAAAAGACAAGGAGAAAGAAATAGGGCGGTTATATGGAACAGTTGAGAAATGCCTTCGCGCATATGGAAATACCTCTGACCCAGAAGATGGAGGAGCAGTTTGCTTCCTATATGAAGGGCGTCCTGCAGTGGAATGAGAAGATCAATCTGACTGCCATCACCGACGAGGCCGATTTTATACAGAAGCACTTTGTAGATTCGGTGCTCTGCGCGCCCTTTGATGAATACAGGAGGGCCAAAAAGATCATAGACGTGGGTACGGGCGCCGGATTTCCGGGCGTGCCGCTGGCCATTGTCAGTCCTGAAAAGGAATTTCTTCTGGCGGATTCCCTGAACAAGCGGCTGCGGGTCATCGACGCGCTGACCCAGGAGGCCGGCATAGCCAATGTAGTCACAGTGCACGGCAGGGCGGAGGAGCTGGCAAAGAACAAAGCCTGCCGCCAGTCCTTTGATCTGTGCGTCAGCCGGGCCGTAGCGAATCTGGCGGTTCTGGCCGAGTACTGCCTGCCCTTTGTCAGAACCGGCGGATACCTGCTGGCCTACAAAGGACCTGACGCTGAGAAGGAAGTCAAGGAGGCGGCCAAAGCCATTAAGATCCTGGGCGGCAGGGTCGACAGGATACAGTCCGTGGACCTGGACGGCTACGCCCATAACATAGCGGTCATTGAAAAAATAAAGGAAACTCCCGCGAAATATCCGAGAAAGGCGGGAACACCTGCGAAGGAGCCCATACGCTGACGAAGTATGGGTTTTTTTGTCGAACGCTTTTTGTATCATTTCCCGGGAAAACATGGTATGATGTTTAAAAAGGAGGGATACCATGTTACAGCGTAAAAGTGTGGAGCTGCCTATCAGCAGTGTGTGTACAAACCCGGAACAGCCGAGAAAGTTCTTCTCGGAGGAAGAGCTCTTTGATCTGAGAGATTCCATCGCGGAATACGGCGTTTTGCAGCCTATTTTGGTAAAAAAAGATAAAGATGGAACATATTCTCTTATTGCCGGTGAGCGAAGACTGCGGGCCGCCAAGCTGGCGGGACTCAGCAGGATTCCGGCTCTGATCAAAGATTTTGATGAGAAGGACGCCGCTTTCATTTCCGTAGTGGAAAACGTACAGCGGGAGGATCTCAGTTACATAGAGGAGGCCTATGCCTATAAGAAGCTGATCGATGATTTCGGTCTTACTCAGGGAGAGCTGGCGGCCAGGATCGGCAAGCGCCAGTCCACTATTTCCAACAAGCTGCGCATCTTGACCCTGCCGCCGGACATCCAGCAGCAGCTGGTGGACGCCCATCTGACCGAGCGCCACGCGAGAGCTCTTTTGCGGGTGGACAAGCCGGAGATCAGAAAAAAGGTGCTGCAGAGAGTGATCAATCACAATCTCAACGTAAAGCAGACAGAAAAGCTCATCGACGAGTATCTGGCTAAGGAAGAGGCCTCCATGAGTAAGAAGAAAAAGATAGGATATATAAGTTATAAAATATATATGAATACTATAAAAAAGGCGTTCGCCCAGATCCACGATATGGAGGAGAACGCGGAGTTTTATGAGGACGATAAAGGGGAATATGTCGAGCTGAAAATCGTGATTCCAAAAAATCAGAGATGTTTCACGTGAAACATCTCTATTTTTTTGTGCAAAACGGGTGGTAAAATCCGTGGAGATACGATATAATAGTAGCAGTAAGAAATTTAGCAGGAGGCATAACATTGGGAAAAGCAATTGCGATTTTTAACCAAAAGGGCGGTGTAGGAAAAACAACGACCAATATTAATTTAGGCGCAAGTCTGGCAATGAGAGATAAGAAAATACTGATGTTGGATATCGATCCGCAGGGAAATACCACCAGCGGCATCGGCATCTCTAAAAAGGATCTGCAATACACCGTTTATGATCTGCTTATAGAAGATGACTTTGATACGAAAAAGGCAATCATCAATACAGGTGTGGAAAATTTGGATATCATACCTGCCAGTGTAGATCTGGCAGGGGCGGAAATAGAATTGGTAGAATTTGAGGGGAGAGAGGGAAGGCTCCGCAAGGCTATCGAGAAGGTAAAGGACGACTATGATTACGTGTTCATCGACTGTCCGCCGTCTCTCGGCCTGCTGACCATCAATTCCCTGACCGCTGTGGAAAGCGTGCTGATTCCGATTCAATGCGAGTTTTACGCTCTGGAGGGCGTGAGCCAGCTGGTCAGCACCATCGAGCTGGTGAAGAAGAATCTGAACAAGAAGCTGGAAATAGAAGGCGTCATTCTCAGCATGTTTGACGGCAGAACCAACTTGTCCATTCAGGTGGTGCAGGAGGTAAAGAAATACTTTGGCTCCAAGGTCTACTCCACCGTTATCCCAAGGAATATCCGTCTGGCGGAAGCGCCCAGCTTCGGTATGGCCATCACCGAATACGATCCGAAGTCCAGAGGCGCGGAAGCCTACAGAGATTTCGCGGAAGAATTTCTTGAATGGGAGGAAAACCGTTAATGGCAGGAAAAGCGAAGAACAGAGGATTGGGCAGAGGCCTGGACGCCCTCTTTGCTGATCAGGCGCCTGCGGTACAGCCTGACAGAGCGGACAGAAAGGACGAGGAAGGCTCGCCCGCTGAAGGGAGAGAGGCCGTCTCATACATCGACATCAATGAGATAAAGCCCAACGAAAATCAGCCGAGAAAGACCTTTGACGAGGAGAAGATCAGCGAACTGGCCGCCTCTATTACAGAGCACGGCATCATACAGCCTCTGGTCGTCAGAAAAAGAAAAAGGGGATATGAGATCGTCGCGGGAGAACGCAGATGGAGAGCGGCGAGAAAAGCGGAATTAAAAGAGGTTCCGTGTCTGATCAGAGAGTTTACCGATGAGGAGAACATGCTCATCGCCATCATAGAGAACATGCAGCGGGAGGATCTGAATCCGATAGAGGAGGCGGAAGGGCTGCATCAGATGATCAAGACCTACGGTCTGACCCAGGAGGAGGTATCCAAGAGCGTCAGCAAAAGCCGTCCGTATATCACCAACGCGCTTCGTCTGCTGAAGCTGCCGGTGGAGATCCAGCAGCTGGTGACAGAGGGAAAGCTGACCACAGGCCACGCCAGGGCGCTGATACCCATTCAGGACAAGGTTCTGCAGGCCCAGCTGTGCAGGAGGATCATAGACGAAGGCCTGTCCGTAAGGAAGGTGGAGGAGCTGGCGTCCGGCGCGGGCAAGGTGAAAAAGAAGCCCGCGAAAAAGACCAAGAGCGCCGATACGCTTCATGTGGAGCAGGAATTGAAAAGCCTGTTCGGCACCCGAGTCAGCATCAATCAAAAGGGAAAAAAGGGCAGCATCGAGCTGGAATACTACAGTACTGAAGAATTGAATCGATTGATAGAATTGTTGAAATCTGTGGAACAGTAAGGATTGTTTCACATGAAACCATAAAAGCCAGGATGCCCTTTCGGGAGCATCCTGTTTCTTTTCCGGCCGGAGGTCCGGCCGCGCGCAGGACGTGAAAGAGAAGCATACAGCACGCGGGTAACGCGCGCGTAAAAAAGGAGAAAAGGATCGAAGTTGGTGGAAAAAAGCACACATAATAGCACAAATAGAAGCGCAGATAAAAGCATATATCCGGAAAAGACCCACGACCGCGCCGCGCTCTCCGGACCGCCGTGCGGCAACGGGTCCTCCGGCGCGTCTTCCGGCAGTGACTTTGCCGCCCGGCTGGCGTCCCTGATGGATACCTGTATCGGAGAGATGAGAGCCATCGGAATAGAGCCATCGCGGAAGATCTTCGCAATTAGGGAAAACCGGCGGGCAAAGAAGCGGCTGGGATGCTGCAAGGTGGTGAGGGAGAGGGGCAGGACGGGATTCGTCATAGAAGTATCCTCCATCATGGAAAGATGTTCAGATGAAGTCCTGAAGGACGTGATCTTTCACGAGCTGCTCCATACGTGTCCCGGCTGTCTCAATCACGGGCAGAAGTGGAAATCGCTGGCCGACCGGATCAACCGGGCCTGCGGCAGCCACATCAGAGTGAGAGCGGACAGCAGCCAGATACCGGGTCTGCCGAGGGAAGAGGAAGAACCTCAATATAAATATGAAATAGAGTGCGCCGCCTGCGGCGTCAGGTTCTATCGTATGCGCAGGAGCAGAGTGGTCGATCATCCGGAATATTACAGATGCAGCAGGTGCGGCGGCAGGCTCCGGGTCAGAGAATTGTCCGGCGTACCGGCGGGCAGGCATGCCGACCGGTAGGGCAGAAGAAGCGGCAAATCGCGAATACTTTGCAATCTAAGCAGAAATGTGGTATACTATTCTATTATTATCACAAAAACTACACCAATGAAGAACAGTTTCATGGTATATTTAAATATACCGCTGTTTGTGAATGAAGAGGATAAAAGAAGAGGATAAAAAATGTCAGAAACATTATTTGGGAAGCTGGTTTCATCCTATATCCCCCTTCCGATGTGCATCGTCAGCAGGAACGGAAAAGTCGTCCGGTCCAACGACCACATCAGTGAGGTTTTCATTTATGATGGAATCGAAAGCGCGGATTTTTTCGCTTTGACAGGGATCAAGGTTTCCGAGCTGTTTCAGGAGATCGGCTCCGACCAGTACCGGGTGCTGGAGCGGAACGGAAAACAGTTCCGATTGATGATCAACCTTGAAGGAGAAGGGGAGGACGCCAACCTGCTGGTCTTCTTTGAAGATATCACAAATTTTGAAAATCTGAAGGAGCGGTACAACGACGAAAGGGTCTGCGTAGCCAAGATCAATATCGACAACTACGACGATCTGATCGCCAGCACCTCCGCCGGCAAGAGAATGCTGGTGTCCACAGAGGTGGATAAAGCCATACGCAAATGGGCCTCCAAATGCACAGGCTCCATCAACCAGCTCAACGAAGAGCAGTACATCATATACTTCCCGTACTCCTGCGTGCGGGGCATGATAGACAGCAAGTTCGCCCTCTTGGACGAAGTGCGGCAGATCGAGACAGAGGCAGATTTTCCTATGAGCCTCAGCATCGGCATCGGCATCTGCGGGAAAAACCTGATCGAGACAGAGGAGTACGCCAACGCGGCGCTGGACCTGGCTCTGGGACGGGGCGGCGACCAGGCTGTCATCAAGCAGGGCAGCAAGGTGGAATACTACGGCGGAAAGCTGCAGACCGTTGAAAAGGGAAACAAGGGCAAGTCCCGCGTGGTCGCCCACGCGCTGAAGCAGCTGATCGACCAGTCCAAACGGGTGGTCATCATGGGCCACGCCAATCCCGACATGGACGCTTTCGGCTCCGCCCTGGGAATTTACCGGATGTGCATGACCATCGGCCGAGACGCGTATATCGTCATCAACAACGTCAATGAATCCCTGCAGGTGATCTACCAGCAGGCGAAAGCAACAGAAAACTATCAGTTTATCAATAATAAAAAAGCGGAAGCCATCACGGACAAGGATACGCTGGTGGTGCTGCTGGACACCCACCGTCCAAGCTATTCCGAAAACGCTAGGTTGCTGGAGCTGACGGACCGGATCGTGGTCATCGACCACCACCGGAGGGCGGAGGACTGCGTAGCGGCGCCGACCCTTTCCTATATCGAGTCCTATGCTTCCTCTACGGCGGAGCTGGTCAGCGAGATCCTGCAGTACGCCGCGCCGAAGAAGACCCTGGTCAAGCTGGAAGCGGAAGCCCTTCTGGCGGGCATGACCGTGGATACCAACCGATTCGCCGTAAAGACCGGTGTAAGAACCTTTGAAGCCGCCGCCTGGCTGAGACGGGCAGGAGCGGACACCGCAGAGGTGAAGCGGTTTTTTCAGACAGATATGGAAGCTTTTAAAGTACGGGCAAGGTGCATAGCCGCCGCGGATTTCCACGAGGAAGGCATCGCCACCTCCATCTGCGACGGATGGAATGAGAACGCCCAGGTCCTGAATTCCCAGGTGGCCGACGAGCTTTTGACCATCAAAGGCATCAAGGCGTCCTTTGTCGCGGGCAGGACGGAGACGGGCAGGACGGTGATCAGCGCCAGATCCCTCGGGGACATCAACGTCCAGGTGCTGATGGAGCGCATGGGCGGAGGCGGACATCTGACCACGGCAGGAGCCCAGGTGGAGTGCACGCCGGAGGAAGCCATATCCCAGGTACTTGACATGATAAAGAATTAAGGAGGAAAAAGACATGATTGTAATTTTAAATAGAGACGTAAAAGGAACCGGTAAAGCGGGAGATATCGTAAAGGTCAGCGACGGCTACGCCAGAAACATGCTTCTGCCGAAGGGCTACGCCACAGAGGCGACCCAGGGCAATATCAGAAGCCTGGAAAAGCAGAAGGAGCTGATGGCCCAGAAGAAGGCGGAGGAAAAGGCCGCGGCCCAGGAGCTGGGCGCGAAGCTGGAAGAAGCCAAAGTCGTCATCAAGACCAAGTCCGGCGAAGGCGGCCGCCTGTTCGGCTCCATCACGTCCAAGGACATCGCGGAAGCGGTCAAAGAGCAGACTGGGCTCAACGTGGACAAAAAGAAGATCCAGCTGAACAGCCCGATCAAGAATATCGGAACCTTTGAGATCGGAGTAAAGCTCTATCCAGAGGTCAGCTGCAAGCTGAGCGTGCAGGTCACTGACTGAGCGGAAGGAGCGGCAGCATGGTAGAGAGAATTCCGCCCCATAACACAGAAGCGGAGAAGTCCGTTCTGGGTGCGGCGCTGTTGAGCAAAGACGCTCTGGCTGACGTGATCGACGTGGTCACCGGCGACGATTTTTACGACGCTGCCCACAAGGAGATCTTCAACGTCATGGTGGAGCTGTTCAGAATGAACGTATCCGTAGACATCATCACCGTCTGCGACGAACTGAAGAAGCGGCAGTCTCTGGAAATGGTCGGCGGCAGAGTCTATATCAGCAGCCTGTCGTCGGAAGCGCCGTCCACGGTCAACGCGGCGGAATACGCCAGGATCGTGGCGGAAAAGGCGGCTATGCGGAGACTGATCAAAACGGCCGAGGACATCAGAGAAAAAGGATATGAAGAGTCCATGGACGCCTCGGAGATCCTGGACTACGCGGAGAAGGGCATCTTCGAGATCGCCCAGCGGGGACAGAAGAGCGATTACTCCCCCATCAAAGAGGTACTGCTGGAAAACGTGTCCATGATCGACCGGGCGATCCAGACCCAGGGCCAGGTCATCGGACTGTCCACCGGATTTAAAAGGCTGGACGAGCTGACCAGCGGCCTGCAGAAGTCGGACCTGGTCATCATAGCGGCCCGGCCGGCCATGGGAAAGACCGCCTTTGTCCTGAACATCGCCCAGAACGCGGCGATCAAGTCAGGCGCTTCCGTGCTGCTGTTCAGCCTGGAAATGTCCAAGGCCCAGCTGGGCCAGCGGCTTTTGGCCATGGAATCCCGGGTGGAGATGCAGAAACTGAAGACCGGCAATATCGAGCGGGGAGACTGGGACCGGATCAATATGGCTCTGGACTCTCTGTCAAAGACAAAGATACACATCGACGATACGCCTGGCATCAGCGTGCTGGAAATGAAGAACAAATGCCGGCGGCTGAAGGCCGAAAAGGGCCTGGATCTGGTCATCATAGACTACCTTCAGCTGATGAAGGGGGAGGGCAAGACCGACAGCAGACAGCAGGAGATCAGCAATCTTTCCAGATACCTGAAGCTGCTCGCCAGAGAAATGGACTGCCCGGTCCTGGTGCTTTCCCAGCTTTCCAGAGCGCCGGAGCAGAGGCAGGACCACAGGCCGATACTGTCAGACCTGCGTGAATCCGGCTCCATCGAGCAGGACGCCGACATGGTCATGTTCCTGTATCGAGATGATTACTACAACAAAGACAATTCAGAAAAACCCGGGATCTGCGAGGTCAACCTGGCAAAGCACAGAAGCGGACCGACGGAAACCTTTGATCTGACCTGGGTAGCAAGATATACCAAATTCAGCGACATGGCCTGATTGCGGGGAGGAACGCTCATTCAGGCCGGAAAGAAGGGTAATGAACATGAAGATTACGGAAGAGATGCTGGTCTGTGACATCTTGGACATGGACACAGATGACAAACTGGAAGCGGTATTTGAGAGACATGGATTGCTGTGCTTAGGCTGTCCCGGCGCCGTAAACGAGACCCTGCAGCAGGCGGCGGACGGCCACGGAATCGACGTAGAGGCGCTGCTCTCCGACCTGAATCAGGAGATTCATCAAAAAGAAGAGGTGTGAGGAAAGTAAAAACAGATGAATTTTATCAAGGAAAAGACAAGAGATTTTTACCTGCTCGACACGAAGGTGGAAAACATATTCATCAACGAGTATATGCCAGGAGCTGACGGAGTCTTTGTCAAGGTGTATCTTTACGCCCTTTCCTACGCGGAGCACGGGCTGGAGATGAGCACGGAGGCTATGGCCAGGCAGCTGTCTGTATCCGAACAAAAGATCATGGACGCCTGGGATTACTGGGAAAAAATGGGCGTCATCAGAAAGCGTTATCTGACGGAAGGCGGCCAGAGAGATTTTGCTGTCGAGTTTATCAATTTAAAAGAGCTTTTGTACGGCAAGCACAAGGGGCCTGCCAAGGGAGAGCCGGAAAAGGCGAAGAAGGACAACGTCTTCGGCAACAAGGCGGTCAAGGCCATGTTTACCTCCATCGAGCAGACCCTGGGAAGAGGACTGAGCTCCTCAGAGCTGACCCGTATCCTGTCCTGGCTTTCCGACTACGGCGCGACGCCGGAGGTGGTTTGCTTTGCGGTAAAATATTCTGTAGACAGAAATAAGACAAGCCTCAACTACATGGAAACGGTGGTTTCCGGATGGGCCAGAGACGGCCTCATGACCACGGACCAGGTCAACGAAAAGCTGCAGGAGGAGGACGAGCGGTACTACCGCTACAAGAGAGTTCTCCGGGCGCTGGGCTTTACCAGAAACGCCACGGAAGCAGAGAAGAACATGATGGACGTCTGGTTCGGGGAAATGGGATACACCATGGAACGGGTGCTGGAAGCCTGTACAAAGACAGCCGGTATTTCAAGTCCCAACTTCAACTATGTCAACAAGGTTTTAGAAAACTGGCGAAAGGAAGCGGAAAAGAAAGGCGTAGACGTTAATAAGAAGATCGTTGTGACCCAGGCGGTACTGAATCAGTACTATGATTTCCTGAGAGAAAAGGCTGAGCGGGAGGCGGAGGCCAGAAAACAGGAGATCTATGAAAAACTGCCGCGGATCCGGGAGCTGGACGATGAAATACGCAGTACCAGTTCACAGCTTTCTAAAGCATTGATCATGGGCAACGCTGAAGAAGAGGGAAGACGGATCAGAGCTTCTATGGATAAATTGTCTGCGGAGCGGGCAGTTCTCCTGACAGAAAATAACTATGAGATGGACTATACCGATATCAAATACGCCTGTGAAAAGTGCAAGGATACCGGTATTACCGATCTCGGAGAAAGGTGTTCCTGTATCAGACAGCGTACAGAAGAGGCGGAAGTATGGGTAAAGAAAAAAAGCTTAGAAAAATAACGGATGCTGCGGCAGGGGTGATTACCTGGCATGACCAGGCGCAGATCCGCTTTGATCAGCGCATGGCCGCGCTGTGGGCCGGTATTGTCAGCGGCGCCGCGGCCATCGTGACCGGCCACGACAACCTGCAGATGCGGATCGACAGACTATTTTTGATCTGTCACTATCATCTGGCCAAGTTCATTCATGAGAACAGAAAAAAGCTGGAGGGGAAGAAAAAGAGCCTGCTGGGCCACTTCGCGGGAGCCGTTCTGGTGGCCATCGCCATGGTGGCTTTGTTTAACCATTTCACCGGCTTTGAGTATTCCTATAACGGCAGAGCCCTGGGCTATGTGAAGAACCAGGAGGACGTGCTGAAGATCCTGGACTTGGTCAGCGACGAGCTGAGCAAGGAATACGGCTCTACCATCCAGATCGACAAGGATAACGACATCACCTTCCGAAGCACCGTGATCATCGACAAGGACGTCGACGATGTGGATACGGTGCTGAAGCGGCTGACATACATGTCGGACATGGAGGCGGAGGCCTACGGCATCTATATCGACGGGACATTCTTCGCGGCCTGCGAAAGTGAATCGGCGGCCAAGACAGTGCTGAAGAAGGTGCAGGATCAGTTCCTTGAGGACGACGACGACATCACCTATGAAGAAGTCGGCTTCAAGGAAGACGTTGAGATCAAAAAATACAACACCAAGCTGGCCTACATCAGCAGCGTCAGCAAAGCGGTAAAGGCGATTCTGTCCGGCGGCAACGAGGAACAGGTCTATACGGTCCAGTCAGGAGATACCTATTACGATATCTGCCAGAAGCTGGACGTGACCTATGAGGAGCTGAAGAAGAACAATCCCGACATTCAGGAGGAACTGCTCTACCCAGGGGACGAGCTGATCATAGAGAAGGCGGTCTCCGCTCTGACCGTGGTCACCGTGGAGAAGAGCACCTTTGCTGAAAAGGTGAAATACAAGACTGAGTACAGGGACGACGACTCCATGTACGAAGGAGATGAAAAGGTGATCCAGAAGGGCGTCAACGGCAAACGGGTAGTGACGGCCAGAATAACCAGGGAAAACGGCGAGATCATCGATAAGGAAGTTCTGGAAACGGAGACGATCAAAAAGACCGTGAAGAAGATCGTCCTGCGCGGAACGAAGCCTGTGCCGAAGACGGCGCCGACGGGCACGCTGATCATGCCGGTTTCCGGCTATACTTTGACGTCCGAATTCGGATGGAGATGGGGCAGAATGCACGAGGGCATCGACCTGGCCTGCCCGACGGGAACGACGATCAGAGCCGCGGACGGCGGTACTGTGACTTACGCCGGCTGGTTCAGCGGATATGGCCTGTTCATCGAGATAGACCACGGCGGCGGCAAGCATACACGTTACGGCCACTGCAGCGCCATCGACGTCAGCGTTGGTGAAAAGGTATACCAGGGTCAGAAGATCGGAGAAGTGGGAAATACAGGAAACAGTACCGGCTCCCATTGTCACTTTGAGGTCACGATCAATGGAAGCCCTGTAGACCCGTTTGAGTATCTCTGATGGGTTATCTCTAATGAAGAAAACTGCAGGCAGGCTCCAACAGCCTGCCTGCCTCATTGTTTTCCGCAAGATTTCGCGTGACGGCGCATATACTCTTTTCAGACAGACACATGTCATGAAGGAGGGTAAGGCCATGGAAAACCACTATATTCAAATGGAAAACCGAAAGCGCATCACCGTCACGGAGGTCACGTCGGTGGAAGGCTTTGATGAAGAGACCATTCTGGCCAATCTGAACGATCAGGGGCTGATCATTTCCGGGAAAGATCTGCATATTGAGACGCTGGATCTGGACGAGGGAAAGCTGGTGGCGGACGGAGAGATCGAGAGCCTGAGCTACACCAAGAAAAAGTCCGGCGGAAAGCTCTTTGACCGGATCAGCAGGCTGCGCAGATGACCGAGCTGATCGGAAGGGAGCTGCACACGTGCGGGATCATGTTCTGCTGCGGCGCGGCCATCATGCTGGTGTTTGCCGCCAGAGACGCTCTGATCGCCCGGTGCGGAAAAAGGCGGCGGGCCGCCAGGGCAGTTTACCTGTGTGGATGGCTGTGCGCCGGATATCTGTTCGCGGAATTTCTCTACGCGGGCTCCTACGGCGTGGTCAGCCTCCACGGAATTATCGCCATGGCCTGCGGCATCATGTTGTGGAAAAAGCTCGTTTGTGGTATAATGAACGCGAGTGATCCGGACGGCGTTGCCGCGAGGAAGCGTTCATTGAATCATGACGACTGATTCTATGTCCAGAGGAAGCGTCATGGTATAATGAACGCGAACGATCCAGACGGCGTTGCCGCGAGGAAGGGTTCATTACAACGATACGACAGGGATGAAGGATATGAAGAAGAGGAGAAAAGGGAGAATCCGGGATTTTGAACGGGAAAGGGACGGCAAATCTCTGGAAGAATACCGAAGAGAACGCCATCAGCATGTACAGAGTACGGCGGTACAGGCGGCTCCGAAGAAGAAAAAAGTCAGAATCAATAAAGGAAGAATCGCGTTGACCGTTATCGTGCTGGTGCTCATAGCGGTCGTTGGCGTGTCTATAAAGAATGTGTTCGATCTGCGGGCTGAGCAGCAGGAGCTGGCGGCGACGCAGAAAGCGCTGGCGAAGGAAAAAGCCGCGCTGGAAGAAGAGCTGAAGAATGTCAATGACCTGGAATACATCGAAGAGCAGGCGCGGATCCAGCTGCGGCTGATCAAGCCCGGCGAGATCCTGTATATTTTAGACGACGAGGATGAAGAGCAGAATCATGACGAAGACCAAGATGAAAACGAAAACCAAAGCGACGATCAGGGACAGGAAGATAACGATTAAAGAAGCCATCATCGTGGAAGGTCGGGACGATACCGCGGCCATCCGGCGGGCGGTGGACGCCATGACCATAGAGACCCACGGATTCGGCATGCCGGACTCCATCTGGCCCCAGATCGACAAGGCCTATGAAGATCAGGGAATCATCGTGTTTACCGATCCCGACTACGCGGGCGAAAAGATACGCAGACAAATCGCGGAAAGATATCCCGGCTGCCGTCAGGCCTTTCTTCCCAAAGGGAAGGCCCTGAAAAACGGCAACGTAGGCGTGGAAAACGCCAGGCCGGAGGATATCATCGAAGCGCTGGAAAAAGCCCACTGCACCTCCGGGAGCAGAGACGGCAGCTTCACCGAGGAAGATCTCTTCCAGTGGGAGCTGGCCGGCGGCCCCAGAGCCAAGGCACGGCGGGAGCAGCTGGGAAACCTGCTGTCCATCGGCTATGGAAACAGCAAAAGCTTTCTCAGGAAGCTGAATCAGTTTCAGATTTCCCGGGAAGAATTTTTGGAAAAGGTTAAGGAATTAGAATGAAGTTATATGCACCGTCCACCATCAGGGACATCAAAGAACGATATGGGTTCAAGCTGTCCAAAAGTCTGGGACAGAATTTCCTGACGGACAAGAATATCATAGATAAGATCATAGAGGCCACCCAGATCACCGGAGAGGACCTGGTCATAGAGATCGGCCCCGGTATCGGCGTGCTTACGGCGGAGGCCGCGCAGCTGGCCGCCAAAGTGGTGGCTGTGGAGATCGATCAGAATCTGATCCCCATCCTGCGGGAGACCCTGGGCGGCTTTGACAACGTAGAGATCATACATCAGGACGTGCTGAAGACAGATCTCAACCAGATCATTCAAAGCTCAGGCTGCCGCCACGCGCGAATCATCGGGAATCTTCCCTATTACATTACGACGCCTATCATCATGGCGCTGCTGGAAAACCACGTCATGGCCGACAGCATCACCATCATGATGCAGAAGGAAGTCGCTGACAGGATCAAATCCCAGCCCGGCTCCAAGAGCTACGGCGCGCTGTCCGTGGCCGTACAGTATTACTGCACCGTCGACAGCGTAGCTATCGTGCCGAAGGAAGTCTTCGTGCCGGTGCCAAAGGTGGATTCCGCCGTGCTCCGGCTGAACATCCGCAGGGAGAAGCCGGTGGAGCTTGTGGACGAGGAGATGTTTTTCCGCTGCATCAAAGCCGGATTCGGTCAAAGGCGGAAGACACTGTCTAACTCGCTCATGGGTATAGGCAGCGTAACGAAGGAAGACGTCAAAGAGGCGCTTGCCGCCTGCGGCATAGACGAAAAGAGGAGAGCTGAGACCTTGTCGTTAGACGAATTTGCGGATCTGGCAAACTATTTCAGCAAAAGGGAATAGAGAAAAGAGGATAGGAACAATGGAAAAAGCAAAGAACTTTTACAGGAAATATTTGCACAACAGTTTTTTCTTTTGCCTGGTATGGGCGTTTCTGATGAACCTGGCCATAGAAACGCTGGCAAGAAAGGGCATGGGCGGATTTGTCTTTCTGTTTGAAAGCCCGGTGGTGTTTTTGTACAACACCCTGATCATCTTTGCCATGCTGGCTATAGCGACCGTATTCCGGCGGCGGGTATTTTTTATCGTCATCGTCACCCTGGTTTGGATGGGCGTGGGCATCACCAACGGCGTCATCTTGATCCAGCGCATGACGCCGTTTACGGTGAAGGATCTGAGCGCCATCACCGATGGAGCCACCCTGCTGACCAATTATTTTTCCACGACGGAGATCGCTTTGATCGCCGGGGGCATCGTCATCGGCGTCATCGCTTTGATCATACTGTTCATCAAAGCGCCGAAAAAGCCGAAGGGCGAGGTAAAGCTGAAGAGGAATATCGCGGCCGTCCTGCTGGTCATCGCCATGACCTTTGGAGCCACCTTCGGCCTGGTGAAGATCGGCGTGCTGTCCACCTTCTTCGGAAACCTGGCTTACGCTTATGAGGACTACGGCGTGCCGTACTGCTTCATCAACACCTGGCTCAACACGGGCATTCCTAAGCCGATGGGCTACGACGAAAAGGCGGTCAAGGCCATCTTTGACAAAGATCAGTATGGAGAAGACGGCACCATGAAGCTGACAGAGACGGACGAAGATGAGGAGCATCCCAACATCTTATTCCTGCAGCTGGAATCCTTCGTGGACCCGACCCTGTTCAACAACATTGAGCTGTCAGAGGATCCGATACCGTATTACCGCAGCCTGATGGAGAACTATTCCACCGGCAGCCTGACGGTTCCGGCCTGCGGCGCGGGAACGGCGAACACCGAGTTTGAAGTCATGACTGGACTTTCCGTCAAGTTCTTCGGACCGGGCGAATATCCTTTCAAGTCGGTTTTGAAGGAAAAGACGGCGGAATCCATCGCCAGAGACCTGAAGTCCATGGGATATTCCACCCACGCCATCCACAACCACAGAGCCCTGTTCTACAACAGAAACGAAGTCTTTGACAACATCGGCTACGATACCTTTACCTCTCTGGAATACATGAGCGACGTGCCGAAGACGCCGAAGAACTGGGCCAAGGATTCCATTCTAACGGAGCAGATCATGGACGCGCTGAATTCCAGCGAGGGCCACGACTATATCTATACCATCTCCGTACAGGGCCACGGCAAATACCCGACGGAGCAGCTGATCAAGAATCCGAAGATCGAGGTCACCGACGCGCCGAGCGAAGAGCTGAAATGGAAGTACGAATACTACGTCAACCAGGTTTACGAGATGGATCAGTTCGTCAAAGACCTGACAGAAACCTTGTCAGAGTTCGACGAAGACGTGATCCTGGTCATGTACGGCGACCACATTCCGGCCCTGGACGTGACAGAGGGATCTTACGACGCCAAAGACCTGTACCAGACCCAGTACGTGATCTGGGGCAACTTTGGCATGGAAAAAGAGGACAAAAACCTGACCACTTACCAGCTGGCGGCAGAGGTGTTCGACCGTCTGGATATCCACACGGGCACGACGATCAAATATCATCAGACCGTGGACCACAAGTCGAAGGATTATCTGTCCAACCTGAAGCTGCTGGGCTACGATATGCTCTACGGCAAGAATTATATCTACGGCGGCGCCAATCCGTTTGAAAAGGCGGGCATGAAGATGGGCGTTAAGGATATTACCATCGAGAAGGTGGTCAGCGTCGGCGGCAAATACTATATCAAGGGCCAGAACTTTACTGAATACAGCAAGGTTACCCTGGACGGCGAGACGCTGAAGACCATCTATCTGGGTCCGAACCTGCTGGGACTGCAGGAGGAAGTGGATCCGGCCGACGCGGTCAACATGAAGGTCAGCCAGATTGACAAGTCCAACAAGGAGATCATCAGTACCACGGAATAAAGCAGCGCGGCAGGCGGAGCGCCGCCAGGCCGCTGGGTCTGCCGAAATGAATGGCAGGAGAAAGCCTGCGCGCGGCAGATTGAAAGGAGAAACCCTATGAAGACGCTGGAAACAGAGAGATTGACACTGACGATGTTTACGATAGATGACGCGGAGGAGCTTTACGACTACGCGAAGAATCCCCATGTAGGGCCTCCCGCCGGATGGGAGCCTCACAAGAGCGTGGAATATTCCCGCCAGGTCATCGAAGAGCTGCTTATCCCTACAGAGGCCTGGGCTGTCCGGGTCAAGGGGGAAGAAAAGGTCGTAGGCATCATCGCCCTGGAACCGGACCGGCTGCGGCCTGACGCCAACAGCCGGGAGCTGGGCTACAATCTGGCGGAGGACCACTGGGGCCGCGGCTATATGACAGAAGCGGCCAGAGAAGTGCTGCGCTTCGGCTTTTGTGAGCTTGGGCTGGACCAGATCGGCATCTGCACATCCAGGGTCAACGCCCGGTCGCAGCGGGTCATTGAAAAATGCGGATTCACCTACGAGGGAACCCTGCGGAGGACCTATAAGATCTATGACGGCACGCTGCGGGATTCCATGATCTTTTCCATGCTGAAGGAAGAGTGGGAGAATAATCATAAATAACCTGAACAAAAAAGAAAGGCGCCGGAATTTCCGTTTACGTGAAATTCCGGCGTTTTAGGTCAGCCGCTTAAAAAAGCAAGTGTAACGCAATATATATTAAATTGGGAACGTGAAAGGCTCCCGCGGGTCAGGCATCATTGAATCACTCTTCGCTCAGTCCCAATTCTACGAACTCCCTCAGCTCCGAAAGAGAAATCTTCTGCAGCCTGCATCTGCCGATGGAATCCGGTATGACCATGGAGATCTTGTCGCCGGAGATTTTTTTGTCCATCAGGGCGTAATGGTAAAGCTCGTCCGCCGAGTAGCCGATGGAAAGGTCGAAGCCCAGGCCGCTGAGCAGGGCGGAAAGCTCCGGCGCGATGTTGGCGTCGGTCAACCCCATCTTATAGGCGGCGCGGGATTCCACGATGAGACCCTTGGCCACCGCCTGGCCGTGGGAAACAGAGAAGGTACTCAGCTTTTCGATGCCGTGGCCTACCGTATGGCCGAAGTTGAGAAGCTGGCGCAGGCCCGTGTCCCGTTCGTCCGCTTCGACTACAGACTTTTTGATGGAGACGCAGCGCTCGATGACGTATTCGTAGTCGCCGGACTGGATCTTAGGGATCAGAGACGCTTCAGAGATGACAGCGCATTTGACCGCTTCGGCCACGCCGTCGAGAAGCTTGACCGCCGGAAGGCTGTCAAAGGTCCTGTAGTCGCAGAAGACCAGGGAAGGCTGCCAGAACGCGCCGGCCAGATTCTTGCCGCAGAGCAGGTTGATGCCGGTCTTGCCGCCGACCGATGCGTCGATGGCCGACATATAGGTAGTAGGAATCTGCACGTAGGAGATGCCCCGCATGTAGGTGGCCGCAACAAAGCCGGCCAGATCGCCGACCACGCCGCCGCCCAGGGCGATGACGCCGTCCGACCGGGTCAGTCCTTCGTCCGCCATGGATTCCAGAATATTAGAGTAGGTCGTCAGGTTCTTTGAATGTTCACCGGCAGGAAAAACGATCTTGGACGTCTGGTATCCTGCTTCCATAAGCGATGTCATGACGACCTGGGCGTAAGCCCTGTTGACCGTGCTGTCCGTAATGACGCAGAGGCGGCATGGGGGAATGCACTGCCGGATATAGGAGCCGACATCTTTGATGATGCTTTCACCGATGATGATCTCATAGGGATGATCTGTCGATACGACGAATTTTTTCATGGTTTCCTGCTCTCCTGATATTGACTGAGAAAATACTTTCGCCAGCCGGGAGTCTGGCTCCGGGCTGCAATATGATCGAGTACATTCATTATAACACGCTTTCACCAAATTTGCAAAAAGTAGCTATTGCAATTTCAGACAGGGTCGTATAAACTATTTTGTATGACAAGGCTATTAAAACAAGGCTATCAAAACGAGGGGTGAGGAATCATGAAAAGGCTAATAGGAAGACTGGTCCTGCTGATCGCGGTGCTGGCTGTCGCCGCGGGCGTTGCGGGAATGACCATCAACAATCACATCGTAAATAAGGAAATGGACAATATACAGTGCGCCATCACAGAGGACAAGGAAACGCTGCTCCCTTCAGAGACACAGGCCCTGAAGGACCTTGACGCGGACTGCATCATGGTTTTGGGCGCGGGGATCCGCGACGACGAGACGCCGACGCCTATGCTGAAGGACCGGCTGGACACGGGCATATTGCTCTACGAGCTTGGCGTCGCGCCAAAGCTGCTTCTCACCGGAGATAACGGCCAGGTGGATCACAATGAGATCCACGTCATGCTGAACTATGTGAAAAGGGCCGGCGTGCCGGAGGAGGACATCTTCTGCGACCACGCGGGATTTTCCACCTACGATTCCATGTACAGAGCCCAGAGCATCTTCGGCGTTTCCTCTGCGATCGTCGTGACCCAAACCTACCACGAGTACCGGGCTCTCTATCTGGGCGAAAAGCTGGGGCTGGAGGTCAAAGGCGTTTCCTCTGACCAGATGAAGTACAGCGGACAGGCTGTTCGTGAGGTCCGCGAGGTCCTGGCCAGGGTCAAGGACTTCTTCAAGGTCATAACCAGGCCGGAGTCGGAGCTGGGCGGTGAGGCGATTCCTATCAACGGCAGCGGCCTCGTCACCCATGGAGAATAGCGTATGAGAGAGTATCAGCTGTATGAGATACTGTTGTTTTTCGCCCTGTACAGTATTCTGGGCTGGGCCGCGGACCGCTGCGTCTTCGCCCTGAGGAAGAGACCGGGCGGAAGAGGCCTGTGCAAAGGCCCCTATATGCCGGGCTTTGGCATAGGAGCCCTTTTGATCGTCGCGGGGACCGGTCTTGCGGCACGGGAGCTGGCTTCCTGGCTGGGAACTGACCGGGATATGACACTGCCGGCGGCCGCCGTCTGCGCCTTGGGGGCGGGATTGGCCTGCGCCCTGGTATTTGGGATTCTGACGCGGCTCTGCAGTGGAAAGTGGCTGGTCCATATAACCGCCTCCGATCCGTTGCTCTGGATGGCGGGAGGCGTCATAACAGCCGTCCATCTGCAGCCGCTGCTGACAGCTGTGATCCGGTGGATAAACCCGTGGATACACATGGTATTTCTGAGCGTCGTCCTTCTGGAGATGACGGGCGACTGCGTCGACGGGACCGCAGCCCTGTTCCGCCGCAGGAAGAAAGGCACCATTTCAAAAGAAGCAGAATAGGATATAGGAGGACTTTACGTCCTCCATTTTCTTTTGAGAGGTGAAATCAATGATATACTTGGATAACAGCGCGACTTCTTTTCCGAAGCCCGCCGGCATGGCGGCAGAAATGGGGGACTGCATGGAGCGCTACTGCGGCAACCCCGGACGTTCCGGCCACGACATGTCCATGATGACCGGCGAAAGGGTCTACCAGGCGAGAAAGGAGACGGCCAGGCTCTTTCACATCCGCGACGCCAGCCGCCTGGTCTTCACCAAAAACACCACCGAAAGCCTGAACCTGGCCCTGCTGGGTATGCTGAGGGAAGGAGACCACGTGGTCACCACGTCCATGGAGCACAACTCCGTCCTGCGGCCTCTGGAGCATCTTCGATCAAAGGGTGTCAGTCACACCATCGTCTCCGGCAGCGAGGAGGGCTTTGTCAGCGCGGAGGATATCGAAGCTGCCGTAACAGAGGATACGCGGCTGGTGGCGGTGACCGGGGCGTCCAATGTCACCGGAACCATTCAGCCGCTGGACGATATCGGAAGGATCTGCGCGGAGAGGCAGATTCCCCTGCTGGTAGACGCCGCCCAGCTGGCCGGCTGCGCCGATATAGATGTTGAAAAGCTGGGCATTTCACTGCTGGCATTTCCCGGCCATAAGGGGCTTCTGGGACCGCTGGGCACGGGAGGGCTGTATGTGGATCCGTCCATCCAGCTGACGCCGCTGCTCTGCGGCGGCACAGGAACAGAATCCAGAAGCCGGGTCCAGCCGGAAGAGTTTCCGGAGGGATTTGAGGCGGGCACGGTCAACGCGCCGGGCATCATCGGCCTGGGCTATTCCGTCCGCGTCCTGCAGAAGGTGGGCGTCAAAGCCATAGAGGCCTATGAGAGAGAACTGATCCGTTACTTTGACGAGATGATCGCCGGTATGGACTTTGTAGATCTGTACGGGCCGGCCCCAGAGGGGAAGACCGGCATCAGCCTGTTCAACATACGGGGCATGGAGTGTGAAGAGGCAGCGGCCAGGCTGAACCGGGATTACGGCATCGCCGTCCGAAGCGGATATCACTGCGCCGGGCTGGCCCATAAGACCATCGGCACCTGGAACACCGGCGGCGTCCGCCTTTCCGTCGGTCCCTTCAATACCCGCAGAGAGGTGCGTGCCGCGGCGGAGGCCGTGTGGAAGATCGGGAAAAAAAGAGGATAAAAGAAAAGAGAAACACAGAGTTTTTATTGACATATGACACCCTGTCATGTATACTGAATGATGATGTGACAAGGTGTCATTTTTTTGTGGCATTTTATGAACCGTTCATAGGTCATATCAGGAGGAGAGAACGAAAGAAAAAGGAGGCATTTTCATGCCAAAGGATACATATTACAATCTGCCGGATGAAAAGCGGCTCAGGGTGTTCAACGCGGCGGTAGACGAGCTGATCCGGGTGCCGGTCAGCGAGATGTCCATCAACCAGATCATTCAGAACGCGGGCATCAGCAGAGGGAGTTTTTATCAGTATTTTGAGGATAAGTACGATCTGGCTCAGTACGTACTGGCGGATTACGTAGTTCAGTTTACCGATGCCGTCAGGGCGTCCATGAAAGCGTCCGGCGGAGACCTCTTTGATGGACTGGCCGGCCTCTTCAGAAACATGATAGAGCTGGCAGAGGACGAAACGGTCCGCAAGGCGCTGATGAACCTGATCATGGAGGCCGGAGGGAAGAGCTGCACCTTTGACTACGCCATGGCCGTACAGCAGGAGACCCTGGACATCTTGTTAGAGGAAAGCGACAGAGAGCTTTTGGCGGTCGAAAGCGAGGACGAGATTTACCGTTTGGCGCGGGTGCTCTTTGCCGTGTTGAAAGAGGCGGCGACCGAGTGCCTGTACGACTTTGACGGAGCGGAAGGGGTCTACCAGGAGTTCGCGGCAACCCTGGACCTGTTGAGGGGCAGAATGGAAAGGAGATCATGATGTCTAAGTATAGCGTAAAAAAACCATTTACAGTATTCGTTGCAGTTATTTTGATCCTGGTGACGGGCATCGTGTCATATACCAAGATGACGCCGGACCTGTTTCCAGACATCGACATGCCTTACGTCATCGTCGTCACGCCGTATCCGGGAGCGACGCCGGAGAAGGTGGAGGGAACCGTTACCAAGCCTATGGAGCAGAGCCTGGCGACGCTGACTGATATAAAAAACGTGCAGTCCATATCCAACGCCAACTATTCCATGATCGTGCTGGAATTTGAAAACAGCGTCAATATGGATACCATATCTTCCGACATTCTGCAGAAGATCAACCTGATCAGCGGAAGCTGGGAAGACATGGTGGGAACGCCGACGATCATGAAACTGAATCCAAACATGATACCGGTCAACGTAGCCGCCGTCAGCTGTGAGGGTATGGACCGGAGTGAGCTTTCCGCCTTTGTCAGCGATACGCTGATGAATCAGCTGGAGGGGACCACAGGCGTAGCCAGCATCGACGACGCCGGCATCTTGGAAGAACAGGTCAACGTGGTCATCAGCCAGGATAAGATAGATGCGATCAACAACAAGATTCTGGCCAGCGTGGACGCCCAGCTGGCAGACGCTCAGAACCAGCTCAACGCTCAGAAGCAAAAGGTTGCCGACGGAAAGAGCGAGATAGAAGAACAGAAGAAAAAGCTGGAGGAGGGCAAGGCTCAGACGGAGGAAGGCAAAAAGCAGCTTGAGGAAGCCAGAGAACAGCTGGAAGCCAGCAAGGAGATGCTGCCGGAGGAGCAGTACGAAGCCCAGGCAGCCGCTCTGGCCGAGAGTGAGGAACAGCTGGCAGCCACGGAAAAGCAGCTGACAGCGGGAGAGAAGAAGCTGAAGGAGACCTCCAGCCAGCTCAATGAAGCGTCGGGACAGCTGCAGAAGGCCCAGAGCCAGCTGGATACGCAGGCGGCTCAGGCCAGAGAAAGCGCCGATATCGGCGAGGCTATTACCACGGAAATGATCTCAGGCATCTTGCAGGGACAGAACTTCTCCATGCCGGCAGGCTATGTCCAGGAGGACGGGATCAAATATCTGGTCAGCGTAGGCGACCAGGTTTCCACAGAAGAACAGGCAAAGAATCTGTTCCTCTTTGATTCCGGCGTGGACAGCGTAGGGAAGATCTACCTGAAAGATGTGGCGGATATCTTTGTCAGCGACAATGCCGACGACCTCTACGCGAAGATCAACGGGGAAAACGGCATCATGCTATCCTTTTCCAAGCAGTCCAATTACGCTACGGCAGAGGTCTGCGAGAATATCCAGGACAAATTCGACAGCCTTTCCGCTGAGTACGAGGGACTGAAGTTCACCACTTTGATGGATCAGGGAGACTACATCCATCTGGTCGTGGACTCCATTCTCAGCAGCCTGCTGTGGGGCGCCCTCTTCGCGATACTGATCCTGTTCCTGTTCCTGCGCAGCGTCAAACCGACCATCATTACCATCTGCAGTATTCCGATCAGCCTGATCTTCGCCATACTGCTGATGTATTTCTCCGGAATCTCCATCAACCTGATCTCCATGTCAGGTCTGGCGGTATCCGTAGGCATGCTGGTGGATAACTCTGTCGTAGTCATTGAAAATACCGTGCGTCTGCGCAGACAGGGCGCGACAGCGGCTCAGGCGGCGGTGGCCGGCGCCAGACAGGTAGGCGGCGCGATCACCGCGTCCACCCTGACCACCATCTGCGTCTTTGTGCCGATCATCTTCACCGACGGCCTGACCAGACAGCTGTTCACCGATATGGCGCTGACCGTGGCATATACCCTGATCGCCAGCCTGATCGTGGCCTTGACCCTGGTCCCTGCCATGTCGTCTAAAATGCTGGTGAATATCAAAACCGAGGAAAGCCGGTTCCACACCGCTTTGATAGAGAAATACAGAAAGTCCATATGGTTTGTCCTGAGACACAAGGCTCCTGTGCTGCTGCTGGCGGTGGCGCTGCTGGCGGGCAGCGTGTACTTCAGCCTGGAAAAGGGCTTCATCTTCATGCCGGAGATGAGCTCGCCGCAGCTGCAGGCCACCATGGAGATGCCGAAGGGCGCGAGTCTGGAGGAGACCAAGGAACAGGCCGATGAAGCCATGGAGCGGATGGAGCAGGTTGAAGAGATCGAGACCGTAGGCGCGATGCTTTCTTCCGGCGGCATGGGAGACGCTTCCCAGACGTCGGTATCCTTCTACATCATGCTGAAGGAGGACGCGGAGCGGACCAGCGGTGAGATCGCCGAAGATATCAACCAGCGCTGTGAAGGAATGACAGGAGAGGTAAACGCCTCCGGATCGTCTATGAGCGATTTTTCATCTGCCATGGGCGGAAGCGGCGTTACGGTCAACGTGTACAGCTCAGATCTGGACGACCTGCAGGAGACAGCAAAGGGAATCAGCGAGGAGCTTTCGCAGGTCAAGGGCATTGAATCCGTGGAAAGCGGCATACAGGAGTCAGACAAGGAATATCATTTCACTGTGAAGAAGACGGCGGCCATGAAGAAGGGCCTTACCGTGGCCCAGGTCTACGCCGCCATCGTGGACGCCATGACCTATGAGGACACGGCGACTACCGTCACATGGGAAGACAACGATTACGACGTAGTCGTTTCCAGCGAGGCCAAGGACGCGCTTACGACAAAGGACATCAAAAACCTGACCCTGGAGATCAAAGGCTCTGACGGCGAGGTGCAGAAAGTGAAGCTCAACGACATCGCGGAGCTGGAAGAGAAGGAAACGCTGAAGGCCATCAACCGGGACAACCAGAGCCGTTACCTGACCGTGACGGGCACTCTGGCAAAGGGCTACAATGTAACAAAGGTGACTTCCGCGGCGGAGAAGGCCCTGTCCGGCTACGAGCTGCCGGAAGGGACCACCATCGAATTCTCCGGCGAAAATGAGACCATCATGGACGCCATGGGAGACCTGGTGCTGATGCTGATCCTGGGCATCGTGTTCGTATATCTGATCATGGTGGCTCAGTTCCAGTCGCTGAAATCGCCGTTTATCATCATGTTCACCATTCCGCTGGCCTTTACCGGCGGTCTGCTGACCCTTTTGATCTTCGGAAAGGAGATCAGCGTTATCGCCATGCTGGGTATGATCATGCTGACGGGCATCATCGTAAACAACGGCATTGTGCTGGTGGACTATATCAACCAGCTGCGGGCAGGCGGTATGGCGAAGCGGGAGGCCATCGCGGAGGCGGGGCAAACCCGTATGCGGCCGATTTTGATGACCTCACTGACGACGATTCTGGGACTGGTGGTCATGGCCTTTGGAAATTCCGCTGGCACGGACATGATGCAGCCGGTCGCTCTGGTCTGCATCGGAGGATTGGTATACGCGACTTTGCTCACCCTCTATGTTGTGCCGGCCATCTATGATATAATGAACAAGGAAGAATGTCATCATATTTCAGACGAAGATCTAGAATTAGATTTGAATTAGAGTGAATTTATTTGAGGAGGTAACAGATTGAAATTATTCGACAACAAAGTACAGGAAACAAAGTATAATGTTCTGCGTGAGGTTGCCATCCAGACCTGGAAGGGCAACGACGTGTTTGCCGAATTCAATGAGGTGGCGAGCAAGATCATTCCGAAAGATGAGCCGCCGCAGCGCTGCTGTATCTATAAGGACAGAGCGGTAGTGGCAGACCGTATGCGCCTTGCTATCGGCGGCAGCAGGGGGAATAAAAATGTGGTGCAGGTCATCGATATCGCCTGCGATGAATGTCCGGAAGCGGGCTATGTGGTCACGGACCTGTGCCGCGGCTGTCTGGCCCACGGCTGTGTGGAATCCTGCAAGCTGAAGGCCATCAGCATCGACGAAAAGCATCACGCCAAGATCGATAAGACCAAGTGCGTGGAATGCGGCAGATGCGCCAAGGCCTGCTCCTACAGCGCTATCCACAACTTCCAGCGTCCCTGCGAGATCGCCTGCAAGGTAGGCGCTATCTCCATGGGTCCCGGCGGAGAAGCCAACATCGATTACGAGAAATGTATCAGCTGCGGTTCCTGCGTCTACCACTGTCCGTTCGGAGCGACAGTAGATGTGTCCAGCATCGTGGACGTGATCAACTGCCTGAAGGAGAGCAAGAGAAAGGACTCCAACAACCCGACCTACGCCATCGTGGCGCCGTCCATCGGAAGCCAGTTCCTCTACGCGAACCTGGGCCAGGTCATCACCGGTATTCGCAAGCTGGGCTTCGCGGAGGTTCTGGAGGTGGCCCTGGGCGCCGATATGGTAGCCACCAAGGAGGCGCAGGAGCTGGTGGAAAAGGGATTCCTGACGTCCTCCTGCTGTCCGGCCTTTGTCAAGTACATAGAGACTAAATTCCCGGATATGACGGAGAAGATCTCCCACAACTATTCACCGATGGCGGAGCTGGCCAAGTTCATAAAGGAAGGCCACCCGGAATGTACCATCGTCTTCATCGGCCCATGCATCGCGAAGAAGGCGGAGGTACGCAAGCCGGGGATCAGTAAATACGTGGATTACGCCATCACCTTTGAGGAGCTGCAGGCCCTGTTCGACAGCAGGGATATTATTCTGCGGGAGCAGGAGGAGACGGTTTGGAACCAGGCTTCCTACTACGGGCGGATCTTTGCCCGCGCCGGCGGCCTTGCCGAGGCCGTGACCCACGCGCTGAAGGAGATGGAGATCGAGGACTTCGAGTTCAATCCGATTTCCTGCGACGGCATCGACAAATGTAAGGTGGCGTTGATGCGCGCCAGCAAGGGCGTCCTTCCGAATAACTTTATCGAGGGAATGGCCTGCATGGGCGGCTGTGTCGGCGGCAGCGGCAACCTGGTCCGCTACGCTGACGCGCCAAAGGCGATGGAAGAGCACGCGGAGAAGGCTACGGCTACCGAGATCCTGGCCAACGTGAAAAAGACAAAGAGCATCAATATTTTCTAGACTTCAGAAAAGTTATCCTTGAAGAATAAGGCGGGGATTTCCGCATTTTTATCACATGCTTTGAAAACGAAGCGGCGGAATGCTGCTTCGTTTTTAAATGTGTTCCGTATGAGAAGTTAACCTGCAGCTTATGGAAAAAAACACTTTCCTCTGCGGGTAATCACCCCGTGGCCGGGCAGCTCTTTGTAGACGGGCAGACCCTCGCGGAGAGATTTCTAAAAAAGATCATTCTGCGACGGTTTTCGTCAAATTAACGCTTTTTTGCGGAGAGAAATCAATTTTTTCACATATTGCGACGCTTCACTGCCAGGAGCAGAGTCGAAGGCCGTCAAAATTCCTTTTGAACAGGGTTGAAACATGGCGATACTTCAACATCTCGGCCGCGCAGTGACTCATCTAAAGCACGCCAGCGCTTTGCAAAAGGCGAATGAAACTGGAAACTCGTCGCAAATCTATAAAAAAGTGAATCCTCTCCGTCTAAACGCAAAAAAAGAAGCAAACTCGTCGCGAAAACGACTTTTAGGGTGCATCTCTCCGTATCGGCATACCGATGCCCTTTGGCCAGCCTACATAATTAACTCTCATTTTCTAAAATTGTATTAGTCCTCCGGACAAATCTTTATACGGACAGACGCAATACATACCGGTTCTTTTTTGCCGTCTTTCTCATAGGGCAAATTACCTGAATCCAAAGGAGTCAATAGTTTTGGACTTCTAAGTCGAAAGCTTTATAAAATATCGGATTTTTCGACGTGATACGACAGAAAACAAGTTCAGCTGTGGGGCATCTGCAGGAAAAGGCTTTTGATTTTGGGGAGAGCATTCCTTTATAAGCACTCGCTTTTCGCAGGCCCTGACTCTGTTGCGCCAGAGGTTTCTTTTTTGATGGGAATGAGGTATACTGACAGTGGCGGCGCGCCGCGGCACTGCGGCACATAATACAGCAAATAAAGGAGTGAAGATCCTATGGAAAGAAATATGTTAAGAAAAGAGAAGATCAGGGCCAGGGACAGTCTCTCCGCCGCGGAGCGGGAGGCGCTGTCGGAGCGTATCTCACGCCGTATCCTGGATTCGGAAGAATATAGTCAGGCGGAAACCCTTTTGATCTACAAGGGCGTGCGGGGAGAGGTCAGGCTGGACGTGCTGGAAAAGGCCGCGGCCGCGGAGGGAAAGCGGCTGGCTTATCCGCTGTGCGTAGGGCCGGGGGAGATGATCGCACTGGCGGCGGACCCGCTGGATGAGAGCGCCTGGACAAAGGGGGCCTACGGCATTTTGGAACCAGCGCGGGAACGGGCCGAGGAGATCGCGCCGGAGGATATCGATCTGGTCATCTGCCCGTGCACGGTCTTCGATGAGGCATGCGGCCGTATGGGCATGGGCGCGGGCTACTATGACCGGTATCTGACCCAGTGCGGCGGGGCGGCTGTCGCGGCGGCGGCCTTTGAGGCGCAGAAGGCGGAGCGGGTGCCTATGGAGCCGTGGGACCGGGCCATGGATATGGTGTTTACGGAAAACCGGGTCTACAGGAACAAAATACAGGGAAAATGAGATATGGGGAGGAAATACGGAAGGCAACGGTTTATGATAGGATATAGCTGACAACAGCTTGACGCGCCCATAAGTAAATGAATACTTGCTTGCTTCGCATGTTGTTTTCCTATATCATGGTCCCAGGAAAGGAGGAGGTCGCGATGAATATAGGAAATCAGATTGCGGCTATTCGTAAGGAACATCGATTAACGCAGGAGGAATTTGGCGGATTATTTCATGTGACGCGGCAAGCCGTTTCCAATTGGGAAAATGAAAAAAGTTATCCTGACCTGCAAATATTAGTAGAGATAAGCGATCGATTTGAAATTTCTCTGGATATATTGTTAAAGGGGGATTCTAAAATGGTAAGATCGATCGATAGAGAAAGAGGATTGGGAAAGCTGAAGCATGAGAAATCGGTGATAGACGCTTTAACTGGCGCAGGAACCGGACTTGTTGTTTCCTGCTTATTTTCTCCGGATTCAACCATACGGTATATAATCATAATTGTCGGTTTTGTACTGATAGGGATTGGCTGGTATGAAAAAGCGAAGCATGATAGAAAAATGTTCCGATATTTAGAAGGGCGCGGATGAGATGAGCATCTTAAAAAAACCGATAAAAATAAAGTACTACTTTATTTTTATCGAAAAGGAAACCTGCGGCCCTATAGCCCCGCACATGCACCTACGAGATACATCCGCGCCGGATTTTGGCGCGGTTTTTGCATACCTATAGAATGGAGACAGAATAGAATCGGGCAGATCGGCAGGCAAATGACAGGCGATCAGCAGGCGGACAGAGAGGGCGCGAAAAAGATGGGCGCAAATTCCGGGCATGGATTTTTCTCCGTCATGTGGTATACTGGTATCAGTTTTGAAAGGTTTTGAAAGAAAGCGGGGGAGGGAACGCATGGAAAATTTTGATGTAAGAGCCATAGAGCTTCTGATGGACAACATGGGCCAGGGCGTCGTCTACGTGGACCGGGACCGCCGTATCCAGACCTGCAGCCAGCGGGCCAAGGAGATCACCGGCATCGTCATCGACGCCAAGGCCAGCCACGAGAGCGGCAAACTGGCGGAAGGCGATATCGTCATCATCGCAGACAACAAGCTGGGAGAAGATGATGGAAATCTGGGTACAGACGAGCTGGCCCTGCTGAACATCCACGACAGGGAGATCCAGCTGGGCGATATGCTGGTGGCGGTGGGCGTGTACGGCAACAAGCGGATCGAACCCCAGTACAAGCATCTGCGCGGCCAGCAGCCGGGGCTTTCCCTGAAGCTGGACGTCAATTACTTCGGCTTTCACATTACAGCGTCCATCGACCAGGAGCGGGCGGAGACGGTGATCCAGGTTGGAACAAAGGTGTTCCGGCTGGGCTATTACTACTGCGTCGGAAACATGGTGGTCATCGACGGCGCGACGGGCGGCATCAAATTCTTTCAGGCAAAGGGCTACAGCGTCAGAAACGAGGACGCCGGAAACCTGATGCGCGGCCAGAGATGGCTTGCCAAGAATACCGAGGACAGCGGCATCGACGTCGAGGGGAAACGGTTTCTGGAGCTGTTCGACGAATCCGCTTTGAGCCAGCGCCTCTTCGACGTGCTGGACGGCGCGGCGGAGCAGGTCAGCAACCGGCTGTACGAGATCAACAAGCGTCCTTTGATCTGCGATATCGTGCCGTGGCCCAGCAAGATGGAGCCGGACGGCGCGTTCCTCATCATTCGGGGAGCCCAGAATCTGGACCATCTGCTGTCGGACAGAAACGAGATCATCCGTCAGATCGAAGAGAGAAATCAGGGTACCCGCAGCCAAACCGCCGCCTATCCCGAAAACGCGTTCAGCGACTTCGCGGGCAAGAGCCGGAAGACCCAGGAGGTGAAGTATCTGGCGTGGAAGGCGGCTAACAGCAGGTTCAACGTGATCCTGACCGGAGAGAGCGGAACCGGAAAGTCCAAGCTGGCGAGGGCCATTCACAACGCCGGGGAGGGGTCGCAGAACTCACCGTTCGTAGAGGTCAACTGCAACGCCATCGCGCCCACGCTGTTTGAGAGCGAGCTGTTCGGCTATGTGGGCGGAGCGTTTACCGGCGCCAAGAGCGACGGCCACGTAGGGTATTTTGAGGCCGCCGACAAAGGGACCATCTTTCTGGACGAGATCGGCGAAATCCCGCTGGAGATCCAGGTCAAGCTGCTTCACGTGCTGCAGAACAAGATCATCTACAGGGTCGGCTCCTCCAAACCGGTCAAGGTAGATGTGCGTGTTATCGCGGCCACCAACAAGAATCTGGAGGAGGAAGTGGCCATGGGAAGATTCCGTCAGGACCTGTTTTACCGGATCAACGTCTTCCCCATCGATATCCCGCCCCTTCGGGAGCGGAAAGCGGACCTGTACGTTTTGATCAACCAGCTGCTGAAGACCATCTGCGACAACTACGGCTTGGAGCAGAAGCAGTTCTCCGGGGAGGCCATTCAGAAGATGGTAGCCTACGACTGGCCGGGCAACGTGCGGGAGCTGGAAAACGCCATAGAGCGAGCCATAACCCTGTGCGATTCCAACATCATCTATTCCGAGCATCTGCGCATCGGCAAAGGCGCTGTTCCGACTACCATGAAGGAGATGCTGGCAAAGGAGGAAGAGAGGATTCTGGAAATGACTCTGATAAAATATAACGGCGACAAGCAGAAGGCCATGACGGAGCTGGATCTGTCGCGGACGGTATTTTACGATAAGCTGAAGAAGTATAAGATCAGGTATTAAGGAGGCAAACATGAAAATTTTTATATCGGCAGACCTGGAAGGGGTCAACGGCGTCGTCGCGCCGGAGGACGTTGAAGAGGCGGGCAGCGGCTATCAGCAGGCCCGGGTCTTCATGACGGAGGAAGTCAACGCGGTCGTGGAGGGGGCCTTTGCGGGAGGCGCGACAGAGGTTCTGGTCTGCGACTCTCATAACGTATCTCAAAACATTCGGATGGACCTGCTGGACAGCCGGGCGCGGCTCATGCGGGGCGTCAGCCGGCGTAATTCCATGGTCCACGGCCTGGACGAGACCTTTGACGGGCTGATCCTCCTGGGCTATCACGCCAAGTTCGGAACCCAGAAGGCGGTGCTGGACCACACCTATGATCCGATCACCATCGCCGATCTCAGCGTCAACGGACACAGCGTCGGGGAGATGGGCTTCAACGCCCTGTACGCCGCGTCAAAGGGCGTTCCGCTGATCATGGTCACCGGAGACCAGGCTCTGGCCGCGGAAACAAAGGCTTTCTGTCCGGAGGCGGAGACCGCCGTAGTAAAATACGCTCAGGGCCGCTACTGCGCGGAGTGCCTGCCGAGGGCGGAAAGCCAGAAGCTGCTTCGGGATACGGCGGAGAAGGCCGTCAGAACCGCTCGAGAAAAGAAACCTGTTCCTGTAAAGGCCGGGGAGAAGCTGGAAATGACCGTCACCTTCCGTCAGACCTGTATGGCCGACGGCGCGGAAAAGCTGCCGGGGGTCAGACGGACAGGGGCCATGTCGGTGGCCGTTGAAGCGGAAAATATGGAGGAGCTGATGGGCCTGCGCCAGGTCGTCTTCGCGGCAGGTGGAGACTGCTACAACCCGATGTTCTGATCAAAAAAAACGCGCACAGAAGGGAGCGAAGCCAGGATATGCCCGGTTCGCTCCGCCTGTGCGCGATATGAGCGCGACATGTGGTGCCATGTGTGCATGGGCGGTTTGTCTCCGTCGTGCACATTTTTTTATTTCACGTATACCCGCGGCGGTCTGGCCATGATACGGGCGATGATCTCATTTTTGTTGGTGCCCGCCAGCTTCGCGGCTTCTTCGATGGTCATGGAGCCGTCGCTGCCGTCGCCGTAGATGATGGCCTCCGCGCCTTCACAGACGCCGTCCACGTCGGTCACGTCCGCCATGCACTGATCCATGCAGAGGACGCCGACGAGAGGCGCTTTTTTTCCGTTGATGACGACGTAACCCTTGCCGCGCATGTTGCGGGGATAGCCGTCGGCGTAGCCAAAGGGAAGGGTGGCGATGAGGCTGTCCCGCTGGGCCTTCCACGCGTAGTCGTAGCTGACGCCCTCCCCGGCAGGGATCCGATGGAGCTGGGAGACGGCGGTGCGGAAGGTGAGGGCCTGTCCGACCGGAAGACAGCCCTTGGTAAAACCGATCATGCCGTAGATCAAAGCGCCCGGCCGTATCATGTTGAGACGGTATCTGGGCGCGTCCACGCAGGCGATGCTGTCTGCCAGATGCTGATAGCGGAAGGTACAGCCCCGCTGTTCCAGCTCCTGAACAAAGCCGGTGAAGAGGGAAAACTGGGCTTCATCTTCTTCGTCGCCTGACAGGGCCAGATGGCTGAAGATGCCTTCCACCTCCAGGCCTTCCAGCCGGAACATCTGGCAGATCTCCTCTGCGAAGGCCTCCGAAGGGATCTGGCCCAGCCGGTGGAAGCCGGTATCCACCTTGACATGGACCTTTGCCGTGGTATGGGCCTCACGGGCCAGCGCCGCCAGCTTCGCGGCCTGCTCCAGGGTAAATACGGTCTGGGTGATGCGGTTCTCCACCACATGGCGGAGCAGACGGTCGGGGGTGTGTCCCAGAATGAACAGGGGATAACCGGGGTACGCGGCGCGGAGCTCCAGGGCCTCCGTCAAAGTGGCGACGGCCAGATAAGCCGCCCCGCTTTCCATCAAAACAGGCGCGATTTCCACTGCGCCGTGGCCGTAGCCGTTGGCTTTGATCACGGGCATGACGGCGACGGCGGGACCGGCCATTTCCCGGATCAGGGCCATGTTTTCCGCGATCCTGCCGAGGTCCACCTTTACATAGGTATCTCGAAGTATCTCTTCTGTCTGCATCATCTGTATTCCTCCTCAAAGATCTTAAGCACCGCGGCCACCTGGGTCAGGATACCGGTACGGATGCACGCCTCATCAGGGTTGAACCGGTCACTGTGGATGGGATAAGCGTCGGTCTCTCCCGGCCTGCGGGCGCCGATGTTGTAGTAAAGGCCCCGGCTGCTGTGGCAGAAGAAGGAGAAGTCGTCGGCGCCCAGGCTTGGGCGTTTGGTCAGCTTCACATGGTCCTCGCCGAGCACTTCCTTAGAGGCGTCCATGACCCACTGCAGGAGCTGGTCGTCGTTTTCCAGGGTCGGATAGCCTTCGGCGGAGAACTGGACTTCGCAGGAAGCGCCAAAGGCAGCCGCCGTATTGTGACAGAGCTCCGACAGATATTTTTTGATGCCGTCCATGGCGTCCATGTCCAGGGAGCGGATGGTGCCGCTGAACACGGCTTCGCCGGATATGACGTTTTCCTTGACGCCGCTGTTGAACTTACCCACGGTGATCAGCACGGAATCGGTGGGGTCCATGCGCCTCGTGAGGATAGACTGGAGGCTGGTGATCATGGTGCAGGCAGGCAGGAGGGCGTCGATGCCGTCGGTGGGATGAGCGCCGTGGCAGGATTTTCCCAGCACGCGGACCTGGAACTCACAGCAGGCGGCGTTCATGGCCCCTGGAATAAACTCCACGCTCCCCGCGTCCGTCTTGGTGTCCACGTGAAGTCCCAGGACGCTGGTGATCTTCGGGTTTTCCAGACAGCCGGCCTCGATCATCTGGCGGGCGCCGCCGATGGTCTCCTCAGAGGGCTGGAAGAAGAGGCGGACGCTGGCAGGCAGGGCGTCCCGCATCTCCTGCAGGACCTTTGCTGTGCCCAGCAGGATAGCCGTGTGGATATCGTGGCCGCAGGCGTGCATAACGCCGGGATTTTGTGATTTAAATGGGATTTCAACCAATTCCGTGATAGGCAGGGCGTCCATATCGGCCCGGATGCCTACGCCGCGGGTCCGGTCTTTCCCGTAGATGACCGCGGAGATGCCGTTGCCGGCGATACCGGTCTCATAGGGAATCCCCAGGTCCTGTAATTGCAAGGCGATCAGGCGGGCAGTCTCCGTTTCCTGCTCCGAAAGCTCCGGGTGCATATGAAGCTGGCGGCGGAGGGAAACGGCGTCGTCGAAGACGCTGTCCACGGCGGCCAGAAGTTGTTTCTTATCGTATTTCATGTGTAGACCTCCTCGTATATACCTCGTATATACATAGTATAATGCAATTTTCGTGCCGATAGAAGAAAAAATTTGGCACAAAAATTGCTTTTAATTGTTTTTGTTGTTACCGCGTTTTAGAGAGCGGAAGATGATGAAAGACAGGAGGAAGTAGTTTTGAGAATCATT
Organism: uncultured Emergencia sp.; assembly: GCA_937997955.1. Taxonomy (GTDB): domain Bacteria; phylum Bacillota; class Clostridia; order Peptostreptococcales; family Anaerovoracaceae; genus Senimuribacter. The sequence goes on along the minus strand of CALLDR010000163.1, from coordinate 26,428 downwards.
GACATGCATTGTGATACGCTGATCGAGGGATGGAGAAACCCGGAACGGAGCTTTTATGACGGCGGGACCTCCATCAATCTGAAGCTGTTGAAGGAACATGAAAGCCTGGTACAGTTTTTCGCCATGTACCTTTCCAGAAATGAGATGAAAACCATGGCGCCTTATGATATTCTGAAGGGGATTTACGGATACTACCAGACCCAGATGGAAAAGTACAGAGATGTCGTCAGACCGGTCTTCAGTGTGGACGAAGTGCTGAAAAACAGGGAAGAGGGACGCCTTTCCTCTCTGCTGACGGTGGAGGACGGCGTGTTCCTGGACGATGAAAAGACGGGAGAAGGGCACATCGAACGGCTGCAGGAGGTCTATGACATGGGCGTGCGGCTGGTCACGCTGCTTTGGAACTTTGAGAACTCTGTCGGCTATCCCAGCAGCGACGATCCGGCGGAGCACATGAAGGGCCTGAAGCCTTTTGGCATAGAAGCGGTGGAAAAGATGAACCAGCTGGGCATGATCATCGACGTTTCTCACATGTCCGAGGGCGGGTTTTACGACGTGGCCAAGTACAGCAGACAGCCTTTCACGGCGACCCACTCCTGCGCGCGGGCTCTGTGCGGCCACCGGCGGAATCTGACCGACGACCAGCTGAAGGTCCTGGGAAACACGGGCGGTATCGCCGGCGTCAACTTCAACGGGCCGTTCCTCAGAGACGGCGAGGAATCGCCGAAAATTGACTGGATCATACAGCATCTGCTCTACATGAGGGATAAGGCGGGCATCGACGCCGTCGGCTTCGGATCTGACTTTGACGGGATCGACGATAATGGGGAGCTGGTGGATTACAGCGGCTTTACAGAGCTGTTAAACCGCATGGAAAAGAGCTTTACCGATGATGAAATCGACAAGATCAGCCATCTCAACGGCCTGAGACTGATGAAAGATGTGCTGGGAAAGTAGGCGGAAAGCAGGCGAGGCCTCTTGCCTTTCCCCGGTTTTTCGTATATAATGCCAGTATACTTGGCAGAAAGGAGCTTCTGAATGGTTATCAAGATCGTTGGACTCATCATCATCGTCGCGTCGTTTGCCTTCATTCTCAAATCTCCGGACAAGAGTATGGTGGACAGACTGATGGAGCGAAAGAAAAAGGACGGCCCGCAGGCCGTCGAAGGGCAGAAGGGGCGTCCGGCTGAAGAGGCCAGCGGACCTGATTCTGCTCAGGATTCTACTAAAGAATAAGATCGGAATAGGGAACGGGAGCGGTTTTTCTGTCGTAGAAATGCCACCACTCGCCGCTGTAGGGCGTGAATCCCGCCGCGGTCATGATGTCCCGCAGGTATTCCGCGTTTTTTCGGGCTTCGCCTGTTGTCTCCAGACAATCCAGGCGGGCTTTTTTTGTGAAATCATCGAAGCCGCTTGGCATGATCAGCTCGCAGCCCTGTGAATCGCAAAGGGTCACGTCCACGCATTGGCCGTTCATGTGGGAGTTTTTGAAGCAGGTCAGGGTCTCCATATCCGGCGGATAGGCGACAAAGCGGTTGTCCGGCAGCAGCTCCCAAAACCGCCGCTGGGCGCTGACGGGACGGTAGGCGTCCCAGACCTTCACGCGGAGGCCGTCCTCCTTTGCCAGATCCCTGGCCTGGATCAGCCTCTGGGCCGTGTTGACGTCGATATAGCACTGATCAGAGGAATATACGGCGCGGCCGGTGAAATTGTCAGGCGTCGCGTAGATCAGGTCGATGATGAAATCCTCGTCCACGTCCAGCAGGCGCACCAGATTCTTATATTGTCTCATAGGGAAGGCTCCTCTCTGCCAGCGGCGCCAGCACCGGACATACAGCACCGCAGGACCGGACAGCGCCGCAGGACCGGACAGCGCCGGCAGCGCCGGTCTGCCAGCGGCGATTTTACGGCGTCAGTGGTTCTGGAACAGCACGATGATAACGGTCAGCGGCGTCGACAGGCTGGCCAGGCACAGAGCCGCCAGAAGGGAGTAGCCGATGGTCACAAAGCGCCACTTCTTGGTATAGCCGGGCAGCACGCGGAATTTTTTGATGACCACCATGTCTCCCCGATCCTTCAGGGATATGTAAAAGTTGTTGACCGGCACTGCCTCGATGATGCCGTCCCGGAAGAAAGGCAGGAAAAACAGCGGCTTGGCGGTCTTCGGATCAGCGTCCGGCTCCGCGTAGAATTTGATGCCGAAGGTATCCATGACGGCCAGTCTGGCATCCGAAAGCTGCAGCTGTCTTTCCCGGCGCAGCAGGGTGTTCCGGTAGATCAGCGTCGAATCGCTGTACAGGCTGTAACAAAATGTGTGGCCGCGGAACAGGGCAATCAGAACCGCGAAGATGACGGCGTACATGAGCACCGTCAAAAGGATGTTGGTGTTTTCGTAGTAGCCCTCCACCTTGAAGATGACGATCTCGGCCATAATGATCAGACGCATCAGCGCCTGCAGCATGATGGTGATGATGAAGGCCTGCTTGGCTATATTGGTATAGCGGTACGGTATCTTTTTCATAAAAGGGTCCCCTCCTTGATTCTCTATATATAAGTTAAGCAAAAAACATGCCTGAATGCAAGGGGGTAAAGCTGAGCGGACGGAAAGGTTTCAGCGGAAGCGAGGACAAGGACGTCCGAAAAACAGGATTTGCAGTCCGGAAAACCGGACAAAGCGGCGCGGATTTTGGAACAAATTGTAAGATGCTGGGGCAAAACACCGAAAATTTAGGCTTGGCACAAAAATTGCTCTACTTATTTCCGACAAATGCATTAAGATTTTTCCTCTGGCGGGCGGCAAAGAGGGATGGCGAGCCCCGGCCCTTTGCCAGAAGAGAATTTTGACTTTATGCAATCATGAAGTATTGCATCTTATCTTAAAGATGCGAAATAAGTTAAAGGAGGACTTTTTTGTTATGATGAATTATCTTTGGGTGGCATTTGTTGTCATCGCAGTCATCGCCGGCGGCATCACAGGAACGATGGACGCCGTAATGCAAAATATCACAGACTTCGCCCAGACTGCCGTAGATATCGCGCTGGGCCTGATCGGCGTCATGGCGTTCTTCTGCGGCCTGATGAAGGTCATGGAGCAGGCGGGACTCTGTGAGAAGCTGGGCAAAGCCATTTACCCTGTTATGAGAAAGCTGTTCCCGGAAGTGCCTGCGGATCATCCTGCCAACTCCGCTATGGCGCTGTACTTCGCGGCTAATATCCTGGGCATCGGCAACGCGGCTACGCCGTTTGGACTGAAGGCCATGCAGGAGCTGCAGACCCTGAACCCTACCAAGAGTATCGCTACCAACGCGCAGTGCATGCTGATGGCTATATCCACCACATCTATCACTCTGATTCCTGTGACGGCCATCGCTTATCGTTCCCAGGTACAGGCGGAAGGCGCTACAGAGATCATCGCGCCGGTTATTATCGCCACCTGCATCTCCACCATCGTAGGCGTATTCTTCACCATTCTGTTCCAGAGAACAAAGAGATGGAAGTGGGAGAACGTCATCGAAAGAGAAATCGCGGCGGGCACTCTGGAAATCAACGAGGACTATGTCGGTGACAATCCGATCGTTCTTCCGGAAGGCTACAAATCCGTCTATGCAGATGAGAAGACAGTATCGTTTTAGGAGGTAAGTCATGACAGCAGTATTAGAGACAATATCGTTATGGGCGATTCCTGTAGTGGTCGCGGTAGTCGCGCTGTACGCGATCATTAAGAAGGTTCCTGTTTATTCGGCATTTACAGAAGGCGCGAAAGAAGGCTTTTCTGTAGCCATCATGATTATTCCTTATCTGGTAGCCATGCTCTGCGCTATCGGTATGCTGAGAGCCTCCGGCGCGCTGGACGCCTTTTGCGACCTGATCGCTCCGGTCACCAATCTGATCGGCCTGCCTAGTGAAGTGCTTCCGATGGGCATCATGAGATCCTTCTCCGGCGGCGCAGCAGAAGGCCTGATGGCTGAGCTTCTGAAAACCTACGGCACCCAGTCCCAGATCGGACGTATCGCGTCTGTAGCTCTGGGCTCCACAGAGACGACCTTCTACATCGTAGCAGTATACTTCGGTTCTGTCGGCGTCAGCAACACGAGACATTCCATCGCGGCAGGCCTGCTGGGCGACCTGGCATCCCTGATCGCTTCTGCCGTAGTCGTCAATGTTATGTGGTTCTAGTATGATGAGATATCCGAAGAAGTTAAAAGAAAACAGCTGTATCGGCCTGATCTGCCCGAGCTCCTGCATCAGCACGGAGAGAATTTCCCAGTGCGTCCAGACCATAGAGGGCATGGGCTACAGGGTGAAGCTGGCAGATAACCTGGACGTCAATTACGCCGGCTATATGGCCGGCAGCGGACAGACACGGGGCGAGTGGATCAACAGAATGTTCGCGGACCCTGAGGTGGACGCCGTCTTCTGCGTCCGCGGCGGCGACGGCAGCAGCCGGGCCATGGAATACATAGATTATGACCTGATTCGGGAAAATCCGAAGATCTTTGTCGGCTACAGCGACATAACCAATCTGCATCTGGCGCTGAATCAGAACTGCGGCCTGGTCACCTTTCACGGACCTATGGTCTCATCTAATATGGCCGACGATTTCGACCCGGAAACCAGGGCGTCCTTCTTTGAGGCGCTGAACGCGGAAGGACAGTACGCTTTCAGAAACCCGGAGGGCTTTGATATCCAGGTCCTGAAGGAGGGAAAAGCCAGCGGACGGCTGACAGGCGGAAACCTTTCCCTGCTTTCCGCCAGCATAGGCACCCCGTATGAGGTGGATACGGAAGGGAAGATTTTGTTCATAGAAGAGGTCTGCGAACCGATAACCAAGATTGAAAAATGGACGTATCACCTGAGAAACGCAGGCAAGCTGAAGGCGTGCAGCGGAATACTGCTCGGCCAGTTTACAAAGGTTGACAATGCAGATTGTCCGGAGTATGATGTTATCAGATGTTTCAGTGACATTCTGGAAGGATTGAATATTCCTGTCATACATAATATTCAATCAGGGCACGGGGCCCCGATGATGACCCTGCCGATGGGGGCCATGTGCACCATCGACACGGCGTCGAAGACGATCCTCTTTGACACGGAGAGATAACCTGCGGGCGGCGGATCTTGCCGCCGCCCTTTCTTTTGAACAGAACATTTCCCCACTGCGGGGCAAAAAATACATAGATTTGAGGAGCAGCAACATCATGATGAAAACAATCAAGGACAACAAGTTGTACTTTGACGGGTGTGACACCGTCGCCCTTGCGGAAAAATACGGAACGCCACTCTTTGTTTACGCGGAAAACGACATCATCGGCAGATTTGACGAGCTGCGGCGTGACTTTGTCGACAGGTACGCCAACACCAGAGTCGCCTACGCGGCAAAGGCGTTTTTCACCCTGGCCATGGCGAAGCTGGTGGAAAACTGCGGCATGTGCGTGGACGTAGTCTCCGGCGGCGAGCTCTATACGGCCATCAAAGCCGGATTCCCCGCGGAGCGGATCGAATTCAACGGCAACAACAAGAGCAGGGAAGAGCTGGAGATGGCGGTGGACTACGGTATTGGCCGCATTATCATCGACAGCCTGCAGGAGCTGGCCCTGATCGAAGAGGTGTGTAAAGCGAAGGGAAAGACCATGAAGGTCTTGTTCCGCATCACGCCGGGGGTCAAGAGCAGCACCCACGACTACATCGTTACCGGCAAGAAGGATTCCAAGTTCGGGATTCCCCTGGATGACGACGTGATCCTGCCGCAGATCAGGGCGGCCATAGATTCAGAATATGTGGAGCTGTATGGACTTCATTTCCACGTAGGCTCCCAGCTTCTGGACAACAGCTCCCATCTGCAGGCTCTGGACATTCTGCTGGAGCTGGTTACGAAGGTGCGGGAGAAGCTCGGATATGAGCTGAAGGAGCTGAACCTGGGCGGCGGCTTCGGCGTGACCTACGTAGACGAAGAGCGTCCGGCCTACCGGTATTTTCTGGACCCGATGATGGAGAGGATCGACAGCTATTACGGCCAGCTGGGACTGGACCGGCCCAATGTGGTCATCGAGCCGGGGCGGAGCATCGCCGCGGAGGCCGGCATCACCCTTTACACCGTAGGCAGCATCAAAGAGATCAAAGGCGTGCGCAAATACATGTCTGTAGACGGCGGCATGACGGACAACATCAGGCCGGCCCTGTACCAGGCGGTCTATACAGGCGTTATGGCCAATAAGGCCGAAGAGGAGCCTGCGGACGTGGTGACTGTGTGCGGCAAGTGCTGTGAGTCGGGAGACATTTTGATCAGGGACCTTGCCGTGGCAAAACCGGAAGCCGGCGACATCTTTGCCATCTATTCTACAGGAGCGTATGGCTACAGTATGGCCAGCAATTACAACAAGAACACCCTTCCTGCCGTGGTCTTCGTCAAGGGCGGAGAGGACCGGCTGGTGGTCAGACGGCAGACCTACGACGATATGATCAAAAATGAATACATATAACGCGCATAGAATATACGGGAAAATATAAGAGAAGCGGAAGCACAGCCAAAGGAGGTTGTGCTTTTGGCGCATCATAAAGAGGCGTGGAAAGGAGCGTAAAAATGGCTGGATTTGAACGAAATGAGAATACCATGTACAGCGTGCCGCTGCGGTTTGCCGACCTGAAGCTGAAGCGCTGTCCCCTCTGCGGGGAGGAAAAGCCCAAGTGGCTGGTCAAAGAGGAGTGGAAGCTGCTCACCAAGGATTATCATTTCCTGTGTCCGCAGTGCGGCAGTATTCTGAAGGTCAGTCAGGACGATGTGACAGGGCTGTCTTTTACGACCACTACGCTGGTAGGGAAGCTGAAGAAATACAGGGGCAAGGACCTGAGACGGATCTACGTTACGGTGGAGAAGGTGGCCTTGTCCGTCCGGACGCCGGAGCGCGCGGCCTTGGAGGGAGCGGAGCTGACGGTGGAGGAGCTGATGGAGATATATAATGGTAAGAAAGAGTGAAGCCTGCGAAAGAAGTGAGGCTTATGAAAGTAGTAAAGTCCATGAAAGGAGTGAAGCCTATGAAATTTACGAAAATGCAGGGAGCCGGGAACGATTTCATCATCGTCGACGACAGGGAGGGAAAGCTTTCTGAAGAGGCCATGGAGAAACTGGCGGCCTCCCTCTGTCAAAGGCGCATGGCTGTAGGCGCTGACGGCATGATGTTCGTCGGCCGGCCCCAGGCGGGCGGTGATTTCCGGATGGAGTTTTTCAACGGAGACGGCAGCCGGGGAGAGATGTGCGGCAACGGCGCCAGGTGCATCGCCAAGTATGGCTTTGAAAAGGGCCTGGCTGGGGAAGAGATGGTCATCGAGACTACGGCGGGGCCTGTGACGGCCTGGCGGCTGTCGGAAGACCAGTATAAGATTCGCCTTAACGACGTGACGAAGATGGAGCTGTCCAGGGAGCTGGAGGCCTGCGGGCAGGTCTGGGCCTGCGCGTATGTAGAGCTGGGAGAGCCCGGCCTGCCTCATCTGGCGGTGGAGTATCCGGGACTGCGCTCTGCTGATGAAGAGGAGCTGCGCCGTCTGGGAGCCGCCCTGCGCCGCCATCCGTCCTTGCCGAAGGGAGCAAACGTCAACTTCTACGATATGACCGGACCGGACGCCCTTTGGGAGAGGACCTTTGAGCGGGGCGTGGAGGACTTTACCCATGCCTGCGGCACGGGAACCGGCTCCGTGGCGGCGGTTTTGACGAAAAAGGGTCTGGTCAGCGGCGAGCATACGGCGGTGTCCATGACCGGAGGCACCCTGTATGTGGACGTGGTGCGGGAGGACGGCTCCATCAGGGACCTGTACCTCAGCGGACCGGCCGTGATCGTGTATGAAGGGGAATGTAAGATATGATTGTCAATTGAAAGTCGACTTACTTGGAGATTTGGAGGCAAATGACCGCAAAGGGAGTTTTTCAGGCTCATGCGGTCATTTTTCGTCCCGATGGTAAGAGCATTTTGACTGCAACTGTCGATATCGGCGGAGTTGCGGTCAGATTATGCCTTTATTGACCCAGTTATTTGACTGCAACGGGCTATTTCATGGCAGCTACAGTTATCTAGACAAGGGTATTGCAAGCGTTTTTTCCTTCAATCTGACTGCATGAACTAATAGTACGACGATTGCGGTCAGATTTCATTTTTTTATTTTTGAAAAATGACTGCAATTAGTTAATATAACGATTATGCGGTCATTTCACTCATGGAACCCAATGGCAAACTGGTTTTCTACAACGGCAGATGGCGGGCGCTTTTATGTGCAGTATATCGCGAAGGATGGAAAAAAAGTTTTTTGAAAAATTTTGACCGAATTTGAAATAAAATGATTGACCTTGACCGAATTTGTGCTATACTATAGCCAACAGGAGGGAAGAACATGCTACAAAACGAGAGGCAGCGAAAGATTCTGGAGCAGCTGAAGATCAAAGACGCTGTGAAGGTAAAGGAACTGGCGGAGACGCTGCGCATCAGTGAATCCACCATTCGCCGGGATATCAGCGAACTGGATCAGATGGGAAAGCTGAAGAAGGTGTTTGGCGGCGCTGTTTCCGTCAGCGGAGATATGATATTCGGCTCCACGGACGTGGCCTCCCGAACTTTGATCAATGTCGCGGAGAAAGACGCTATCGCCAGATATGCGGCCTCCCTGATTCAGGAACATGATTTTGTTTTTCTCGACGCGGGAACCACCACGGAGAAGATGATCGACTATCTGGTTCAGAAAAACGTGACCTATGTGACCAATGGCGTGACCCACGCCAAGAAACTGATCCAGAGAGGGCTTTCAGCGTATATCATCGGCGGTCTGCTCAGGCCGTCCACGGAAGCCGCGGTGGGGACCACGGCGGTGGAAGCCATCGGCCAGTATAATTTCTCAAAGTGCTTCATGGGGGCCAACGGCATCGATCTGGATCGGGGCTTTACCACGCCGGATATCAGCGAAGCGGCTGTAAAGACAGCGGTGATGAAGCAGTCCGCCGAGGCTTATGTGCTGGCGGACCACGCCAAGTTCGGGCGAATTTCTTCTGTGACCTTTGCGGCTCTCAACGAAGCGCGCATCATTACAGACCGGATGGAGCACCTGGCATATGAGCAGCATACCACGGTTTATCAGGCAGAACAGGTAAAGAAAGAGTAGATATTGAACATAATAATGAGAGAAGATGAGGAGGATATCTAACATGACAAAAATTGCAATTAACGGATTCGGAAGAATTGGAAGGCTGGCTTTCAGACAGATCTTTGAGGACGAGACGATGGAAGTCGCGGCGATCAACGACCTGACTGACCCTGGAATGCTGGCCCATCTGCTGAAATATGACAGCGTACAGGGCGGCTATCATGGTCATACTGTGACCAGCGACGACAGCTCCATCACCGTAGACGGCAGGAGGATCACGATCCTGTCTGAGAAGGAACCGGAGAAGCTGCCGTGGAAGGAGATGGGCATCGACATCGTTTTAGAATGTACGGGCTTTTTCTGCTCCAAGGCCAAGTCTGAAGCCCATCTTCGTGCCGGAGCGAAGAAGGTTCTCATTTCCGCTCCTGCGGGAAACGATCTGAAGACCATCGTTTACGGAACCAACCATGAGACGCTGACTGCCGAGGACGACATCATTTCCGCGGCCTCCTGCACCACCAACTGCCTGGCCCCTATGGCAAAGGCCCTCAATGACTATCGCGAGGTGCGCACAGGATTTATGACCACCATCCACGCCTACACCGGCGATCAGATGATCCTGGACGGCCCGCACAGAAAAGGGGATTTCCGCCGGGCGAGAGCGGGCGCTATCAACATCGTGCCAAACAGCACCGGCGCGGCAAAGGCCATCGGCCTGGTCATTCCTGAGCTGGACGGCAAGCTGATCGGCTCAGCACAGAGGGTACCGGTACCTTCCGGCTCCATCACTATCCTGGACGCTACCTTAAAGGACGAGACGGACAGCGTTTCTGTAGAGGGCATCAACGCTGCTATGAAGGCTGCGTCAAATGATTCCTTCGGATACACTGAGGAAGAGCTGGTATCCAGCGACATCATCGGCATGAACTACGGCTCTCTCTTTGACGCCACCCAGACCCTGGCGCAGAAGTGCGGCACCCACATCTACGAGGTCCGCGTAGTCGCATGGTACGACAATGAGTGCAGCTACGTGTCCCAAATGATCCGGACGCTGAAATATCTGAGGAAGTTCCTCTGATGTAATATGTAATCGGCAAAGGATTTTTGCCCGTTTTATAATCTGTATCCGCCCGCCCTGTGACAGTCTCAGGGCGGGCGCGTATCTGTGCGGGCCACGGTGATAAAATGTCGGGGCGGCCGTCGTTGCATCTCCACGCGGGAACTGCTACAATATGGTAAGAGATCTGAGAAAATCATTTCAATAGGAGAGATATTTGCCATGAACAGTATTTACGACTGCTATACCCTGTCCAACGGAGTTGAAATTCCCTGCGTCGCCTTCGGGACTTACAAAGCGGCGGAAGATGAGAGCGAAAACGTCATCAGGAGAGCCATCGAGGCGGGATACCGCTATTTTGACACGGCGTCATTTTATGGAACAGAAACCTATCTGGGCACGGCGATCCGGAACAGCGGCCTTCCGCGGGAGGAGTTCTTTATCGCGTCAAAGCTGTGGAAGGACGAAATGGGCCGCGAAAACGCCAGAAAGGCCTTTGAACAGACCTTAAAGCGGCTGGGTACGGAGTACCTGGACCTGTATTTGATCCACTGGCCGCTGCCTGCGCCGGACTATGCCGACTGGAAGGCGCTGGACATCGAGACGTGGCGCGCTTTGGAGGAGCTGTACGCGGAGGGAAAGGTCAGAGCGATCGGCCTCAGCAATTTCCTGCCGCATCACATCGAAAATCTGCTGGAAAACTGCGGGATCAGACCTATGGTCAATCAGCTGGAATTTCATCCGGGCTATTGTCAGGAGGCCGCGGTGCGGTACTGTCAGGAACAGGGGATACAGGTGCAGGCGTGGAGCCCGCTGGGACGGCAGCGGCTGGACAGGGACGCCCTGGTGCTGTCCCTGGCGGAGAAGTACGGCGTAAGCGCCGCCCAGCTGTGTCTGCGCTATGCCCTGCAGAAACAGGTGATACCGCTGCCGAAGTCCTCTTCCGTGGAACGGATGAAGCAGAATCAGAACATCTTCCACTTTGAGATCAGCCGGGAAGATATGTTCCGATTGGATACCATGCCCCAGACAGGATGGTCCGGGCAGCACCCTGACCGGGAACAGGTCACCATATGACAACGATCAAAACGGCACTGTAAACAAAGCGGCTGGCCCCATGTGCGAAAGCGATGGGGCCAGCCGCTTTGCGCCAGCCCAGCGCGGACAATAGACAGGCCCCTGACAAAAGAGTACGTGCCAGCAGAGCGGATCCAGCATATCTATAAAAACGCAAAGAGAAAAGGGGAAAAGGGACGAAATCGGACCTGAAATCGGGCGCTCCGGCAGCGGATCGTGTATCCGTAATACAAAATATTCTATATTTCTGTAAATTCGCTGTTGAAAAATATTGAATACAGTAATATAATATATTTCAGAGAAGTGGACACACCACTTCAGCTTACTTATTTTATCTTATTTAATTTAAGAGGAGACCGAACAATGAAAAAGTTTAATCATGTAATCGTAAGAAGACCGTGCAGCGCAATCAAAGATGGCATCTCTGGCGGGGACTACCCGGGAATTCCTGATTACGAGCTGGCTCTGAAGCAGCACGACGCGTATATCGAGGCTCTGAAGCAGTGCGATGTAGACGTAACTGTTCTGGAAGCGGACGAGAGATATCCGGATTCCTGCTTCGTAGAGGACCCTGCCCTGATCACCAGAAAGTGCGCCATCATCACCAACCCTGGCGCGGCTTCCAGAAACGGTGAAAAGGACGAGATCATCGGCGCGGTGAAGAAGTTCTTCTCCGACGACCAGATCGAATACATCAAAGCTCCGGGAACCCTGGAAGGCGGAGACGTCATGATGGTAGGCGACCACTTCTACGTAGGCCGCAGCGCGAGAACCAACGAAGAGGGCATCAGACAGCTGACCGAGATCCTGGAGAAATACGGCCTGACCTGCTCCGAAGTCAAGCTGGAAGAGGTACTGCACTTAAAGACAGGCGTAAACTATCTGGAAGACAACAACATGCTGGTATCCGGCGAGTTCATCACCAAGCCTGAGTTTGAGAAGTACAACAAGGTCGTGATCCCGGAAGAAGAAGCCTACGCGGCAAACTGCATCTGGGTCAACGATACGGTTATCGTACCGGAAGGCTATCCGGCAGTGCTGAAGGCAGTACAGGATCTGGGCTACAAGACTCTGACCGTTGACACTTCCGAATACAGAAAGATCGACGGCGGACTGTCCTGCCTGTCCCTGAGATTCTAGTCTGTGTGAATTTTGAAAAAGAAAAGAAAAGACAAGAGGTATAATTTATGAGTAATAAAAATAATGAACAGGGCTTGGGCGTTGTCAAATTATCTTTATTTGCAATTGGAACAACCCTTGCCAGCGGCGTCTTCAGCTTATCCGGAGACTTTGCTGCCGGCGGCGCGCATACCCTGGCGGTTCTTCTCGGCTGGCTGATCTGCGGCATTGGTATGCTGGGCCTGACTTTGTGTTTCTTTAAGCTCAGCGTCGTAAAGACCGAGTTGACCAGCGGAATTTACAGCTATGCCCAGCAGGGCTTCGGCGAGTACGTAGGCTTCAATTCAGCCTGGGGCTATTGGATGAGCGCGTTATTGGCGCAGCTGGCTTTCATCGCCCTTTTGTTTGAAACTCTGGGAAACTTCTTCCCTGTTTTCGGCGATGGAACCAATTTGTTCTCCATGGTGATCGCTTCCGTTATCATATGGGCGCTGTCTCTGCTGGTACTTCGCGGCGTAAATCAGGCTGTAGCGATCAACGCCGTCGTCGTTGTGGCAAAGGCAATTCCGATCCTGGTTACCGTTATCGCCATTATTTTGGGCAGTGCATTTAAGATGGATATCTTTATGGACAACTTCTACGGCGAAGGCAGCGGAATGTCTTTGATGGAGCAGATAAAGTCCACCGTATATACGACAGTATGGATCTTCATCGGAATCGAAGGCGCGGTCGTACTCTCCGGAAGAGGAAAAAACACGAGAGTTTCCGGACAGGCAACGATCATTTCCTTCGCTTCTCTGTTCGTGCTGTATTTCCTGATCTCCTTCCTCAGCATGGGCGTTATGCCTGCGGAGGAACTGGCGAATTTAGGAAATCCACCGCTGGCTGGCGTGCTGGAAGCAGTTGTAGGTCCATGGGGCGCGGCTCTCGTCAATCTGGGCGTAGTCGTTTCCCTGGGCGGCGCGATGTTCTCCTACACGATCCTGTGTGTGGACAGCGCATATGGCCCGGCACAGCAGGGCGCGTTCCCGGAAGGCCTTGCCAAGACCAACAAGTTTAAAGCTCCGACCTGGTCCGTCATCGCGTCCGCGGCGATCGTCCAGTTCTTCATCGTGGTAATCTACATCAACGCAAGCGCTTATCAGGCAGTTTACGCGCTGTCCACCAGCGCCATCATGGTACCTTACGTATTCTCCGCTTTCTATTACCTGAAGCTGGTGATCAGAGGTGAGGGTCTGGAAGAAGGCAACCATAACAAAGCCGGAGCGTGGATTATCGGCCATTATCGGCTCCGTTTACGGCGTATGGCTTCTCTATGCCAGCGGCGTAACGTACATCTTGGCAGCGACCATATTGTACGCGCCTGGAACGCTGATGTACCTGTATAACAGAAAGAAAAAAGGCGAGAAGTACTTTGCGACTACCGTGGACATGGTCATCTGCATCTGCCTGATGATCGCGCTGGTAGCGGCTATCGTACTGACCGCCAATGGAACGATTCAGCTGCTCTAAGCAAAAGCTTTTTTGATCAAAGGGCTGACCGGTCAAAAGCTTTCCGATCAAAAGTTTTTCCGACCAAAAGCTTCGCCGATCAAAACAGCGGCTGTTCAAAATGAAAAAAACCGCCCCCTGAAATGGCGGCGGGTCATAAAGAAAATAAAAACTCTGTGTGGCTGAGAAATCTTCCGCACAGAGTTTTATTCTGTGTCCAATCCCTTTGCTCTCTTTATGAAAACATGATATTTTTCCGGTATATCCTCTTCTGGCATGGTTTTGTGGACGTCGCAGGTTCCTGCCGCCTTTGCCGTTTCATAATACCAGCGCTTATAATCAAGCATATCCAGAGTATCCTGCACCTGCTTTAACTGCTGCAGCGAGGCTTCCCGCTGCCTGTTAATTAAAGCCAGCCTTTTGTCTATGGTAGCATCACCTTCGATACACCAGTCAATAAAATGCTTGATCTCTTTGATCGGCATCCCCGTTTTTTTCAGACACTCGATGGTAGAAAGCCATCCAAAATCAGAATCCTTAAACATGCGGATGCCGCCGTCGGAACGCTCCACGAAGGGCAGAAGTCCCTCTTTGTCGTAATATCGCAGCGTGGAAGGCGCTACGTTCAGCCTTTTTGCCATTTCTCCAATCGTATAGAACATAGTAAAGCTCCTTAAAATTTTTTTGAAAACCTCTTGACTTAAAGTTAACTTTAAGTTGTATATTATAGTCGAGCTTGCAAGGATATCTTAACAATCCACCGTGAAAAAGTCAATAAGGAGAGACAGCGGGAGGAGAAAAAGAAAAGCTTCGGCGTGCGTCAAATGCGGCAGGTGCGAAAAAGCCTGTCCGCAGCATCTGCATATCCGCGATCTGCTGGAAACTGTGGCAAAGGAGTTTGAGAAAGAACAGGAGGATGATTAAAATGGAATATGTGACTTTATATAACGGTTTGAAGATGCCCCAGCTTGGCTACGGCGTCTATCAGGTAACGCAGGAGGAATGTGAGCGCTGTGTCTTGGACGCTTTAGATGTAGGCTATCGTTCTCTGGATACCGCTCAAAGCTACTTCAATGAGGAGCAGGTGGGAAATGCCATTGTAAAATCCGGCGTTTCCAGGGAAGAAATTTTCCTTACCACAAAGGTATGGATTGAACACTACGGCTATGAGCAGGCGAAAAAGTCAGTGCTGGCGTCCATGAAAAAGCTTCAGACCTCTTATCTGGATTTGATCCTGCTCCATCAGCCCTTCGCGGACTATTACGGCGCTTACCGCGCTTTGGAGGAACTGTACAAAGAGGGAAAGGTCAGAGCCATCGGCGTTTCCAACTTCTATCCTGACCGCCTGGTGGACATCGCTTCCTTTGCGGAAATCAGGCCGATGGTAAATCAGGTGGAAACACACCCGTACAATCAGCAGATACGCGCCAAGGAATATATGGATAAATATCAGGTACAAATCGAGGCGTGGGCGCCCTTTGGCGAGGGGCGGGGAGGTCTGTTCGAAAATCCCGTCCTTTCCGCAATCGGAGAAAAATACGGCAAGACCACGGCACAGGTCATGCTGCGGTGGCATTTGCAGCGGGGCGTGGTGGTGATTCCAAAGTCTACGCATAGAGAGCGGATGGAAGAGAATTTCCATGTATTTGACTTTGTGCTGGATGAAGAGGATATGAAGGCCATCGCGGCTCTGGATAAGGAGGAAAGCTCGTTCTTCTCCCACTATGATCCTGCCATGGTGGAATGGTTCGTAAAAATGGTTGAAGAACGCAAAAGCAATCATGACAGCTCCAGGGAAAAGAAGAGCTGGTAGGGAAGGGAATTAAAAAGAGCGCAGGCGGATAAACCGCTTACGCTCTCAATTCGTAATTCATGATGAAACGCCGCGCATTTAGGACAAATTTCCCTGATTTTACGCGGCCGTTTCGCTCTGTCCAGCCAGTTCGCTTTATGGGCGCGCTATAGGGCAGCTCATTCAATCGGGTTATTTTGTATAGTTATCGAAATAGCCCTGGATATAGATGAACGGTGTTCCTTTGTCGCCGCTGCCGCTGGTCAGGTCGCATAGGGAGCCGATCAAATCGGTCAGGCGGCGCGGGGTGGTGCCCTGAGCGACCATGGAATCGCCCAGCTCAGCGTCCTTATTCCTTATGTAGTTGCTGATGGCTTCCTTCAGTTCGTCGCCCTTCAGGTCCGCGAATTCGTTGTCTGCCAGATATTTCAGCTTCACCTCGTTCGGCGTGCCTTCCAAGCCTTTGGTGTAGCCTGGGGAAACGACAGGGTCAGCCAGCTCCCAGATCTTGCCTACAGGGTCTTTAAACGCGCCGTCGCCGTAGACCATGACTTCTACGGTCTTTCCGGTCAGCACGTTCAGCTTCTTCTGGATGCCGTCGACGAACTCCTGGCAGTGGATCGGGAACAGCTTGATGGAATCCTCCGTGGATTTGTTGGAGCCCAGCAGGCCGTATTTGTCGTTGTAGCCGCTGCCGTCTACGCTTGCGGTCAGAATGTCATCCATACCGCAGACCACTTCAGCGCCTGCCTGGCGGAGCAGTCTCTTGGTTCTTACCCGGGTATGGATATCGCAGGTCAGCACGTTCTTCGTATAGTTCAGGATCGTGCGGGGATCGTTGGAGAAAATGACCTCTGCTTCAGCCCCTTCCTCTTCGATGATGCCTTTGTAGTAATTTACGTAATCCATGCCGGTAAATGTATGCTTGGATTTGCCGAACAGAGATTCAAACTGTTCCTGGGTCAGCACGTCAGAGTACGGGTTGATGCCCTTCTCGTCCAGCAGGTCGATGTCGACCAGGTGATTGCCTACTTCATCGGACGGATAGCTGAGCATCAGTACGATTTTCTTCGCGCCGCGGGCGATGCCGCGCAGGCAGATGGCAAACCGGTTCCGGCTCAAAATCGGGAAGATGACGCCGATGGTCTCTCCGCCCAGCTTGGCTTTTACGTCGGCAGCGATCTGATCCTTGGTAGCGTAATTGGCCTGGGATCTCGCCAGAATGGATTCGGTCACGGCCAGAACGTCTCTGTCCTGAATGGTAAATTCGCCGGCTTTAGCCGCTTCCATGACAGTGTCGATGACAATCTGGGTCAGATCGTCGCCTTCTTTGATGATCGGGGCCCGCAGGCCTCTTGAAACAGTTCCTACAATTCTTTCCATAAGTAGTTCACTCCTTTATTTATCTGTTATTCGTTTATTGGTTCCAATTTTGTTCTTGCTTCGCGGTCAGCTCCTGAAAGTTTGGCAAATCGTTTGGCATTTCAGCAAAAAGCGGCCATTTTGCCAAACCAGCTCGCGAAAGTTTGGCAAATCGTTTGGCATTTCAGCAAAATACAGCTGTTTTGCCAAACCGTCAACCCTGACTTCTCTCTATTACCCTGTCCATGCCCATGTTCGCCAGCTCATCAGCCCGGTTGTTCATCTCTGTTACGTAGACAAAGTCCTCATAGCTGAAGCGGTTTCCATTCCAGCCGGTAAATTTCTGATACAAGGCGTCGGTATTGGTGGATTTGCTGTTCAGATTGACATGACCTTTGACCCGGAAGAACCGGACGTTGTGACATCTGACCAAAGACAGCAGTTCCTTCCATAGATCCTGGTTCTCTACGGATTTTTTCGCCGCGTTGCGCCATTTGTTCTTCTCCCAGCTCTCGTACCATTTCTCCCGAAAGCAGTTGGATACGTAAGCGCTGTCAGAAAAGACCTCCACGGTTTGTCCGTCCCGGTTCAGGGCGCGGAAACCTTCGATGACCGCCGTCAGCTCCATGCGGTTGTTGGTGGTGTTCATCTCGCCGCCGAAGATCTCTTTCTTATGTTCGCCGAATTCCAGGATACAGCCCCAGCCTCCGGCGTTGGTATCGCTCTGGTTGCCGCGGCAGCCTCCGTCCGTATACATTCTCAAAATCGTCATAGATTTCCCCCTCGTATTTTTTCACATATTTATTATGCCTTATTTTCCCGGAAAGTACAACGAAAATCAAAGAAAATCAATGTGAATTTTCCAATTCCGCCGTTTTTTCTGCCGTAGCTATGAGCCTGGCGGAGGAAATTTTATCACTGGATACCTCCTATTAATTATGTTATACTATCCTCGTATGACGAAAACGAGGTGAAGTATGGCATTACGATTTTGTTCCTTCGCCAGCGGCAGCTCCGGCAACTGCTACCTGGCGAAGAGTGATACGACCACAATTTTGATAGATGTAGGCATTACCGGCAAGCGGGTCTTCGCGGGACTGGCGGAGAAGGGCATCGACCCGGCCGACCTTTCCGGTATCCTGATCACCCACGAGCACATCGACCACGTCCGCAGCCTTCGCATGGTCGCAAGGAAAGCCGTAAACGCCCGGGTATGCGCGTCCGGCGGCACCCTGGGGGCCCTCAGCGACGTGATCGAGCCGGGAAAGGGTTATACTGTGCGGGCCGGAGAGCCGTGGGACATCGGCGATATCCAGGTGACGCCCTTTGATCTGTCCCATGACGCCGCCGAGCCTATGGGCTTTACCCTGCAGTCCGGGGGCCGCCGCCTGACCATCGTCACCGACACCGGCTGCATTTCCCCGGAAATAGAGAGACACATCGCCGCGGCGGATCTGCTGGTCCTGGAGGCCAACCACGAAGTCAACATCCTGAAGATGGGCGCGTACCCCTACAGCCTGAAACGGCGCATCCTGGGGGAAAAAGGCCATCTGTCCAACGAGACCGCCGGAGAAATACTCTGCCGCATGCTGCGCTCTCCCATCCGCCATCAAAGGGTGTCCGACGGGGGCAGTCAACACGTCGGACCGGGCGGCGTGCCTAAGGTGGTCCTGGCCCATCTCAGCAAAGAGAACAACACGCCGGGGCAGGCGTATCTGACCATCCGGAACATCTTATTTGAAGAAGATCTTTACATAGACAAAGACCTGACCCTGACCATCGCCGCCAGAGACGAGGCAGGCGATTTTATGGAGGTGTGACTTTTGAATATCTCAGTGATCTGCGTCGGAAAGCTGAAAGAAAAATACTGGACCCAGGCAGTGGCGGAGTATGCGAAACGCCTTTCCGGCTACTGCAGCCTGGACATCGTAGAGCTGAAAGAAGCTCGGTTGCCCGACAGAGCCGGACCTGCCGAAGAGCAGGCGGTGAAAGAAGCAGAAGGAGCCGAGATCCTGAAGAGGCTCCGGGACAACATGTATGTGATCACCTTGGAGGTAAAGGGCAAAGAACTGCCCTCCGAAAAGCTGGCTGAGAAAATCGACAGTCTGGCCGTCAGCGGACGCAGCAATATCGCCTTTGTCATCGGCGGAAGCCTTGGATTATCAGAGGAAGTAAGCAAAAGGTCTGACTTCAGATTGTCCTTTTCCCAGATGACTTTTCCCCATCAGATGATGCGGGTCATTTTGCTGGAGCAGGTGTACAGAAGTTTTAAAATTATCCGCCACGAAACTTATCACAAATGATCGAAAATCAGAACAAAAGTCTTATTTACTTTTTCCCTGGAAGGACTATAATATGTTTTAGTTCCAAATGAACAGGGAAAAGACCCTCAGGTTTACAGTTTGCGTTGTGAGGCGCTTGTGATTTCCCTGTTTATCCTTGGATATTCGGGTATTACAGGAGATTTTACATCAGGGGCGGAAGCCACCAGCTTCATTTTCGTAAGGATCACAGCGTACTTCACAGCATCTTACAGAATAAGAAACTCAGAGCCTTCCTGCACCGCAGGGAGGCTTTTGTGATTTTTGATGCAGATCCCTGGATCCCATAAAGAAAGGAGGCGAAAGCATATGGTAAGCTTTGAAACCCTGGGACCGAGAATCATCGCCAGCTTTGCGGACGGAGAAATCGTAGTGACGGAAAGCACGGTGTGGGGCCTCATCATCGCGGCAGTTATCGCGGCGGCGGGCATCTTTCTGGGGAGCGGCCTTAAGACCGTGCCCAGGGGAAAGCAGATCGCGGCGGAGTACATCGTGGACTGGATCTATCGGTACACCCGGGAGAATATGGGGAAGGAAAACGAAAAATTCGCGCCTTACATAGGCAGCCTGTTCGCGTTCATTCTCTGCGGCAGCCTGCTGGGGCTTCTGGGACTCAGGCCGGTCACGGCGGATCTCAACGTCACCTTTGCCCTGTCGGGCATGACGTTTATCCTGATCCAGTTCATGGGCGTACATAAACTGGGCGTCCGGGGGCGTCTGGCGGAGATGATGGACCCGTATCCGGTGGTACTGCCGATCAAGCTGCTGGAGGAAGTGACACTTCCGATCTCACTGTCTCTGCGACTGTTCGGCAACATTCTGGGCGGCATGATCATCGTGGACCTGTGGATGGCCCTGATGGAATATCTGAGCGGCTTTGTCAGCGACATTCCGTTCCTGCGGGCCGTGACAGTACTGCCTTTAAACGGCTTTTTCGATATGTTTGAGCCGGTGATCCAAACATACATCTTTACCATGCTGACCATGGTGTTTCTGACCACAGCCATGGCAGGCATCACATCAAAAGGAGATTCAAACTGAGCATTAGAATTAGGAGGTACAAAATGGGAATGGGAATCATAGGAATCGGCGCAGGCCTGGCGATGGGTCTTGCAGCGGCAGGTATCGGTATCGGCCAGGGCATCGGCCTTGGCAAAGCGCTGGAGGGCATTTCGAGACAGCCGGAGGAGAAGAGTACGATCCGTACGACCATGATCCTGGGTATGGCCATCATGGAGACCGTAGGCGTACTGAGCTTTGTCATCGCGATCATGCTCTTCAGTAAGCTCTAGGGGGCGGTCAGGATGAAAGTATATCAGCCGCTTCTATACGTGGACTGGAACCTTCTGTTCACCGTGGTGACACTTCTGGTCCTCTTCCTGATCTTGAAACATTTCTTTTTTGAGAAAGTACATAATTTCATGGAAGCGCGGGAAAAGATGGTCACCGATTCTCTGCTGCGCGCGGAGGATGTGAACCGGGAAGCAGAAGAGAAGCTGCAGCTGTACGAAGAAAAGCTGCAGAAGGCGGACGATGAAGGCAGAGAGATCGTCAAAGCGGCCAGATCTGCGGCAAAGCTGCAGGCGGGCGAGATCGTGGACGAAGCTGACAAAAAGGCCAGGAATCTGATCGAGCACGCGCAGAAAGAGATCCGGCGTGAGGAATACCACGCGAGAAAAGCCCTGCAGGAGGAGATCAGCGACATGGCTCTGCTGGCCGCGGAGCAGATCCTCCAGGAGGAGCTGACGCCGGAGCGGAAGAAACAGATCGTAGAGCAGATCTTGCAGGAGGCAGGTGAGCATCCATGGAAAACGTCATAGCCATGACCTACGGCAAAGCACTCTTTGATGCGGCAAAGGAGCTTGAGCAGGTCTGTGAGATAGAAGAAGAGATCAAAGCCATCGATGAGATATTCAAGGAAGAAAAGGATTTTACACAGCTGCTGAGCAGCCCGGCGGTGACGGCAAGAGAAAAGAAGAGCATGATAAGGGATATCTTTGGCAGCGGTGTCAGAGAAGAGGTTCTTTCCTTCTTATATATCCTCATCGATCACAATCGCTGCGGTCAGTACCACGCCATCGTGAAAAATTACCTGAAGCGGAAGGACGCCTGGCGAAATGAGGCCTACGGCAAAATCTATTCCGCACTGCCTCTGACAGAGGAAGAGCTTCACTCCTTTGAGGAGGAGACCGGGAAGCTGCTAGGGAAGAAGGTAACGCTGAAGAACCGCGTCGACCCGTCCATACTGGGCGGCGTCAGGGTACAGGTGGCCGGCAAGATGATCGACGCCACGGTGAAATCCGCGCTGGAAGGACTTCGGGACAGTCTGAGATTTATGCAGCAAAGGGGGAATACATATGAATCTGAAACCTGATGAGATCAGCAGTCTGATCAAAGCACAGATCAAAAACTATACGCGGCAGCTGGAAATCTCCGATTTCGGTACTGTCATGCAGGTAGGCGACGGCATCGCCCGTATATACGGGCTGAAGAGATGCATGTCCGGCGAGCTGCTGGAGTTTCCGGGAGAAGCCTTCGGCATGGCGCTGAACCTGGAAGAGGACAACGTAGGCGCCGTCATTCTGGGTTCCGACCGGGAGATCGGCGAGGGCGACGTGGTGAAGCCTACGGGGACGGTAGTCCAGATCCCCGCGGGGGAGGCCATGATCGGAAGAGTGGTAGACGCTCTGGGCCGTCCCATCGACGGCAAGGGAGCCATCGAGACCACAGAAAAGCGGCCGGTGGAATTTCCGGCACCGGGCGTTCTGCAGAGAAAGTCGGTCAACGAGCCGCTGCAGACCGGCATCAAAGCCATAGACGCTATGATGCCTATCGGCAAGGGTCAGCGTGAGCTGATCATCGGCGACAGGCAGACGGGCAAAACGGCCATCGCCGTAGACGCCATCATCAACCAGAAGGATCAAGATGTAATCTGCATCTATGTGGCCATCGGGCAGAAAAATTCCACCGTGGCCCAGCTGGTTCAGAATCTGGAAAACCAGGGAGCCATGGCCTATACCATCGTGGTATCGGCCACGGCCAGCGAGGAAGCGCCGCTGCAGTACATCGCGCCTTATGCCGGGTGTGCCATCGCCGAATACTTCATGTACCGCGGCAGAGACGTTTTGATCATCTACGACGATCTGTCCAAACACGCGGTAGCCTACCGGGCCATGTCCCTGCTGCTTCGCAGACCGCCAGGACGTGAAGCCTATCCGGGAGACGTGTTCTACCTGCACAGCAGACTTCTGGAGCGGGCGGCGAAGCTGTCCGACGAGATGGGAGGCGGGTCCATTACGGCGCTGCCGATCATAGAGACCCAGGGCGGAGACGTATCGGCGTACATTCCGACCAACGTGATCTCCATTACGGACGGTCAGATCTTTCTAGAAAGCGAGCTGTTCTTCTCCGGGCAGAGACCGGCCATCAATGCGGGCATCTCTGTATCCAGAGTAGGCGGCAACGCCCAGATCAAAGCGATGAAGAAGGTAGCGGGAAGCATCAAGCTGGCCCTGGCCCAATACCGTGAGCTGCTCAGCTTTTCTCAGTTCGGCTCCGACCTGGACCCGGCTACGAAGAAACAGCTGCAGCACGGCAGGGTCTTGATGGAAATTCTGAAGCAGAGCCAGTATCATCCGGTAGATGTGGCCTCGCAGGTCATGCTGCTGTACGCGGCGTCGGGCGGCTACATGGACGACGTTCCGCCGGAGGATATCGCGGAATTTGAGAAACAGTACGAACGCTATATGGAAGAGCATGAGCCGGGGATCATCAGAGAAATCCACAAGAAGGGAGATTTCAGCCCGAGGACGGAGAAACAGCTGATCGCGGCCATTGAGAAATTCAAAAAGGTGGGATTCGTCCATGGCTGAACAGATGCAGACCATCCGCAAGAGGATGAAGGGCGTGGAAAGCACGGAAAGAATCACCGGAGCCATGAAGCTGGTTTCAGCGGCTAAGCTGCGCAGGGCCAGAGCTGTCTACGATCATTCCAGGCTATATATGGGTGAACTGCTGGATTCGATGCGGCGGATCTTCGCGGATACATCTTATGTGCCTGGCAAGTATCTGGAAGGCAGCAGACGGCCGGAAAAGCGCTGTTACGTGGTCATCACCAGCAGCAACGGGCTGTGCGGCAGCTTTAACGGAAATGTAATCCGGGCGGCAGAGGAAGCTCTGTCTGCCTGGGGCGGCGACGCCGATCATGTGAAGATGGTCACCATAGGGTCCAAGGGGCGGGAATACTTCGCACACCACGGTGCGGAGATACTGATGTCTCACGACGCTCCCGCGGACACGGTGACCTTTCAGGAGACGCAGGAAATCAGCGGGCCGCTGATCCAGCGGTATCTGGAAGGGGAGATCGACGAGGTCGACATGATCTATACGGCTTATGTCAACCCGCTCTGCCAGGAGGTCCGGTGCAAGCGGCTGCTCCCTTTGGAAACGGAGGTTATCGCCGGAAGCAGAAACGCGGAAGAAGAACAGAGTGTCAAACGCCGGGCAGCCTCGCCGGAGGGAAAGAGCGGCGGCGGACACCCTTTGATCGAGTACGAACCGTCGGCGGAGGCAGTCTTTGACTACCTGGTGCCGCAGTACATAGAACTGATGCTGTACAGCACGTGTATCGAGTCGGCCGCCTGCGAGTATGCGGCTCGCCGGACGGCCATGGAAAGCGCCAACGACAACGCGAGGGAGATTCTGGATAAGCTGCAGCTGGCATATAACCACGCGCGGCAGGCGCAGATCACCGACGAGATCATCGAGATCGTGGCCGGATCGGGCGCTTCGCAGTAAAACAGGGATTTTGGAGGTGAACTATATGCATAAGGGGAAAATACATCAGATCATAGGACCGGTCATCGACATCCGCTTCCAGCCGGAGGAACTGCCGGAGCTGCTGAACGCGGTGCGGATCCCTCTTGACGGACGAGAGGTGGTGGCGGAGGTCCATCAGCATATCGGCGACGAAGAGGTACGCTGCGTGGCGCTGTCCTCCACGGATGGCCTGTCGCGGGGCATGGACGCTTTTGACACGGGAGAGCCTATCAAGGTGCCGGTGGGCGAGCAGGTGCTGGGGCGCCTGTTCAACGTCCTCGGGGAGCCCATCGACGAGAGGGGGCCGGTGGAAACTGAGGAACAGCATTCGATCCACAGAGGCGCGCCTAAGTTTGAGGACCAGGATACGACTTCCCAGATCTTTGAGACGGGCATCAAGGTCATAGACTTGATCGCGCCGTATACCAAAGGCGGAAAGATCGGTCTGTTCGGCGGCGCCGGCGTAGGCAAAACGGTGCTGATTCAGGAGCTGATCAACAACATCGCTACGGAGCATGGAGGTATTTCCGTGTTCGCCGGGGTCGGAGAGAGAACCAGAGAAGGCAACGACCTGTACCACGAGATGAAGGATTCCGGTGTTCTGGACAGGACGGCCATGGTCTTCGGACAGATGAACGAGCCGCCGGGAGCAAGAATGAGAGTGGCTTTGACGGGGCTGACCATGGCGGAGTATTTCAGAGACCAGAAGAAGCAGGACGTACTGCTGTTTATCGACAATATCTTTCGTTTCACCCAGGCAGGCTCGGAGGTTTCGGCGCTGCTGGGAAGAGTGCCGTCGGCGGTCGGCTATCAGCCGACTTTGGCTACGGAAATGGGAGCGCTGCAGGAGAGGATCACATCTACCAAAGACGGCTCCATCACTTCCGTGCAGGCGGTATATGTTCCGGCGGACGACTTGACGGATCCGGCGCCGGCAACCACCTTCGCCCATCTGGACGCGACCACGGTGCTGTCCCGCTCCATCGCGGAGCTGGGTATCTATCCGGCGGTGGACCCGCTGGCGTCCACGTCGAGAATCCTGGACCCGCTTATCGTAGGTGAAGAGCACTATGAAACCGCCCGCGGCGTGCAGAAGGTGCTGCAGAAGTACAGAGAGCTGCAGGATATTATCGCCATTTTAGGCATGGATGAGCTTTCGGAAGAGGATAAGGAGACTGTGACCAGAGCCAGAAAGATCCAGCGTTTCCTGTCCCAGCCTTTCAGCGTGGCGGAACAGTTTACAGGCATGAAGGGCGCCTACGTGCCGATCGCGGAGACGGTTCGCGGCTTCCAGGAAATTTTGCAGGGGCATTGTGACCATATTCCGGAATCCATGTTCCTGTTCGCAGGTTCCATCGACGACGTGTATGCCAAGTACGCGGCGTCCCAGGAGGCGCAGGAGCCTCAGGCGGCCCAATCGGGCCTGGCAGCGCAGGAGATTCAGGAGGCTCAGGAGCCTCAGGCTGCCCAAGCGGGCCCGGCAGCTCAGAAGCCTCAGGCGAAAGCCGCGGCCCAGAAGGAAGCCGCGGAGCTGGAGACGGCCACGGATCTGAAGACGCTGGCGGAACAGAAGACGCTGGCGGAACCGGAGGCAGCTGAGGAGGGGTCCGGTCATGAGCAGTAGAGCGGTAGATCTGTCCATCATTACGCCCGCTGAATTGTTCTATTCTGGAAAGGTAGATTCAGTACGGGTCACCACCATGGACGGAGAAGAAGGATTTAAAGCTGGTCACGCCTGGTGCGTCAAGCTGCTGGCTCCCGACGGCCATGTGCGTCTGCGGCCTTCGGCCGCAGACGGCGATGAGCCCAAAAGGGAAAAGAGCGGTGAAGGACTGGCGGCCGGCAGCGGAAACGCTGCCGGATCAGGTGGCCTTCGGGTGGCCGAACTTAAAGGCGGCCACATCGACATCAAAGACCGTTTTGTCATCTACGCCGAGGACGCGGCGTGGGTGGAGAGCAAATGATCAAATGACCAGACAAGGCGGTTCGGATAACAGAGTGAAGCGCGGCGGCAGAGCCGCCGCGAGAAATGCAAGGGCCTGAGCTCATGTAATCTGAACCGAAAGGCTCCGCGCCACTTTTAACTGGCTTTCGGGGCTCGCCGTAGGATAAATAAAAAGCGCCAAAAGTGGCGCAAAGCGCTCAGGACAGTGATTAGGCGGTTTCATGTGTTGGTTCTGTTCCTGGGCGCTTTTCCTGCTTGCCTACGATATCTGTTCTGATATACTAAAGTTGTAATAGGTTGTTCACTTTGATAATATAGAGAGG
>CALLDR010000162.1 GCA_937997955.1 uncultured Emergencia sp. | reverse complement strand
ACCGTCAGGGACCCGATAGGTTCGTTGGGATGAGGGCAAGCAAAGACCAGTGCGTTTTTGCTGCCGTGCCCAATCTTGATCAGCTGAATAGGATGTCCTGCCCGCGAATGTCCCACACAGCGAACCTGCACACGGTCCGGATACTCGCTCGCCAGCTTCTGTGTGCTCTGGTCCAGCTCGTCCACCGTCATAAAGCAGGTGTAATCCGGCACCCGTGCGATGATTTCTTTCATATCCATGCCCATTTTCCACCCTTCTGCTTGATATTTTTCTGGAAAACGCGGGCTAAAAGCCACGCACCTCGTTGACTTCCGTCACGAGGTTTCACACAATCAATTCGGGTTGTGAATCATTGTCAAGTGCCGCTTTTTTTTGCATTCTTTTTGTATTTTGTGATAAATGACGTGGAGTACTTCATATATTATAGAAACTCTATTTGTGGATATATCTTTGCTGGAAATATCAAGGAATACTTATGGAAGGGCTTCTGTAAAAATCAGACTGCGATGAGCAGCGTAGCCTCAATGGGTTTATGGATGAGGTGTGCCATGGAAACAGACCAGTCCTCGATATATTTCATAAGATATGTTGTCACCAGGCGGACGAAGGACGCCGGGATCGCCGCAACCGAGCCAGAGGGCACCTCTGAAATGACCAGCTTCGGCATGGTACAATCATCAAGCCCTGAAACGGCACACCATAGGAGCTTCTGGGTTGAGACGGAAGTACGGATGAAAAGTTGAACTCGGTGAAAAGACAATTTTATTTGTACAAAGGAGCAGAAAGAGAATGCCCCGCGTGAAGATGAGCAACTGGGGTCTTCGCATGAAGTGGTACGCCATCTGTGATATTTCAGTGCGTAACACTGTATCGCTGGTATGAACGTAAGAATCTGCGCCCAAACGGCAAAAATACAACTCCTATTTGGGTGAAATTACCGGAAGCAGATCGTATGATTTCTCGCAACTTCCATGCAGACCGGCCCGATGAAAAGCTGCTGACAGTTATTATGGAGGATGTGTTCCTGGATGGAAGGTGGATCTCTCCGCCATGACCGGCAGCTTCAGTGGTATGGTTTTGGGCCGGACGATTGGCAACCCTCCCAACAGCAATCAGGCCGATCAGAAGTTGAATCAGGTCATTTTCGATTTGCCGGAGGGCTGCTGCCTCATTGTGCCTTCAGATAGAGGCTGCCCTTCTGTTGGCCGCTCTGAATCGAACGTATGAAGTATGCAGGACTCATGCGCTCCATGTCAAAAAAGGGCGGCTCCCCGGATAACGCCGCTTGCGAAGGTTTCTTCGGACAACTAAAAAATGAAGGGCTTTCCGGGCACTCATGGACACAGCGTTCGCCGGATAATGTTAGCCGGGAGCCAGTATATCCGTTGGTAGAATGGCAACCGTCTCAAGCTATCTTTAGGTGGGAGCAGTCCCTTCGAGTATAGAGAGCGCCCTGGTTTGCAGGTATAACTGGTCCGGCTTTCTATCCGCGCCCCGTCCCATACGAGCAGTCCTTCCACACTGCCGCCGTACAGAACATGAAACGCATTGCACGGCATTTTGTTCTTTCTTCCTTTTGCTTCACCTATGCTTCTGGCGCTGTTTCAGAATCATTTTAATCTCGTGCATTATAATACTGAATGCGCCTCCGGGTATTGCGAAGAACGCCGTACGACCTCTATAATGGCATCAACGGTTTGCAAGCCATACAGGTTTCCCGGCGGACTGGCCTTCCGCCCCGCAGGCGGCCGCAGGGTCCGCGGCGGCGGCTGCCGCAACAGACCGACATCTGCATAAGTCGAAAGGAAGAGATATATGAAAAGATCCCTTTCCCTGTTTTTGGTGCTCGTTTTAACGGCATGTTTCTTTGGCAACGCGCTGGCCCTGAACTATGTCGCAACCCTGGGAAACGAATCCACCTTTGAAACCATGACCGAGGCGCGGGCCAATGCACCTGCCGCTATGCAACCCTTCTATCCGCAGGGCAAGTACGTGCCCCATCCCGTGATGGACAACTATCCGGGCGACACCACCTACGTATACCGCAGCGCTGATATGTACGGTATCAACGCGGCCGTGCGCATCAATACCAACCTGGTGGTGTATTCGGATCAGTCCTTTGCCTCCAAGGACGAGGCACTGGCCTATCTCAAGGAACTGGGACTGGTGGATATCATCGAAGAGGCCCGCGGAAGCATCGTTCTGGTCACTCCCTCCGATCCCGAAGTGGGCTTTACCG
The DNA here is from genome assembly GCA_937997955.1 of uncultured Emergencia sp. GTDB lineage: Bacteria > Bacillota > Clostridia > Peptostreptococcales > Anaerovoracaceae > Senimuribacter. Next base: position 1,518 of record CALLDR010000162.1, on the reverse strand, counting down.
CTCAGGACCAGCAGCATTACTACGAGCTGCAGACCGCTTTGTTCTCCATCAACGCCGCCGGGACACAGGACGGCGAGGCCGTAACCTATGTGGATGCCTCCTACTACGGCGGCTACGGCTTTCTCTACGTGATCGGTCTGGGAGAAGGCGCCACCTTCCTCAACAACTACGTAGCCAGCACCTTTGACTACGTCAGCCGCATCGCCGGCATGCTGCTCGTGAACGGCGACATGGAGCGCATCCGCGAAGTTGCCGACATCGTGCCCGTTTATCTGGTCAATGCGCCCGAGAATGTGGTGGCCAAGTACGAAAAGGTCAACGGCACCGATGCGCTGCTCGTGGAAGGCGACAAAACCACCTCCTACAACCAGGCCTATCCCGTGCGCAAGGTGGTTACGCTCGATGTCGACCAGCCCGACCTTACCGCCATTATCCGCGATGCCTACTACAACCTGTTCATTAAGGCCCAGCGTGGTCAGGAAATTACACAGGGTCTGTACAGTGCCTCCACGCCTTATCAGGGCTACGGCTCCGACTCGGCGCCCTACTCCCTCTCACCGCGAAATGCCGTTATCAATGGCGTTACGGCCGATGGCATCTATGAATTCACCCGCGTGGATGATCGCTTCTCCGGCATCAAGACCGAGGAGGGCGAATATCTTCAGACCTGGTATGAGTACCTGCCTGAGGAAATCGTCAATGGTACCGCCAAGGAAGGCACCATTCCGCTGATCCTTGCGCTGCATGGCGGCGGAGACGATCCGCGCCAGTTTGTAGACGGGCAGGGCTTCCTGGAACTGGCCGGCAAGGAGCGTCTGGCCATCGTCGCGCCCGAAAAGCAGAACCTGCATACCACGGCTACCAACGGTAAGGACTTCCTCTCCCAAGCTCTTCCCGAACTGGTAAAATACATGCTGGAAACCTATCCCGCACTGGATGCCTCGCGTGTGTATGTGACGGGCTTCTCCATGGGTAGCCTGGCGACCATCCGTGCTGTCTATGGCGCACCTGAACTGTTCGCGGCGGCGTACCCCCAGTCCGGCATCCGTGGCGCTGAACCCACGGAGGAAGATGCCAAGCTGTTTGAAAACGTGCAGGTGCCCATTGTTGTGTCCACTTCCGAATACAACATGGTCAAGGCCGAAACACTCAGCCAGGATTTCTACAACCTGCTGAGCCAGCTCATGGTGCTTGACGGGATGGAACCTCTGCCCGAGGCTGATTACGACGCGTACCCCATCGCCGGGTTTGACGCCGACATCTATACTCGCACCACCATTAACGACGACTACGTCAAGCACAGCTGGTATAAAACCGATGATAATGGTGTTCCCATGGTGGGCGCCACCTACATCGAAAGCATCGTACATTGCCTCTATCCCCAGCATGCCAACATTATCTGGGATTTCTTCAAGCACTACAGCCGTGACCTCACCACAGGCGAAATCGTGTACGACCCTTATGTGCGCTGATCTTTAACGCCCTGAGGCCTCCCGTCATACGGGAGGCCTCAGAATG